>CAZAAT010000001.1:0-129305 GCA_964483175.1 uncultured Bacilli bacterium
CGGAATTGGGCACATAGGACTCTTCACTGTGCGTAAAATAAAGGCCGATCTTTGGTTTCTCGGCTTGCACAGGAATACTCATCGTTTCCCGAGCGGACTCATTTTCATCCCCAGATTCCTGAACCATCACCCACCCTGGCTGGTTCAGATCGACCTTCCCCTCGTATTTCGCCGTTGCCCGATACTTATCTACAGATATAACCCTGTAACCGGAGTCATCCTCGGTTATCAAATAATCGCCGGCAGAAACCAAAGAGGCAAGCTTGGAAATGATTTTTCCATCTTCATCTGCAATCGTGAAGAAGTCGGTTCCCCCGTGCTGGTTAAAGAAGTCTGACCCGAACACCGGAATAACCGCTCCAAAGATCAATGCGATGATGATGACCATGTATAGTTTGCGCATCATTCCCCCTCCTTTTTTATGGCTTGATCGTCTTCGTTACTCTGGTTGTTTTGATCAACTACATTGGAAACCCGCAGTCCGGGCGGGTATTCTCGCTCTTCGTCCGGACCACCAGCCAACCTCTCCCTGGTCTCCCCGATCGCTTCAGCTAAGAGGACGGCGAGAACCCCTGAGATCACCGTAGCGTCGAAACCGCCCGCGCCCCCGATGCTAACCGTTCCTTGCACCCCTTGGGTTAGAGCGGAGAAGTAGTACGCCGCCTCTGTAAACAGCACACCTAAGGTGGCTGCGATAAAAGCGGATCTTCTTGACCGACCAGCCATATACCCAACTAGGCCACCGACAATACCGATTACATACAACGGATCAATCAGGTCGGCCCGGCCATGGCCAAATCCACGCATCAAGTAGCGAACACCCAAAAGAACAACGCCAGTTACTAAAGTGGCCACAATCGCTCTCGTCCACTCTTTGGTCGTTCCGGCGCGCATTAATAAATAGATGGCAAGGCCAATCGGTAGTAATCCACCACCAACATTTAATGAGACCCTAACCGGATTATTAGCGATGGGAATATCAATAAAACTTCCGATAGCAATGGCTACGATAAATAGCAGCGCTTGAGAATCCGTCAGCCTCAGCCGATCAAAGACACGGTCTGCCAAACCAGCGAATATGGCAACGGTAAGGCCGACTAGGATAATTAAACCTACGGACACCCGAAACACCTCCTCTTGGTGGTTATGGTGTCCAGGGACAATTTGGGATATGAGATGCAGATTTTCCCTAGAAAGAGTGAAAAAGTGAGATTACGGCACTCAAAGCTTAAACGGCTGTCGCTGTAAATTGACATCAACCAGGTTTATTGCCGGTTGCCGCCAATAGATAAATTTGCGAAAATAAGAGCATGAAGAAACTATTTTGGTTTACAGCCTTCGGCTTAGCCTTAAGCCTTGCCTGGTTATCCAGGGCAGCCTCCAAACCTGCAGATTTGTCCTTCTCCTGCCTTGGGGTACTAGATTGCTATGATGAAGGCTGGGCTACAATTCAGACAGCCTACGGGCAGGAGTGGTTGCTGCCAATCGGTGGAGATAATCTTGTTGAAGGAGGGGTATTCCACATTACGCTAGAGCTTATACCGGATGAGCGGCTTTATCAAGAGCAGATGGCCAAAGCTTCACAATTACTGTTGGCCCTTCTCGATTAGACGATTTAGCAAGTTTTTTACCCGGCTTTTCGCTTCAGCTGTTTCTGCTTCATCGCGTTGGATCTCAATACTCAAAATATCACCTTCTTGGATATCTGCCGGCAAATAGGCTAGTGGCCAAATTACGATCTCTTTTTCTTCCGGGCGAATTAAGAGTCTAGCTTGTCCTTCCTCCAGACTGTCCACAGTTAGACGTATTAGCATATTATAACCTCCTAGTAAACAGTGATGAGGGGCTTAATCTTATCCAAGGTCGCCGGTCCGATACCCTTAACTTGCAGCAGCTCATTCGCATCAGTAATTAATCCGACCTTGATCCGGTATTCGATTATCCGCCTGGCCAAGGTCTCACCAATCCCCGGCAAGCTCTGCAGCTCTTCAGCTGAGGCGGTGTTAATATTGATCAGCGCTGTGGTAGGAGCAACTCTATCCTCACCAGCGGTGGTCACCGCTGATACCCCGCCAATGGTATAGCTTTGGCCGTCAGTGGCAATGACAATACTACCGGCAAGATCTGTACGGAGGATTATCGCCTTAGCCGCTGTTAATCGCTCTGTAACCTGATTGTGTGGATGTCCATAGGGGTTATCAGCTCCACACATTATGACCGCCACCTGTGGTCTGGTAGCTTGCAGTAACTCTACTCCGGTGCTAGACCGGCTCCCATGGTGGCCTACTTTTAACACCTGAATCTGCCCCCTAGGCACTTTGGCGAGAAACTTTTGTTCGGATTTTATACCGGCATCACCGGTAAAGAGAAATGCTACGTCTTTATAGGCCAGCAAAAGCACAATGCTTGACTCATTTAAATCGCCGTAATCAAGAACCGTGCGGGGACTATCCGGCCACAGAACCTGAACAGAGACTTGTGAGCCTAACCGAATGGCATCCCCAGCTCTAGCCAGCGCAAACGGAATGTTTTTGGCGTCGATGAGCTTCAAGTACTCTTCATAAGTTTTCGAGGTGTGTACCCGCCCACTATCGTAAACCTGGGCCACCGGGAAAGATTTGATCACCTCGGGCATCCCGCCGATATGGTCAGAATGAGGATGGGTACCAACCAAGACATCGATCTGGCGAACTCCCTGTGCACGCAGATAGCTGGCTACCACCCGTCCGGAACGCTGATCCCCCGCATCGATCAACATCACCTTACCATCAGGAGTTTGCACTAAAATGCTGTCACCCTGACCAACATCGATAAAATGAACTACCAGGAGTCCTGGATCGGCAACTGCCGCTAAGGATAGGCTTGCTAAACTAAGTACAATAACGCAGCTGACTAGAAACAAGCAGAGCCCGAAAAGCCTGGATTGAGGCTTTAAATGAAAATATGCCGACATTCTATCGCCTGCCCCAATTCAATAATACCGATAGAGCACCGCGGCTCCTTACGTCGATCGGTCGCTGAGCCCGGATTAAACAATCTCACTCCATTGACTAGTTCATTATATGGAGCATGGCTATGTCCAAAGACCACGAGATCAACCCGATCAAATCGGGACAGGGCGCGCAGCGGAGTAGGCAATTGCTGGCTCCCACGATGACCATGGGTCAGACCGATTCGGTAGCCGTTGATCTCGATAATTGTCGAATGGGGTAATTTGAGTTCTAACTCAAAGGGGTCACAGTTGCCACAAACCGCTTTGACCGGCTTAAAAGCTGCTAATTCTGTCAAAACCGACTCTTCGATCAGATCACCGGCGTGCAAGATCAATTCGACATCAGCAAATGCCGAAAAAACAATCGACGGCAAAGCTACAGCCCGCAATGGTATATGTGTATCCGAAATAACGCCAATTTTCACCATTTTCACCCAATAGTAAAGTATTTTATCTGCCAGAAGAGGAAAAACTATACCTTGGTAGTAATAACCATATATATATGCTTTTTTTCCTTATGATTATATCAAGGAGGTGACTAGAGATGAAGAAGATTGCAATCATTTTAGCAGTTGTAAGCGTGTTCATGATGAGCTTCGGCGGTTTGGCCTTGGCAGCAGGGTGTGCTGATTGTCATACCAACATTGCCGAAGGACTAGGAGGCCCGCACAAATCCCTGGGGGCAACCACCGATTACGACTCCTGCCTAAAATGCCACAAATCTGGCAAGCTGGCTATGGGTCCGGTATTGCACAAAGCCCACCTGGTCAACGACAAAAACTTTGACTGCAAAGCTTGCCACGGTGTCCAGGCTGATGGCTCAATCGTTCTACTCAAGTAATTAAATCGAGTAAACGTCCCTTGACTGCTGGCAGTCTTCTGTCAGCAGTCTTTTTTTAATCACCGAAACAAATACCTACTGATTTAGCGGCGAAAACCACATCCCCATGAGGGTCAACGGCCTTCATTTCCCGCACCGCCTCGGCTAAATCAACCGATGTGACCTCTGGGGTATTCAAGCAAACCATGCGGTTAAACTTGCCCTCCACAATTAACTTCACCGCAGCAGCGCCGAACCGGGTGGCGAGAATCCGGTCAAAAGCAGATGGGCTCCCACCTCTCTGGAGATGTCCTAAGACCAAAGACCGGGTCTCAACCGCACACTCTCTGGCAATATCATCAGCTACCTTCTTGCCGATGCCACCTAATTTAATTGGATCAAATGTATCATCCGTATACTCGGCGACCACCATCTCACCATCTTTGGGACGGGCCCCTTCGGCTACGACGACAATGCTAAACTTTTTCCCTTGCTCAGCGCGGCGGAGAATTTTGGCACATACAGAGGCTAAGTCATATGGGATCTCCGGGATTAAGATCACATCTGCTCCACCAGCAATCCCAGCCTGCAAGGCAATCCAACCGGCATATCGGCCCATTACCTCTAATACCATTACCCGGTGGTGAGACTCTGCCGTTGTATGTAACTTATCTAAAGCATCCGTAGCTGTATTTACAGCTGTATCAAAACCAAAGGTTACATCGGTCGCATTCAAATCATTGTCGATGGTTTTGGGAACCCCGATAATCTTGACCCCTTTGGACGTTAATTCTCTGGCGACTTTGAGTGAACCGTCTCCGCCGATAACTACTAAGGCCTCAATGCCAAAGCGGTCCAAATTTGCTAAGATTAGGTCGGTGCAATCTCTGGGCTGAATAATTCCATTCTCATCCGGCCACGGATATTGAAAGGGATTGGCTCGATTTGTGGTACCCAAAATTGTCCCGCCCCGGGGCAAGATGCCAACAACATCTGCCGGGGTCAACGGCTTAATCCAACCCTGGATTAAACCTTCAAACCCATCATTGATCCCCATTACTTCAAGATCATACCGGTTCACAGCCGTTTTAACTACAGCCCGAATAACCGCATTGAGCCCCGGGCAGTCCCCACCGCCTGTTAAAACACCAATCCGCCTAATTGCTGACACTGATGCCACCACCAGTCTTTGCAGTAATATGCTCCGCAAAGGCTTTCTGAAGTTCTTGTTCATCGCTTACTTGCAATGATTGTGGCGAGAGGTCGCCCACCAGATCAAGCAAGGCTCTTAAGCAACTTCCAGCGTCAAGATTGGGCTCCCCTGCCCACCAGCGACCAACCTTCTCTAGCCAGTCCAACTGATCGACATATAACTGCGTACTTACCTGCACCTTACCCCGGCGTCTGGGCTTAACCTCGCTTGGCACGGGGGCAAGTTTGGGTTCAAGTTCAGGGTCCGACCCCTGTAGAGAGCAGACCTCCTCGATGCTATGCTCTGCAGGTCCACGCCGATAGGCCTCCCTGGCCAACTGCCACATCTCTCTGGCTAAGCGAATCGTACCCGGCTTGGCATCGTTCATCTCGATAACCTTGCTAAACCAGATTACAGCTTCTTCATAACGTTTGGTCCGACGATTCAGTTCACCGATCAGATACGTCAGATCTTCTATAGACATCGCCAAATCACGTTCATGCTCGTAGGCATTTTGGTATGCCGCCAGGGCACAATGGAGGAGCTGGTGTTCTTTGTTGGTTTCCCCCATCTCCCGGTACAACCAGGCGGTCTTGAGGTAAAGGCCACCCATGACCGACTGACGGGTCTTACGGACTTCTGAGCACCTAATAGCGCGTTCAAAACTTTCAATCGCCTGCGGCAGGGTCCGTTTGCCTGTAAGATCGACGGGTCCTAACTCGGCTAAGAGCGGTTCTAAAGCCTCCCGATCCCTTGCTCCCACCGAGGAAAAACTACTTTTTGGAGCGGCATAACCACAGCCTGGACAGACGACGATAATATACCAGTTGGGGTTGCAGTTGCGGTACTGAACTCGAAAATCGGTGTCCCGTTTTTCTACTGAACACATGGAGTTGCGAACCATCATTTTGGGGAAATTTGTGTGGCAGATCGGACAAACCTGCTCTTTCTCGTAAAGTACCCTGGTCATAATGCCACCTCTTTGCTTTCAATTAGGAAATGAATGATTTGTGAATCTCTTCCGCAATTGCCAGGAAATTTCCTCCTTCGACCGGTTAGCATGATTTCCCTCTCTTTCTTCTCTTTTGGCGTAGAGGACGAATAATACAGGAGGATACCCTTATTTGCTGTGGAAATAATCAGTGCAATGGATTTTTTGTACTAGAAATGGGGCGAGTTTGATGATTGCACGACAAATTTCGGTATTTTTGGAAAACCGACCTGGGCGCCTCTCCGATGTACTCGAGGAGCTCGCCGCCGAGGGAATCAATCTACGGGCGATCTCTGTGGCTGATACCACAGACTTTGGTATTATGCGCCTGATGGTAGATCGACCTGCCGAGGCGGAAGCCAGGCTCAAAGCAGCCGGGTTCACCTGCACAATTAATGAAGTAATCTCCGTAGAGATCCCGGATACCCCTGGCGCCTTGGCCAAAGTTACCCGGGCCCTGGCAGACGAGGGGATTAATGTCAACTATCTATATCCTTTCTCCCGCAGCGCTCTTCTATTACTAAAAACAGATGATAACAAGCGAGCGATAGATGTCCTCGGCCAAGCTGGGTTCTCCATAGTTGACGAAGACCAACTCTATCGGTCCAAGGAAGGGGACCTCGTAAAGTGATTTGGGATAAAAATGAACAGTTAACCAGGGATGAGTACCGTGAGATTCAACAAGCCGGGCTGCGTCGGACCGTTCAGTACGCTTATGACCGCGTTCCTTTTTATCGGCGTAAAATGCGCGACATCGGGATTGAACCCGGCGATATTCGACATTTAGAAGATCTGAGGCACCTGCCCCTCACCACCAAGGATGATCTGCGTCATAACTATCCTTATGGACTGTTTGCAACGGAGCTAGAAGAGGTCGTCCGTTTGCATGCCTCCTCCGGCACCACCGGAAAGCCGATCGTGGTTGGTTACACCGCCAGGGATCTGGAAAACTGGACCGATCTGGTCGCCCGAATGGTGACCCAAGCTGGTGTCACTCGTAAGGATGTGGCGCAAATTTGTTTCGGATACGGCCTTTTTACCGGCGGTTTCGGTTTGCATTACGGGCTGGAACGCGCCGGGGCGACCGTCATCCCCTCCTCCTCCGGCAATACCGAAAAGCAGCTGATGTTAATGGAGGATTTCGGAACAACCGTCCTAATCAGCACGCCATCCTATGCTTTGTACATGGCGGAAATTGCTACGCAGATGGGATTAGATCCGGCCAAAAATCTCAAAGTGAAACTGGGTCTTTTCGGCGGTGAGCCTTGGTCAGAGAATATGCGTAAGGAAATCGAAAGCAGGTGGGGGATGACCGCTACCGATAATTACGGCTTAAGCGAGATTGGCGGTCCCGGTTTTGCTGGGGAGTGTCTCTGCCGCTGTGGCATGCACATCTCAGAAGATCACTTCATCGCCGAAATTCTTGATCGCACGGATTTTCAACCACTTGAGCCAGGAGAATATGGGGAGCTGGTAATTACCACCCTGACCAAAGAGGCGCTGCCGATCATCAGGTATCGCACCAAAGACATCACCAGACTATTTACTGAACCATGTGCGTGTGGGCGGACTACCGCTAGAATGGAAAAGGTAACCGGCCGAACCGACGATATGCTCATTATCCGAGGTATTAACGTCTTCCCATCACAGATTGAATCGGTTTTGATGGAGATTAAAGGGGTATCCCCCTTCTATCAGCTGGTTGTCGACCGCCAAGGATACCTTGACACCCTTGAGGTTGATGTGGAATTGCTGCCTGATTACTTCACAGATAATTACGCAGATTTGAAGGCTTTAGAGCACCAAATCGAGAAGAGGCTTTATGCGGTTTTATCGGTTACAGCCAAAGTAAAACTGTTAGAGTATAATTCAATAGAACGAACTACCGGTAAGGCCAAAAGGGTTATCGACAAACGACCGAAACTTGTTTAACCGTAGAAATATAGGGGGTAACATTTGTGAAAGTACTTCTCTCCGGCAATGAGGCAATCAGCCGCGGCGCCTATGAGGCCAACGTAACGGTGGCAACCGCCTACCCCGGGACACCGAGTACCGAAATTCTCGAAACGATGAAAAAATACCCGGAAATCAAAGCGCAGTGGGCACCCAACGAAAAGGTAGCCCTCGAGGTCGCTATTGGCGCCTCGCTCGGCGGTGCCCGTAGCTTAGTGGCGATGAAACATGTGGGGCTAAATGTGGCAGCCGATCCGTTTTTAACTTTGAGCTATACCGGCGTAGGTGGTGGCCTGGTGCTGGTCTCAGCTGACGACCCAGGTTTGCACAGCTCACAAAATGAGCAGGACAACCGCCACTATGCTCGTCTAGCGAAAGTCCCGATTCTGGAGCCGTCGAACAGTCAAGAAGCCAAAGACTATGTCGGCATCGCCTTGAAGCTCAGCGAAGAATTTGAGACCCCGGTGATGTTACGAACCACCACCCGCATCTCACACTCCAAAAGCCTCGTCGAGCTTGGCGAACATCGTTGGTCTTCGCGTGTGCCATATGAAAAAGATCCGACCAAGTGGGTGATGGTTCCGGCTCATGCCAAATTCCGCCATCTCTTCGTCGAAGCTCGCCTTGAAGATTTAGCCGAATGGATCTGGAAAAGCAAGCTAAACACCTATGATTTTAACGACCGCTCCATCGGCATCATTACCTCAGGCGTCTCGTATCAGTATGTGAAAGAAGCTCTCCCGGAGGCTTCAATCCTAAAACTGGGGATTACTTATCCTCTCTGCGAAAAGCAAATCCGGATCTTCGCCAATGAAGTTGAAAAAGTGTATGTGGTCGAAGAGTTAGATCCATTTTTAGAAGAACAAATCCGTGCGCTAGGCATTGAGGTTACCGGTAAAGAAATCATCCCGAAGACCGGGGAGCTCAGCACTGATATCGTCCGGAAAGCCTTTTATCCAACGGACTACGAGTTGTTTGGCAACCACCCCAAGCCTTTGGCTAAACGTCCACCGGTACTGTGCGCCGGGTGTCCTCATCGCGCCAGCATCTATGGGTTAAAGCGTCTGGGAGTAAAGGTCACCGGCGACATCGGCTGCTATACTTTGGGAGCCCTGCCTCCGATCGCCGGAATCGACTCCTGTGTCTGTATGGGAGCCAGTATCGGTATGGCTGAAGGCTTAACTCTGGCCGATCCAAATTATGCCGGAAACACAGTGGCGGTCATCGGCGACTCGACCTTTTTGCACTCCGGCATTCAGGGGCTGTTGGACGCCGTTTACAACCAGGCGAAGATCACCGTAGTCATCTTGGATAACCGGACCACCGCCATGACCGGGCACCAAGACCATCCTGGTACCGGCGTAACCCTCCATGGCGAGCGAACCAAAGCGGTCAACCTGTCCAAGCTGGTCGAAGCCCTCGGGGTGGAGCATGTCGCTGTGGTCGATCCGCTTAATCAGGAAAAATTCAAAGCCATGGTCGAAGAAGCCCTCGCCTTTGACGGCCCGTCAGTCGTTATCTCGCGACATCCGTGCATCCTCAAGGTTCGCAAAAGCCGGGACCCGTATTACATCGACCCTGCGCAGTGTACTGGGTGTAACTCTTGTATCCAGATCGGCTGTCCGGCAATCTCAGTCGCCGGGTGCCATAATGCGATCAACCAGACTGCATGTATAGGCTGTGCTCTCTGTGTACAGATTTGTCCGGAAGGCGCTATTAAGAAAGTAGGTGAAGCCAGTGCCTAAGGTAACTAATATCGCTCTCGTTGGTGTCGGTGGCCAAGGAATCATCCTAGCAGGTAAAGTTCTTGCTCAAGCCGCGGTAAACGCTGGCTTTGACGTTAAAGTCGCAGAAATCCATGGGATGGCGCAACGTGGTGGCAGCGTCATTACCCAGGTTCGTTATGGGGAAGCAGTCTTTGCCCCAACCTTTGGGGACGGAACCGCTGATTATCTAGTGGCCTTTGAACGATTAGAAGCTCTACGGCATTTCCCGTTACTATCTGATGAAGGAGTCTTACTGCTTAGTGACACGATGCTGCAGCCGATAACCACCGCCACCGGAATGGCAGCCTATCCCAGAGATATCATTGAGCAGCTTACAGAAAAATGCCCTCAGTTTGCTAGCTTTAGCGCTGAGTTTGCGGCTGAAAAACTAGGCAACGTTAAAGTAGCCAACATCCTCATGCTGGGCATCCTCTCGACTTATCTTAGAGATATCCCGGAGACAGCCTGGCAGGAGGCTATTGACCAACTTATTCCAGAGAAGTTTCTTGAGCTAAACAAGCAAGCTTTCGCCGCCGGGGTAGATCTGGCTGCCCAACAAAAAGAAGCCGCAGTTTAGATTCACTAGTCTTGGCCGGCAGACAACCTGCCGGCCTTTACAATTTTATCAGTTCGAAAAAGCCCGGAAAGATTGCTTTATACAGGTTGGTAATAGCCGTTCCGTGTGGCGGCCAAGGCTTACCAATCATAATGAGCAGGTTCATGACAAAGCCGATCACCAACAAGATGCCAAAGACCACCAGTTCCCGCCAATATTTTCGGTGGATCAAACCGGGGACTTCAAATAGCGCTATTAGCACAAAGGTCAGTACCAACAAAATTATCATTCTACTCCTTGCTCTCCTTGGGCAGCTTGCGAATGATCGCGATTACTAAGGTCAACAGCGGTATTCCGAATTCATAAATCGGGTGCCGCAAGAGCATAGTTTTGTAGACAAACTCCATATATTCTGAGGTATTAATAAAGTTATTGGCAAATAAGGCCACCAGAATCGCGCCGATCGGCAGTACCAGAGGTAGATATGACCGGAGACCCAGGATCTGGGCCAGCCCTAGACAGGTACAATAGTAAAATACTGAGAGTTTAAGAAAACCTGTCATCAAAAACTCAAAAGCAACCAGCAGCTCCAGACGAGTAAACGTTTCACCGTAATTGATCCGGCGCGCCGCAGTAAAAGAGGGATAGACATACATGCCTGCATCCGGGCCGAGAACAGCGGTATTGCGGGCAGTAATGAGCGCCAAGAATAATCCGACAAAGACGATCCCCTTTAAGACTGCACGCCGACCTTCATGCTGATCATTTAGAAATGGCATGACCATTAAAAAGACGACCGTCTCGGCCAAGGGGAAAACTGTGGCATCATGAGCAGCCAAGAACAACCGCAGGAGCGGGGTCTCCAGTATCGGTTCTATATATTCCGGATGGACCTCTTTGAACAGTAGTACGGTGACCCCGACAATGCTGACCACTACCAACGGTACCAAGATCTGGCTGCAGCGAGCGATAACCTCAATGCCATTACGAACAGCCGTAGCGCAAACCAATAATAAGGCAGCTGCAATGACCCAACGAGGTGTCTCAGGCATCACGATGTTGATAAACTTCGTACAATCCCACATCACCAGTGACCCAAGAAATAGGAAAAACCAGACATATAGCGCGGCAACTACCGTACCCAAATACTTGCCATAGACAGTGGTCCCAATCTCCACCAAATTTTGACCTTTAAACCGACGGGCTAAGGCTAGAAAAACCAGGGCAAAAAGTACCGCCTCAACAATTGCCACTAGAATAGCAATCCAGGCATCCCGCTCCGCCAGCCTAGCCGGGGGGACTATCAGGGCACTGCCAAAGATAAAGCCAATTGCTAAGGTGGTCAATTGAGCGCCGGAAATAAGACCCTGTTCTAATTTCATAGTTACTACACCCTTTATTGAGGCCAGACCGGATTAGTTGTCAACCCAATCGACTTTACCTCGGACTGGACCTCGATTTGGACATCAATATTGGGAAAGACCTCATCCCATCTTGGCTCAAGCTCCTTCCACGCCTTAGGAAACTTACGGTGAACGGCCTCGGCAAACTCAAAAACATCGGTGTTCCACTGTTTTGCCTGTTCCACCGCTTGCATAATCTCGTTGCGCACCACGGTGGCCTGCCTGCGCCTAAGCGAAGCCATAAACAGCGGAGTGGTTAGCTCGGTAACACCCGTCTGGCCACCGAGGTTACTGGAAATCGCTACCTCGATAGTGATGGAAACCTGTCCATCCTTGACCAACGGAGTAATCTTGGTCGTGGAGTCAATAATTTCGAGACTAGCTTTACCGCTGCCAGGGGAATCAACCACAATGATCCCGCCTTCTAACCGGTTAGTCACAAAAAGCATCCCACGGGTCTGGGCCCTATCAAAGTTTCCGATAAGCCTGCCCTCTTTAAAGACAGAAGTGCCAATAATACGCGCCTTTCTTTGACCCTTTTCTTCGTAAACTTCCACATGCGAGGCGTGGGCAGCAGTAGTTTTGCTCGCCAACATCTGGACAAACTCCGAAAATTTCCTGACGCAAGCCAGACCGGTAGCCTTATAGGTTATCGCTAGCTTTGCCAGACCCAAGGCCGGTATCTGCTCGAGATTAGGCTCTGCCTCGAGCAAATCTTTGGCTTTCCCAGCCGCGATCAGAATACTCATATCTGCACGTGGTTCCGGATCGCGGGCAAAAAAATCTAATAGAGGTCTGATATCCTGCTGCGCGGCAAGCTCATGACCGATGATTACGACCTTGGCATGCGGAAAATAGAGTTCCCGGTCGAACTCCGTGGTTGCTAGGCGCACCGACTCAAATGGGGTGTATCCGGGGGCACCCACATTTAAATAAGCAGCCTCGCTACTTGACCCTTGGATTTGTCCCGGTTTAATTACTTGCGAGGTAATCAAAATTTTGTCCGGTTCATCCGCCAGGTCAATGGCGATCCCCGCTACAATGGCCAAATCGTTAAGTTCACGATAATCCCAGCACCCGGTCAACACTAAAGTAAGCGGGAGGATTAGGATGATCGGTAGCAGCACGCGAAACTCGCTCACGATTCACCCCCGCCCTTGTGATTAGGAGGAGCCGGCATTTGCCCTGTGTCTTGCCGTTGGGGGTCACGCCAGCCAACCAACCGTGGTCTATATCTCATCGTCCACAATGGTGCGCGGACAAGAACATCCTTAAGATCACCAGTACTTAGGGGCGCTAAGGGGCTAAGAAACGGTGTCCCAAACGAGCGCAACGAAGCCAGATGTACCAACAGTGCCATCAGAGCCAGCATGAGTCCATAACCGCCTAAGATTCCCGCTGCTACAGTAAAACTGAACCGTAAAAAGACCCCTGAGTCTGTCTGTGGTGGATTCACAAAGGAGGCAACTACCGTTAAAGCGACTATGATAACCATTAACGGTGCAATTAATCTCGCCGAGACAGCAGCTTCACCGATCACCAGCGCTCCGACGATGCTTACCGCTTGCCCTACCGGGCGCGGCATGCGAACACCAGCCTCGCGCAATATTTCAAAAACCGCTCCCATGACCAGAGCCTCAATAACTACCGGGAAAGGTATCCCATCGCGCGCGGCGGACATAGCCAGCAGCAAAGGGGTCGGAATTATCTCCTGGTGATAAGTCGTCAAAGCTACATAGATAGCGGGGAGCAGGATGCTAATAAAAAAAGAAAGATACCTCAGCCAGCGGATGCCCGTGCTGTAATAGGGGCGCGAATAATAGTCTTCTGGACTCTGAAAACTTTCCACAAACAAATACGGGACAGTAAGTACAATGGGGGTATTGTCACAAAATATTGCCACTCGACCTTCGAGTAGCTTAGCCTCCACGACGTCTGGCCGTTCGCTGTTACCGATCGTCGGAAAAATTGAGAATGGAGCATCTTCGATGAATTCTTCGATGTAACCCGATTCGATAATCGTGTCTGTCTTGATGCTCTGTATTCTGCGTCTAACCTCTTCGACCAGTTTCGGATTGGCTATACCCTTAAGGTAGACAATGTCAACCTCGGTCTTTTCAGTTTCACCAACATACAGGTACTCAACCCTCAGATCCGGACTACGCAGACGTTTCCGCAACAAACCTACATTTAACCGAATGCTCTCGACAAAACCCTCGCGCGGACCCCGCACCACACTCTCTGTATCTGGCTCTCCGATATTCCGATGAGGCCATTCCAGAGAAGTAATACTAATGGCTTCGCAGGTGTGGTCAACTAACAGTATGGTATTACCGTCAATAATCTGATCGATGATTTGGCTAAATCGATTAACTACTTTTAGCTCGGCACCGGCTATTTGTGATTGTAAAGCGGTAATCAAGTCGGGAGGCGAAAATTTCCCTGCATATAAGGATTCAATATTGGTCAGTAAAGGCCGGAGGACCGCCTCTGTATTTGGATCACTACTAAGCTTGCCGCAAAGCGTAATCGTGGCTGCTTTGCACGGATTATCGGTCTTTAACTCAAACCGGCGAACAATCAAGTCGTCAGTATTGGCCAAACCCTCTTGGATTATCTGCAGATTATGTTCAAGACTCTTCGAGAGAAGGTCGGCACTATCGGAGCTTTGTTGGTTATCTCCCTTACCGCTAACCTGCCCTAACAGCTGCCAAAATTTAAGTTTTCGCCAGAGCATGCGAAACATAAATTACCTCCATTTGTCCAGTATTACCAGTTGATAGGCTGATAATACCAACGGAGGTTAATATCGGAGTTAGGGCCGATAGTAGTGGTGCTCTAAGACCTTAAAGAGGGGTACTCCCAATAATAGAACTACTACAGCTTCACTGATGCCGATACTCAAGACCATGGCCCAATATGGCAGGGTGAAGATATAGTGTAAGTATAAGCTAATCAGAAAGGCATTGAGGACAATTGGCGAGAGAATAGCGATGACCGGTTTGGCCCGAAAACGCCAGGTGATATAGGCCGCTAACAGGGTTACCAGGCTGCCGCCGAAGACATCCCAAAGGCCTAAACCGCCCAGGAGATTGGCCAGCAACACACCTACGAACAAGCCCGGAACCGCTTCGGCGTAGATCATCGGCAATAACGTGAGGGCCTCGGCCAAGCGAAACTGGATCGGCCCAAAACTTATCGGCGCCAACAGCCAGACTAGGATAACATAAAGGGCAGCGATAATCGCCGCCCGTAATAATCCGCGTAAAGGCATTTCTCCAAATCCTACTTTCTAGTAATAAGCAATCGCCAGCGCACCCGGTCCAACATGGGTGCCAAGTACTGCTCCAGCCTCGGTCACGGGGGGCAACTCGGTCAAACCTAGTTTTTCCTTTAACAGCAGTCTTAATTCTGCTGCCTTTTCTGGCGCAGCCGTATGGATTACCCCGATCCGGATCTTACCGCGGGTCTTAAGCGCCTCCTCTGCTAGCTCAACGAGTTTATTCATCACCTGCTTCTGTGAACGAACTCGTGCAAAGGGAACCAAACCGCCATTTTCAATAGTAATAATCGGTTTGAAATTGAGCATAGTTCCCAAAAATGCTGCAACCTTGCCGATCCTGCCTCCCTTGTACAAGTACTCAAGGGTATCGATAGCAAAGTAGAGCTTTACCTGGGCACCAATCTCCCGGATCAAGGTGACAATATCATCAAGATCCCAGCCTTTGGCAGCGGCCTCGGCAGCTGCTATCACTTGCCACCCCAAACTGAGGGTGACATTAGCAGAATCGATAACCTCAACTTGCCCCGCGGGGACAGAAAGTTTGGCCAAACTCGCACTCTGAAAGGTTCCTGATAATACAGATGAGAGGTGGATTGAAACCACTTTTTTGCCCTCGGAAATCAACTTCTCATACAGACGGACAAATTCACCGACAGCCGGCTGGGAAGTCGTCGGTGTCTCTACCGACTCAGTTAACATGGGGAAGAATGTCTCCGGTGGAAGCTCTACGCCATCTTGATATGACTTGCTCCCGAAATGAACGTAAAGCGGTACTACGTGGATCTCGTATTTTTCTAGGTACTCGGCTGGAACATCTGCTGTACTGTCTGTCACAATGGCTACGCGAGACAAGCCAAAAACCTCCTTGGACAACACTAATAGCTTTTTTATTCATCAATACCTAGGCGAATACCTGCAAGCCGACCGGGACAGGAATAAAGTAGAAAGGAGAGACAATGATGAGAAGCGTACTTGCCTATTTCCCTTCATCCCAAAAAGCCCAAGCGGTCGCCGAGATCCTAACTCAAAAAGGCTATGAAACCCAGATCGACTCGGTTCATAAGTATGCCGGCGAGGGGACCACTACACAAATGAACCCACTCACCGGACGCTTCGCTTCACTGGCCAGCCTGAGCCTTGGCCTTAACCCTGACGATCTGTATACCAATGATGACCACCAATACATCGGCCAGGCATTAGCTGCCGATCCTGCCGCCAGCGGAATGGCCGGATCGCCCGAGTCCGAGCCGATAGATCAGGGGCATTGGCAATTGACGGTAGTAGTCAAAGATGACGCTGATGCTGAACAGGTGAATAGAATTTGCGAAGAGCACGGGGCGCTCTTTTAGATTGCCGGCAGGGGAAGAAATCCGCCTCCTGCTAACAAACCAAAAGATCCGGAAAGCATCATGTCACCACAGGGAACAGCAAAATAATAGCCCAAACCCTCTACCATCGCCCGGTTGGGGCCGGTGACAACTATCTGATCAAAACAGCCGGGGGGTAGCTGTGCAAATTCCGGTCGCAGGGATGCGCCATGCCCCCCGTCATCATAGATTTCCTGGTGGGTTAGTTCTCCCACTTGCATCTTTTTGAGGAATTTGATCAGTTTCTCCGGGGTCAATTTCCGTGTATGGTGCTCTAATAAGCCCCAAATCTGCTCTCCCCGGACCAAGAAAGCAATGGTATGTCCATTGCCGATGTTTAACAAGGTAAAGCCGTTGGCCTGCTTGGCTCTTACCACTGGATCGCAAAGCGCTCCCCACACAGCGGCCCCACCGGTATCCATTAAAACTGCACCGGGAACAGTTTCTTGTACCGACCGCATCCGATTATAAACTTCGGGAACCTCCCGGTAAACTAAGTCTTTTAACCATCCACCACGCTCCAGAAAATCACGCCACAGCTTAAAACGAAAATCCCGATTGCTCTGGTTGGGTGCAAAACCATGATCCTGAACAGCAACGGCAAATTGCTTCGGCAGACTAATGCCAAAAGGTTCTAACCCCGCCTGTAAAGCTGTTAGATCAATATCCGCCATCCAAACCCGTTCGACATCAGATGGTAGCTCCTGGACGATTTGTACTCCAGACTCCTCTACCTCTTCAAGGTTATCCCCGATTGTCAAGGCAGCTTTTTCGGTGGCATAGACCGGCAGACCGGCCGCCAAGTGCTGGCGCACCGCCTTAGAACATGGTCCACCGCCCATGGTTACACCTCCAAGACCAAGTGGCCTGCCTTTCTGGGTGATCTGCTTAATCCGATTGGCGACCAAAACCGTTGGGGAGGGGAGCACCATTTTCACACAGTTTTCTACCGGAATACCTGGCTCATAAATGATAATATCTTGGGTCCCAGTCCCGACATCAATTGCCATCACTCGATCCATCAACTTTTCTTACGCTCCTTTACCTCAAGACGGCGCAGCTCCTTGACTAACCTGCGCTTCTCGAGAATAAGTTCATTTAGTCGTTTAATCGCCTCTTCATCTGTCTTCCACCGTCTCCAACGCGGCATCCTAGTAGCTTGGACCATTAACCATAAAATCCCCGGGGTTGCAATGCCAAAAATAAATAAATAGGCCAGAGGCCCTTGCCCAACCGAAAAATATACGAGGGTGAAGCCTAAGAGCCCCACCAAAAACAAGCCGAGCGGACCCGCCGACCGCAAACCCCGACTGGGCTTTTGCTCTGTTGGGTCACGGCGAAGATCTGTAGTGGTTAACAGCTCTATCTCTCGAGTAAGATCAATAATCCGTTGTTGCAGCTCATCTTTTTTCATCGGTTACACGCTCAATTCCCTGCTACGTTTTTTGGATCGCACCGTCTTAAATCGCAAATCATGGTGTGATTCGACAAAGCGCACCGTCCGAGTCTTGGCCCGCATTACGATAGAATGAGTAATCGCTCGATCCCCATGGTAACGGACACCCCGTAGTAGCTCGCCATCGGTAATTCCGGTAGCCGCAAATACAATCTGGTCACCGGAGGCGAGGTTTTCTGTGTAATAGATCTTGTCAGGATCAAAACCCTCTTGGATAGCATTCTCGCGAGCTTGGTCATCAGGGAACCACAACTTGGCCTGGATTTCCCCGCCCAAACACTTGAAAGCGGCAGCAGTTAAAACCCCCTCCGGAGCACCACCGATACCCATTAACATATCGACCCCGGTGTCAGGAAGGGCGGTGGAAATACTCCCCGCGACATCACCATCAGTAATTAATTTAATTCGTGCGCCGCAATCTCGAACCTCCTGAATCAGCTTGGCATGCCTGGGACGATCAAGAATCACTACCGTTAAGTCCCGGACTTTTTTGCGTAAAGTAGCCGCTACAACTCTGAGGTTCTCGCGTACCGAGGCGTTGATATCAATCTGTCCCGCAGCCTCGGGTCCAACTGCGATCTTATTCATATACCAGGCGGTAATAGGCGCCAAAGATCCTTTTTTAGCAGCTACAAGCACCGATAACGCATTGGGCAATCCTAGGGCTACCAACCGTGTCCCTTCTAGCGGGTCTACCGCAATATCGACCTCTGGACCATCGCCATCCCACATTCCAACCCGTTCGCCTATATATAGCATGGGAGCCTTGTCTTTTTCTCCCTCACCAATAACTACGGTACCTTTAATGTTAACGAGGTCTAACATCCCCCGCATTCCATCTACCGCTGCTTCATCTGCAGCCTCCTTATCGCCCCGGCCCATCAAACGGCCAGAGCGCAGCGCTGCTGTCTCCGTAACCCGTACGAAATCCAGCATAACTCCGCGTTCAATATCGACCAAAATAGTTCTCCCCCTAGCTAAATAGATACTATCTCAGATTATCCAAGCCCGCTGAATTTTCCTTCCAACAAGAAATAAAGCGACCATTTAAGGTCGCCAGAAAACTATCTTGCTTTAATACCTCTTGTGATGTTTGGTCTGTTCTTCTCCTTCGGGTGGACTGCCCAACTCGGCGGCAATCTCCTCCATGTAGCGCGCTCGAGAAATATCACTTGGGTCCAAAGTGGACCAGTGCCACCCCATAATCATCGGTAAGACAATACCATCTTCGACCCCTACCCGGTGTAAAGTAACCTCTTTAGATTCGCCCTGATCCTTATCCCGTCCGACTCTGAGTTCGCCCTTATCACCTGTCTTTCTCACAGTCTGACCTCCTTTGCCAAGCCAGGCTATACCTTTAGGTGTAGGGTGACCCGATAAGCACCCGGACATGCAGGAGGATACTTCCTAAACCGAACGTTTCAGCTTAACCACGTTTCCGAATTTATCTACTGTAACTTCTAGGCGGGAAGCAAAATCACCCAAGACTCTGATTTTATCCACCGAACTTAGCCGCATAAACTCGCTAAAAATCGCTTCCAAGTCATCGTAGACTTGGCGTAGCTCTTTTCGTTCCTCCTCCAAAGATTTCTGCTCGACTTTGACCTGCTCCAACAAGGCCTCCTTCTCAGCCTCTAACTGCGTTAACCGATCCTTTAAGCGAAGATTTTCTTGTCTGAGTTCATCCATTTTTTTGAAATTACCCAGAAATTCAGGCAATCCGATGGCGCGTTCCTCACGGAGCCCAGCCAACTCTGCCTTGATTAGCTCTAGCTCCCGTTCCAATTTTCTAGCCCTGTCAGGGAAATACTTTAGCGCCTCTAATAGATCATCTTGTAATCCATCCGCTTCCTTTTGGCTCGCTTCAGATGCCAGGATCTTCTTCAACTGGCCTTGCTTAGCTAGCCGACGATATTCTTTTGGGTCAAGGTTTCGCTCCTTGAGTAGCTGGTAAAAGCGGTAAGCCAGCCCTCCCAGCGGGCGATCTAACTTCTCGGCCAAGGCCTCACGTTGGTTCTTATCAAACCAATTTTGTAATATTAGGTTGTCCTCCTCTTCGGTATAACGTCGCAACGTAGCGGTTTCTGACAAACTAAATCCCTCCCTAATCAGGTGCTTTAATATAAAGATGCCCAGCATTCGGAAAATAATACCATCATAAACAGTGCTATGATCGATTAGGGAGATTTATGACAAAATTGGTCTGAGCAGGAAAAGCACTCGGCAAGCAAGAAAAAGGTACGCGGAGGTGATTCTAATGGCAGAGTGGACACCAGATTTGGCTGTTGGCATACCCAAGATTGATGAGCAGCATCAAGAGTTATACCGTCAAATTAATAAACTAATCGATGCGTGCAATGAAGGAAAAGGCAAAGAAGCTGTCGGTGAGGTCATTACCTTTCTCGGAGACTATGTTGTCCGGCACTTTAAATGCGAAGAAGAGTACATGCAAAAACATAACTATCCTGAGTTTGCAAAACACAAGGCCATACATGATGCCTTTGTGCAAAGCTTTCTTGACTTAAAAGCAAAATTTGAGAACGAGGGTCCTGGGATCCACATCGTGGTCCTAACCAATCGAGTTGTGGTAGACTGGCTAAACAATCACATCTCGAAGACGGATAAAGCTCTAGGATCCTTCTTAAAGACTAAAATTTAGTATTCACGAACCAATTGTAGGTTTGGGCAATTCCATCTAGGAGATCGATTTCGGCCTGCCAATTGAGGCAGGCTTTTGCATTTTTCGGATCCAAACAGCTATGGATAATTTCACCCGAACGAGACGGAGCATATTCACATCGCGCCGAATCACCCACAACCTGCCTGAACAGATCAAAAAGTTTATTAATCGAAATTCGCTCACCGGTGCTGATATTAAAGATTCCATCACAGTTAGCATGCAGCGCGGCTAAATTGGCCTTGGCTACATCCTGGACATAAATAAAGTCTCGCGTTTGCTCGCCATCGCCAAAGATGGTTACTGGCTTGCCGGCAGCTAAACGGCTTGAAAAGATCGCCACCACACCACCTTCACCGCTGGCATTTTGTCTGGGTCCGTAGACATTCGCGTACCGGAGGATAGTATAATGGCTATTTGCAGCTGCGGCAAATAAGCGTAGATAGTGCTCGGGAGCGTATTTGCTGACCCCATAGGGAGAAAGTGGCTCGATCTTGACATCTTCGGCAAGGGGCAACATAACCGGATCTCCATAAATAGCTGCAGAAGAGGCATAGACTATCCTTTTCACTCCACCCCGGTAAGCTGCTTGAAAAAGATTGATACTGCCAAGAATATTCGTCGATGCGTCCACCACCGGGTTCGTCAAAGATGTAGCCACATCTACTTGGGCGGCAAGATGGATCAGATAATCCGGCCTAACCGCCTCAACGACCTGCCGGACTTCGTCAAAATCAGTTAGGTCAACATGAAAAAACGTTGCCTCCTGGGAAAGATTACTCAACCGGCCCGTGCTCAAGTTATCGATGATCGAAACTGTATATCCCTGCGCACAAAGCAAATCTGCGACATGTGAACCAATAAAGCCTGCGCCCCCAGTTACCAGGACTTTCAAAGCTAGCCCCCCCTTATTTACCCCACTTCGTTATCTGGCTATGATTTCCTCTGTTCCCATCCTAGCGATACTCCACATATAATAATCTGGTTTTACTTTTAGGGCAAGGAGTGGTCTAGATGCAGAAGAAGCACCTCTTTGATCTGCAGTTTTTTGCCGACAATGAAACCGATAACGAGGTAACAGACAAGCCCGGCAAGCCTAAGCGAAAAACGCCGACCAAACGAGAAACGGCTGTTCCAAAGAAAAGCCGTTCATATAATACCCGTAAGAAGAAAAAAAAGATTGTTCCTGATTTTGATGAAGATAACCTGATCCGTTATGTGGTTCAACCCGGAGATACGATTTATAAGCTCGCTCGTAGGTTTCATTCAACTCCACGGCAAATTTGCGAGCTAAATAACCTGCATAAACCAACCCTGCTCGTCCCGGGCGATGTTATTGTGTTGCCGGAAGACTTCTAAAGCCAGGTAAAATGAAGGGGCTGTCTCAAAAAATTATCAGTATTGAGACAGCCCTCTATTTTTAGAATGTTGACGGGATGCGCAGGCGTTGTCCGGTTGTGAGTTCTTCAGCGTCACCGAGTTTATTATATGCCGCCAGATACTCAACCGTCGTCCCATACTTGCGAGCAAGTTTCCACAAGGTATCGCCCTTCTGGACTACAACAACTCTGATGCTGGCCGAGTCTTTCGGCGCCGGTACCGCTACAGCAGCCTCCAAGACAATCTCTCTTTGAACTAGATCACAGACTTCAATATTGAAGATGGTGAGTAAATTTGCCTCTAAGGTAAAGGGATCAACGATACTTACCGCCACAGTCGGAACTTCTGCATCTACTTTCACCAACATTCCGGGCTCGATGCCGGGCAGGTCGATAATCTCCTTAAAATCAAAGCCTTTATCGATAACAAGATGATCGACGGTTTCTTCGCCAAGCTCATTTTCCCCTAAGTACAATAGGTCAAGAAGCACCTTGCCAGCGACCGTGAGTTTATCTTGAGCAACCTTACACTGGCTGATGACGGGTTTAGCTGCGCTAAAGAGAAGCTCCTTTAACTCTGCTTTGGCAGCGGAGATGCCAGGATTTCCGGAAACAACTAGTTCTTTAGCGGTACCGGCAATTCTTTGCGGCACCATCAGCATCCGACGGTTCAAGTCAATCCGCTCATCCCCGTCGAGTTCCGCGGCTATTACCGCTTCCAGCAACAGCTCTTGGGCTACCTTACCCTGACCCTTTAGTTTCACCGTTAACTCGACTGTATTACCAGCTGCAACTGTAGCTCCAACTCCGGTCACAAAAACCCGGGCTTCGACCTTCTTTTCGGGGTTTGCTCCGACCAAGTCTGCATTGAGGACAAATTTAATGGCATTACGAATGACCTTATTGGCAATTTTGGGTACTACCGGAGCCGGGGTCTCCACGAAATCAATTGAAAACTCGTCGACTTGACCTTCGCCCTCTTCTGAAGTAGGTGGCTCAGGTTCGGGAACTGCTGCCGGTTGGGCGGGAACATAGGCCAATTCCACGTCCAAGCTGCCTTCGATGACCACCTTCCCAGCTAAGCAACGGCTGTTCTCGACCCTTGGTTTGAGCCCGACCCGAATCAACTCCGCGATTGGCAGATCGCTCTGGGCGAGGCTAATGGCTGCATCAAGCGTTTTTTCAATCGTAACGGTACCGACAAAATCTTTGACCTCAAAACTATCTTTGCTAACCTGGACTTTTTTGTCAACGGCAGTGATGTCGGTGACCAAACCAGTTTCCTGGATCCGTACGGCTTCGACCTCGTAGGCCAAGACAACATCGCAGTTAATTGCCCCATCTTTACCAACTGCCGCTGTGATTGTCTCCACCTCGACCACCGCTGATACAAGGGCATCTGGGGTAATATCAGCGACTTCTGCTGGAATGGTGAACTCGAGGGCTTGCGGGAATGCAACTCCCTTGTAAAGCACTTCGGCCCCTTGCTGTGACTGGTACATCAGCATGATATCCACTGTTCCTGCCAACACTACCTGGCCGAACTCGACAACCGGCTCACCAAAATCGACTATGCCCTCCGCATAGACGACCTTTACTATACCTGGATATCCAGCAGGCAGCTGTAGTGAGCATTCTTCAATAATATTGCCTTCAGTGCCACTCAGCGGAATCGGTATTTTCAGCGCCCGCTCCTGGACATTGATGCTCATGCTCCTTCCCCCTTTATCAAACTATCTGTACATCCTATGAATCAGATAGCGAATTTATATCACCACTAAGAAACTCTTCGCGCAAGCTCGCCCAGATAGATTCTCCTTCCCTGCCAAACCCTAAAATCACAGCGCCACCGAGATTATATTTGTTCACCAAGGAAATGCATTCACGATTTCTCCTAGTGCTAGGGGCCGAATGTAAGCCCAGGAGTATCTGCCAGCACCCTACTTCGCGTAGCACCCGGCGGATTCCTGAGCGAAAATCTGTGGTCGTTGGCTCAGGTTGGAGCAAGATCCACCGACACCACCTGGCTAAATCTTGGTAATCAAGTGAAATGGCTCTTGAATCTGTCGGTAGGGGAAGAGCCGCGGCCAATTGCAGCTCAGGTAAGCTGGCACTCAGCCGCTTAAAAAAGCGATTTAAATAGAAGCGATGCCGGGCGAGAACCGTAGTAGGCATCATCACGACCACCCCGTTGGACCCGACTGAACGTACAGCTCTGGCTACTTCGTGAATTGCTCGGTCAAGATTTTTCCGTACGAAAAGGAGGTTCTCTAGTTCAGAGCGATCTGAAGGTAAATCAATAGCTAACCACAGCTCTATTTGGTGTTGTTTAACCCAGTTTTGCAAATCCTCACGCAGGTAAATGGAGCCTACCAACCCATTCTGCGCCGTAAGGGCAAGCCCCGCCGAAATCACCGCATCAAGTCGATTTACATGGCGGAAAAGACTTTCCGCCGGCTGAGATGCCGAAGAACAAAAACCGACCACTAGGCGCTTTGGGATCCTCAGCACTTGGCCGGCAGAGACACGGAAATCAGGAAGTTTGTTAATTTCGATGATTACCCTCGGTGAGAGAGCATACTGGTTGGAAATGGTTCGCAAGTCCTCTTCGGGTTTAACCCGGTGGATCAAAAACTTTGATTCGAGCCGCGAGTTGAGCAGAGCAGCAGTCTTGGCGCCGACTATACCATCCGGAGTCAACTGAAAATCGCGCTGAAATGCTTGGACAGCCTCCTCAGTCACCAGCCCAAACTCCCCATCCGCCACTCCAACCTCGTATCCTAATTTGGCTAGCGAATGTTGGATCTGCTTGACCCGACGACCTTTATCACCATATTTGACACTTCGGCTCTGTCCAAACATCAAAAACCACCCTCCCCAAAGCGGCATTGCTAAGCCACCAGCCAGCATATGCGCTAATAAGGAGGGTGGTGCGAGTCCTACTATTTATCCGGCGATATTTTCACCTTTGAGGTCAACGTCGCCGAAGAAGTGAGGTAGAGCCTCACTAACCGAAGCAACCGGGATAATCTCAACCCCCCGGATGTTTGGTGGAATATCGGAGGTATTTTCCTGCGGGATTAAAACCTTTTTAATGCCGGCTTGTTTAGCCCCATAAATCTTCTCGTAAACCCCACCGACCGGCCTAATCTTGCCCTGAATCGAGATCTCACCAGTCATCGCTACATTCTGATGGATCGGCCAACCTTCAATAGCACTGATTATCGCAATCAGAATGGCAGCCCCGGCAGAAGGGCCGTCGATCCGGCCGCCGCCCACCACATTCACATGAACATCATAATCCCTGATCTCCTTACCGGTTAGCCGCCGCAGTACCGAAGCCGCATTAAATACTGAATCTTTGGCCATGCTTCCGGCGGTCTCGTTGAATCGCAGCTGGCCCTTGCCCGTCTCTCGGGCTGGAAAAGCTACAGCTTCAATCTCAATTACCGAACCGATAAACCCTGCTACCCCGAGGCCAAAGATATGTCCGACCTCTCTGGTATCAGATCCCTTCAAAGTGACATAAGGTGTCAGCCGGGAAGACTGGAAAACCTCGGTCAAGTCGGCGATGCTAATCTCGACCCTTTGCTCGAGCTCCTCGGTGGATTCGGAGCTACTGTTCAAACGATAAAGAGCGATCCCGTAAGCATCAGCCAATAATCGAGTAGCCTGGCGCCCCTCAATGGTATAATCGGCAATCAGTTCTGCCACCCCAGGTTCGAGTTGAGCCCCGATTCGTTCAGCCGATTCCTTGACGATCTGCTGAACATGGATCGGCGTCAAAGGTTCGAAGTAAATCTCGGCGCACCTAGATCGTAAAGCCGGGTTGATCTCGGAAGGTTCTCTGGTTGTAGCACCGATTAGAATAAAATCAGCTGGTGCTCCTTCTTCGAATAGTTTCTTAATGTATTTCGGGATGTTGGGATCCTCCGGATCATAATAAGCTGAATCAAAATATACCCGCTTATCCTCCAAGACCTTTAGCAGTTTATTCTGCAGCATCAGATCCATCTCACCAATTTCGTCGATGAACAGAATGCCACCATGTGCCTCTGTAACTAAGCCCGGTTTTGGCTCCGGAATGCCGCTTTCAGCTAAGTCACGCCGCGCCCCCTGGTAAATCGGATCATGAACAGAACCTAGCAAGGGGTTGGTAACCTCCCGCGGATCCCAGCGTAATGTCGTTCCATCGACCTCTACAAACTTGGCCGTCTCGTCAAACGGGGTATATTTTAATTGTTTGGCAGCTTCTAAGGCCAACCGCGCAACCGTGGTCTTGCCTACCCCTGGTGGTCCGTACAAGATTACATGCTGCGGAAACGGAGAAGCAATCTTAGACATAATCCCTCGTACCGCCCGGTCTTGACCGACAACCTCGGCAATAGTCTTGGGTCGGAAGGCCTCCACAGCCGATTTGGAGAGAGCCTTCTGTTCAAGAATCTCTAATTCAGCGTACTTTTTCAGGGTCTGGGCATTATCCGGCCCGGCATCTTCTTTAAGCACCTGCATCCGAATTTCTCGGACATATTCCTCATGGCGCTCTTGCATCTTTTCGGCAATTTTCTTTTCAATCTGCTCCTCAACCGTGCGACGAGCCAATATTTCGGCGATTTCAGTCTGAAGCTCATCCAAGATCTGCGGAATCTCATCATGACGAGGCAGATCCTCAATGGTTGGATCTTCAAAAATAATCCGCTCCAGCGCTAACACCCGATCTCGAACGTCATCTGAACGCATCAAGTGCAAAGCCTCTAATTTGCCGGCCCGCAGGACCAAACGGTCAGAACCAAAAATATCCGAAAGCAAACCAAAGAGCGCATTGACTTGCAGAACCAACTGATCTTCGGATAAAAAATCTCGCCCAAATACGTCCTTCTCTTCCCCTTTACGAAACCGTTCAACAAAACCCCTCATGGCAAACCCCTCTCTTGCTTGCCATCCGTAGCAATTGGTTACTCCGCAACTACTTGCAAATCAATTTTAGCAGTAACTTCTGGATGGATCTTTACTTCTACTTGGTAGCCACCCAAGTTTTTTATTGGCTCACTTAATTCTACTTTACGTCGGTCGATTGTGACCTGGAATGTCTTGGTTATTGCTTCCGCTATGTCTTTGGTAGTGATCGAACCAAAAAGCTTGCCATTTTCCCCAGTTTTCACCTTGACCACAACCGTCTGCCCGTTAATCTTTTCGGCCACAGCTTGTGCCGCGAGCAGGTCCCGTTTGGCTTGCGCCTTTTGAGCTGCTTTTTTCTGCTCCAATTCTTTAAGAGCAGCGGTTGAAGCCTCTACCGCCAGGCCACGTGGGAACAAAAAGTTTTGGGCATATCCATCTTTGACTTCCACTGCCGAACCGGCCTTGCCAATGCCTTTAACGTCAGCTTTTAAAATAACTTTCATCGCGTCCCCTCCTAAGTCCACGATAATCCGCGAAATTATCGGCAAACCCTACCCAAACTAAGAGCCAGGGTGCCAGCAAAAACAGGAAAACTAACAAAACCACTTTGACCACCTTACCGACCGTAAGCTTGGAAATCAGGTGCCACGCCAAAGCCAAGCCTTCTAAGGCCAACAACAAGAAGCCTATATAATACAGGTTGGTGATAATGACGTTGAGCCACGGCGGGACCGGAGCCAGCAGGGCCAGCATTAGTCCGAGTGTACCAAAACCTAGCCAGCGCGGAAAGATCCACGCAGCTAGTTTGGGAAGTCGTGCTATTGGGCTACCCAATTTACCAAGAACCATACCACCCAACCAGTAGCTGAGACAAGCGATGGTCGCTGAACTCACAACCATCGTCGCCGGAAAAATCAGGCGCACCATCTGGCCAAACTGCTCAGCTGACATCGGCATGGCCTCGGTGTTCAGCCCCATATTTTGGTACAGCTCCGTAACCATGGTGAAGCTCTCGGTAATAGATTTCACCATCGTTTCCAAACTGTTAATTCCCGTGATCCACAGAGTGATAAAAAACGTAGCTACACTGACAATAGTCATTACCAGTGTGCCCCAAAAAAGCGTGCGGATCGGACCAAAGCCCTGACGCAGCCCCTCACCTAAGGCTAACCCTAAGGCTCCCATCGATAATACCAACACTACCCCTTGCACCAAGTGTGAAAATAACCCGGCCAATAGTGCGGCGACAAAAGCCACCGGTATCGCAGAGCCAATCCCATGGCGATAAGTAAGCACTAATAAGGGTACCGGTATCGCAACCAATAGGGGTAACGGTAGGTAGAGATATAAGGTGGATATAAGCACCGTAAGGGCAGCAAGCACTGCCCCTTCGGTCAAAGTTTTCGTATCTTTATTCATCCTCACCGGAAAAACCTTTCTACATCAATTTGCCATGCAGATAATTGGAGAGCGCCGTAAAATCACCATACCACTGTTCAATCTCATGCCCTTTGGAAATATTAGCTCGCACCTTATTATCAACCTTAATATCTAAGCGAGAAAAAGGAATCCCCATGCGTTTACCCAGTAAAAAGCAGGCGACAACGATATTGGCTAAAGAATCAGTTATCGCTTCCTCGTGGTTTTTTAACATCGCTTTAAATAATGCAGATATGCCACCAACGAGTTCTGCCTTTAGCCACTCGATAGTCTTGGCGTTCCGGGCAATGTCTACCAGTTCTGAATGGCTTGTCATCGAAACCCCTCCTTGAGGATGGATGACTATAAGTTCTCCAAGAGAGAAAACATGTCCTTCCGGCGCCAAATGGACAATTAGTGCCATTAAATGCAGGATATTCTCGGTTTTGCTTCCGATAAAAAAGGCTGCCCATCTCACACGAGCAGCCTTGCTAATCAAGCGACCATGATTATTCTACAGTGTAAGGCAACAGAGCAACCTGACGAGCCCGTTTAATCGCGATGGTCATTTGCCGCTGGTGCTTAGCACAGTTGCCGGAGATCCGCCTGGGGAGAATCTTGCCACGCTCGGTCAAATACCGACGTAACCGGCTGGCCTCTTTATAGTCGATATGCTCTACTTTATCTGAGCAGAAACTACAAACGCGTTTCCGACGTCTGCGGCCTCCACGTTCAGGACGAGCCATAATCTATTCCTCCAATCTTAGAAAGGTAAATCATCTTCGAATGTCTGCCCACCACCGAAATCATCGTTGATGCTAGGCGAGGCAGCACCACTATCTTTTGGCCGATCCAAAAATTGTGTCGAATCGGCTACGACCTCATATGCCTTGCGTTTGCTGCCATCCTGGGCCTCGTAGCTTCGAACCTGCAGACGGCCATCAACAGCAACCAACCTACCTTTAGCAAGGTGGTTAGCTACTAGTTCTGCTTGGCGGCGCCAAACAACAATATCGATGAAATCGACGTCGCGCTCACCGCTCTGGGATTTGAAGGGCCGCTCCACTGCCAAAGTGAAATTGGCCACGGGAATACCATTGGGTGTATAGCGCAAGGCTGGGTCAGCAGTTAGCCGACCGATTAAAACTACTCTGTTGAGCATTACCCTCACTCCTTTGCCGGGGCCTACTGCTCATCCGCAACAATTAAGTAGCGCAAGGTCTCATTAGTGATCTTCAACACCCGGTTTAACTCCTCGATTGCTGCCGGAGTAGCCGTTGTGTTAAGCACTACATAGTAACCCTCGGTGATGTCATCAATTTCGTAGGCCAAACGCCGTTTGCCCCATTTGTTGATGTTGGTTATCTCACCGCCAAGGCCGCCTAAGATTTCTCCATAGCGGGCGAGAGCAGCATCGATAGCCTCATCATCCAATTGGGGTTTAAATACGAGCATGATTTCGTAATTGCGCACCGAGATCCACCTCCTCCCTCTGGACTATGGCCCCACCACATCGGATGGAGCAGGGATGTAGACTTTCGTCTACACGTGCTTTACTAGTTTATCACTTGTCTGGGAATTGAGCAACCCTCAGTTGTCCACATCTTTGGCAACCGAGACTACCTTTTTCAGCCCTTTTTCGAATTTGGGCCTGGCTAACATCACTAGGCGTCCGCAACCGAGACATTTCAACCGGAAATCCATGCCCACTCGCAAGATCTCCCAGCGATCACTTCCACACGGATGGCTTTTTTTCATCTGCACGATATCACCGATCTGATATACGCCAGGCATGGTGGCCCTCACCCCTTACTCTTCATTAGTCGGGTCTCAATAGTCCGCGAAGATGCACTTCACTGAGGGAAGGATATTTCGATCCCAGCTGCATCCAACGCCTCTTTGATTTTTTTCTGGAGCATGCGGCTTGCTAACCACTGCTGCATCGGTTGGGTTTGCCCCCAAACCTTAATATTTACAAACGAGTCAGCCGATTCTTCCATCCCCAAAACAACCGGTTTTTCCACAAACAGTTCTTTGTGTCCATTGGCAACCTCAGCCACCGCTTGTTGAACTACCGCAATTGCCTGATCCACATCGGCCTCCTGGTTCACCCGAACATCAAGCTGCACCCGCATTTTCGGACCCATATAGTTGGTGACCTGGTTCACACTGCCATTAGGGATGATGTGTAGCTGACCGCCAAAATCTCTGATCTTGGTAGTCCTAAGACCCATCTCTTCGACAATTCCGCTCTTACCGGCTATCTGAACATAATCTCCCACATTGTACTGCTCCTCGAAGAGAATGAAGAATCCGGTAATGATATCCTTGACCAGGCTCTGAGCACCAAAGCCAACGGCCAAGCCGCCGATTCCGGCTGCGGTCAAGAGTGAGGTAACTGAGATGCCGAGCTGCTGCAGGATCGTTACTCCGCCGATGAAATAGATGATATATCGGGCGATGCTTTTGACCAAAGTCCCGATGGTTTTAGCTCTGCCTTCGGCAGAAGCAGCAAATCTCTCATTGCCGGTTATTACCCGGTCAATCGCCACCTCAGCAAATTTTAACAAAACCCGCGTGATAATTAAAACAACAATAATTGAAATGATCCGACCGGAAAATGCCATAAGGTTTTCTGGCGAAAGAGCATGACCAACATAATCTCCGACATTAGCCATGGTTGTTACAGCCGATTCCATTCGCTATCCCCCATTATTCTCCTATTACTTTCAGAGCTAATTCAGGTTTGCCCATCGGAAAGATGTGTGCTCCCGCCGCCCGCGTACGAAGATACGCAAGTATTTCCCGGGCAATAAGCACGCCCTCTTCAGAATTACCTGATTTCACCCGCTCGAGCACCTCGGCAGGAATATTAATTCCTGGCACCTTTTCTGCCAGGTATTTAGCTGAACGAAAATTCTTCAAGGGGAGAATACCATAGAGAATCGGCAACTGCAAGTGGGCAGTAGCTGCTTGAAAACGCTCGAACTGCTCCGGAGAAAAGATTGGCTGAGTCTGTACAAATCCGGCCCCGGCCTTGGCTTTTCTTTCTAGTCTGGCTACTTCTGCTGCCAAGTCAGGAGCGGTCGGATTAGCTACCGTTCCAATGAAAAAATCAGTCGGCGCAGCCAATTCCTTCTGTGAGAGGGCAACACCCCGGTTTAAGGAGTCGGCCATGGCAATAAGACCAACCGAATCGACATCGAAGACACCGGTAGCTGAGGGATGGTCGCCATTTTCGGGAGGATCGCCTGTTAAAGCGAGGATATTCTGCACCCCCAAAGCCGCGGCACCAAGTAGCTCTGCCTGCAACCCCAGCAAATTACGATCCCGGCAGGTTAAGTGAAAAATGACCTCCAGACCCCATTTTTCTTGAATTAGATAGGCTAAGGCAATCGGACTCATCCGTAAGGTAGCCATCGGACTATCAGCAATATTTACCGCTGCAAACCGCTCAGTTAATGGGCCAATCTCTGCAAGTGTCTGACTCGGATCGGAGCCGGCTGGGGGCTCCATCTCCACCGTCAGGACAAACTCCCCCTTGGCTAACCGCTCCCGTAGCGATAATTGCGTCTTCACTTCCCCATCCCCCTTACCTGTTTTAACAGGCGCTTCGCCTCCTGAACACCGGCTACAGCATCCTTACCATAACCCGCTGCCCCGATCTCTTTGGCGTAATCTGCCGTTACTACTGCTCCGCCAACTAAAACAGGTAGTTGTGGAGCTGCTTCCCGTAGCCTCTGCACGGTTTTGGCCATCGCCGGTAGGGTCGTGGTCATCAAAGCACTCAATAAGACAAGGTCAACCTGTTCAGCCACGGCCACACGAACAATTTCCTCTACCGGTACATCCTTACCCAAATCCAGCATGCTAAAGCCGTGATTCTCCAAGATCACCTTGACGATGTTCTTGCCGATATCATGGATATCTCCTTCGACGGTAGCGATAAGCGCCCGGCCAGCCACAACCCGATCATCCAGCGGAAAGCGGTCCTTAATTATGGCAAAAGCTTTTTGGGCGGCCTCTGCTGACAGCAAGAGGTTGGGTAAAAAATACTCGCCCTGTTCATACTTGGCTCCCACTACTTCCAGGGCCGGCGTTAAGATCTCGGTTACCAGCTTCAGCGGATCCATTCCCGCTGATAATAGTCTTTCGACCACCGGAGCTACCCCCTCACGATCCCCCGAAACCACTTGCTTTGCTAACAGCTGGTGGTCATTGTTGGACCGTGTCTCTCTCTGCGGGGCTTTGTTCTGGGCTTCTTTGCCGCCGAAAACAGAGAGATATCTGGTAGCGCCCTGATCACGCCCTGCCAGTAAGTTTGCTGCAACAATAGTATCTCTGGTTGAATCGATTAAGGGGTTTATTATGGCAGCATCAAGGCCGCTGCTGATAGCCATGGCTAAAAAAGCATCATTTAGCGGAATCCGATTGGGTAGACCATGAGAGATGTTGCTAATGCCGAGGACACAACAGACCCCGAGTTCTTGCTTAATTAGTTGAATTGCTTTGAGCGTCTCCCGGGCGGACTGCTGATCCACTCCGACCGTCATGGTTAAACAATCGATCATGATCTCACTGGGGTCGAGTCCATAACTCTGCGCGGTCCGGACAATCAGCTCCGCGGCAGCAAGTCGTTCTCTAGCCGACTGAGGGATGCCTTGCTCAGTAATCGTCAACCCAATAACAGCCGCACCATATTTTTTAGCAATCGGCAAGAGCTGAGCAAGACTTTCCTTTTTGGCCGTAACCGAATTCAGCAAAGCCTTGCCTTGATAAATGGAAACTCCGGCCCGTAAGACCTCCGGAGTAGCGCTATCGAGTACCAGAGGCAAACCGGTAACTCGTTCGACCGCCGGAACCGCTTGTCTAATTGCCGCAACCTGATCAATACCGGCGACGCCAACATTAAGATCTAATAGTTCGGCCCCGATTTCTGCCTGCTGCCGGGCCTCCCGAGATACCTCAATCATGGCCCCGCTTGCAATATCAGCGGCTAACTGTTTTCGTCCGGTTGGATTAAGGCGCTCCCCGATTATGCGCACCGGTTGATTGGCCCCAATGGCAACATGCTCAGTACGTGAGGCCAAATAGAGCACACCTTGTGGTCTGGGAGAGGAGACCACCGGGGTACCGCCAAGGTGAGCGGCGAATCTAAGATGATCCGGAGTTGTGCCACAACATCCACCAACAATTGCTGCCCCGCTCGATTGGAGTCGTTCCAGTCCGGCTACGAACTCTTCCGGATTAGCTGGAAAAACGGTGCGTCCCCCTTCTAGTCTCGGCAGGCCAGCATTCGGCTCGGCGAGGATCGGGGATAGACCCAGTGCAGCCATTCGCTCGATGATCGGTACCAGTTCTTGCGGACCGAGAGAGCAGTTGGCGCCTACCACACTCGCTCCAGCCGCGCTCAAGGAAATGACCGCAGCCTCCGGAGTTGCTCCGGTTAGCGTGCGCCCCGAAGCCTCAAAGTTCATACTGCACCAAACCAGCACCCCAAGCTCTTTAGCTGCCAGAATAGCCTGGCGTGCCTCGGCTAAATCGCTCATGGTCTGGATGTAAATCAGATCTGCACCGGCTTCGACCAAAGACCTTGCCTGCCGGAGAAACGCGGTATAGGCGGTCTGTAGCGGGAGGGATCCATATGGTTCTAGTAGCTCCCCAAGTGGGCCGATAACACCAGCGACCCCGGCCGTGCCATCTCGTCCGGCTTGAACAATCGCTTGCCGCGCTAATTTAACCCCGTGCCAATTGAATGTCTCAACCTCTTCAGCCAGCCCAAACTGGGCTAATTTGAATTGGTTAGCACCAAAGGTGTTGGTCTCAATGATTTGTGCCCCTGCCTGGAGGTAGGATTGGTGCACCGACTGGACCAGATCGGGCCGGCTAACATTCCACGCTTCGGGACACTCCTTCACCGACAAGCCGAGGGCCTGTAAAGTCGTACCCATAGCCCCATCCAGAAGGATCAATCCCCGGCCAAGCTGCGCCGTTAGCGAAGAAGCGTTCACAAATACCCCCCCATTGTCATGACTTGAAGCTAGTCACGAAATTGGCAGTCTTCTAACGAACATCGGCTGCACTCGCTTTTTCCCTGTTGCTTTAGGTCGTTAGTTCCAATCCCGATTAACGCAGTAATCGATTTGCGCGGAACTAACAGCCCGGATTTATTTAGGCTAATCCCAACCCGATCTCCCTGGGTTAATGGGAATAGGCTGTGTTGTGCTTCTAGTGGCCAATCATTGTACCCGGGACTGATGCGATCACCAGCGATTAATCCGATCTGCCCAGCTCGTTGGCGCACTGTTTGATTGACCCTCTCCGCTAAGGATTCGACTGCCACCGACCCCGCGGCGTCTAATACAGCGCCCTTAGTGTATTCGCCCCGCTCGAAAAGGGAATTTACCTCATCCTCAAGTTTGGAGCCAATAGTTACAGCAAAAAGATATGCCCGACTGATTCGGCCAAGACGCCGAATAGTTCGGGCCCCGGATATTTGCAGGCTGTCGCCGATTCTGATCTCCTGTTCAGAGATTACCGCAGGATAGTCAAGGCCGATCCCCGCTGGTCTGACGAGCTCAAAGGCGAACTCACACATTTGCCGGCAAACTGCCATTGCTTCGGGGGTCGGGGGGCTTTTCTGAGCGCGATGACCCAGGTACCGTAAGACCTCGGAGAGTTCGATCCGAACCTCAAGATCTGTCCACTGCCCGTCTAACCCGATGCGCATTCCAATCCTCCGAACTGTATTTGCTCAGTACCAAATCATTCGCCAAGCGGCGTTCTGAGGACGACAATTTTGAACTAATCAAGGAGATCTCAAAGGTATGTTCCCAACCGAAAGATAAAGCATCTACCACCTCATCGAAACATACATTGCGCCCTAAAGTGGTATGTAAATCTGCTACTGAGGCTTGCAAGGTTTCGGCGAGCTCAGGGTGTTGTTGGCCAGATAGTAGATAGACAAGGCGAGCCGCATCAAAGCGGAGCAATATCGAACCGTGCTGGAGGATTACCCCATGTTGGCGAAGCTGCGCGCTACCGACGAGTTTGCGGCCAGCCACTACAATCTCGTAGGAACTGGTGGCATCAAAGCAAGCTGCCGAGGCAGGTGTAGATTTTTTGCGCCGACCGGGAACCATCTCAGCCGGGACACCCAGATCCCTTAGTCCCTGCAGAATACCCTGGCTTAAAACCCGATAGGAATCGGTCACCCCACCAGAAGATAGCAAGCGATGATTCTCCGGCAGAATCAGCGCATAGGTGACCTCATGGTCATGTAAAACCGCACGCCCACCGGTTGGCCGTCGCACGCAGTCCACCCCGAGCTCACGGCAGGCCTCCAAACTTACCGAACGGCCTCGGTCCTGGAAATGGCCCAGGCTGATACAAGGGGGGGACCACCCGTAAAACCGGATGATCGGCAGGCTATGACCAGTTGCCACCTGGTTAAGCAGCATCTCGTCGATGGCCATATTTTCCGCCCCCGTACGGAAACCGGTGTTGAGCAACCTCCACTCATTACTCATTTTTAACTCCACCAACCTTGCCAGTTATACCCAATTATACACTACAGATCCAGGTCTGCAAAGGCCTTTTCGATCTCAATACCGGTCAAAGGTCGGGGATAATTGTAAAAGGTCTGTCCGGGGCGCTCATTGTAATAGGGGCGATTGCATCCGGGACAACCGCTGGTACGAAAAGCTGTACCGGCGGAGAGCAACCCCTCCAACTCGGAACGAGAATAGCCGAAATCGCGGATCTGACCGTCCGCAGAAAAAGATAGCTCTAAGGGCAACCCCGAAGCCAACAAGTAATTTAGCACCTGAATCCGACGGTACTGATCAAGCGGTGGTGGAGGTAGCTTGGCTAACCTGGTCCCGGGAACCGGGGTGAAGGCGAAAAGACCCACCCGCACTCCAACAGACCAAAAATCCTTTAGGATCTCGGCAGCATCTGCCTCGGTCTCACCAAGTCCGATGATCAAATGGGTCGATATCTTGCCTGGATAAGTTAGGGCTGCCTCTTTAATTAAACGGTAAACTCGGGAGTAGTCCCCGTTTTTGGTCTGGTGAAAAACCCAAGGAGTCGCGGCATCAAGTGGAATACCGATCCGGTCCAATCCGGCTTGCAGTAGTCGGCCAACCTCTTCCGTGCTTTCCGGTAGGAGTGAGCTACTGATCGGAATTTCTGCCAGACCCGGAGTTTTCCTAATCTTCCCAACAAGCTCATGCAACTGGCTCACCCGCTGCGGCCCGATTACGGTTTGGATACAAATGCGGGCAAATGAATTCTGCAGCAATTGCACTTGTTCCGGGCGGAGCAAATCCGCAACCTCAAAGGTCGGCCAAGAAATCCGCGACAACCACTTGTGGTCACTCTGGCTGGACCTGGCTTGCGGGCAGAAGCCACAATCGCTACGACAGTCACCTGCCATCAATAAGTAACAGGTCGACGGCTTCTCTACCATCTTTGCCCGAGCGAGGCCCAGGACAACGGCGCTGCCTAAACTGACTCTAATCTGCATCTCCATCACCATAAAGAACACAACACTGCCAAAAATCTTCTTGCAGCATGCCTAGATATTCTGCTAACTGAAGCGCCCCGGGAGTTGGTTGAACTATCGCGTTTACCCCTGCCAACACGGCATAACGGTCAACTTCTTGACGATATCTGCCCGCCGGCCGCATACAGCCAAGGGTTACCCGCAGTTGCGGATAGTCGCGGCCCAGGGTGGCAAAGAACTCCGCTACCTCCGAAGGCTGAGGTGGTTGGCGATCAGCCAATCTTGTCCCCTTGGTGGGAATGAAGATCAGTACCACTAATTCACGAAATCCAGCCTTTTCTAGCAGCTTGACCGCATTTAATTCCGAGCTGAGCCCAGGCTCTTCAGACAGGCCCAGACAGAGATGTGGCACGACGCGCCGAAATCGGGATAACAACAACAGCGAGTCCAATGCTTCAGCAACTGAGTAGTTCAAACCATAAATCTTCCGTAGGGTAGATTCATCACCGACAAAATCACAGGAAAAGACGGAGGCTACCTCAGCAAGTTGCTGAGCAGCCTCGAGACTCTGCACATAACCAGGGTGCAAGTTTAATTTATATTTCTTCCTTAGGGTCTTGATCGTTGCCAAGTGCGGCAGGATCGGAACAACCCCGGCTCCATCACAAGCCCCGCTAATCAGAAGACTTTTCCACGGGGAGGATTCCCTTTGCGCAACCTCCAGCAGAGGTTTCATCGCCTTTAGGTAGTGCCCTCCACAATGGGCACAATCCTGTGGACAAGCCTCCGAGGTAACCCTAACGGTTGCGGTGCCTGTCGGACGAACCGCGAGTAAAGTCGGGGCATGGTATTTTAACCGCTCCTGACGGACCTCCAACAAGCCAAGTTCGAGTTGGCTAAACCTCTCCACATTAACCCCGCCATCTCAGATCCGGATTGCGAGCTGCCGCGGTTTCATCTAACCTGTACACCGGCAGCTTAGTTGGTGCCTGCTGTAATAGCTCCGGATTTTGCTCGGCTTCGTGGGCAATTTGACGCATCACCTTGACAAAATCATCCAAGGTCTCTTTGCTCTCCGTCTCCGTAGGCTCGATCATCATCGCCTCCTCGACAATCAGCGGGAAGTAGATCGTCGGAGCATGAATACCAAAATCGAGCAATCGTTTGGCCATATCCAGAGTTTTCACCCCGTTGGCCTTTTGCCGTGAACCGGATAGCACAAACTCGTGCATACAGCGGCGCTGATACGGCAGATCAAAGTAGTCTTTTAATTGTTCTAACAAATAGTTGGCGTTGAGCACCGCATTTTCCGCAACCGCCTTCAGCCCGCTAGAGCCCATTTGTCGGATGTAGGTGTAAGCCTTCAACGCTACGAGAAAATTACCGTAGTAACCCTTGACTCTGCCGATTGACTGCGGTAAATCGTAATTAAACTGGTAATTATCCGCCGCTTTGATCACTCGTGGTAGCGGCAGAAACGGCTCAAGTATCTTTTTGACACCGACCGGACCGGAGCCCGGGCCGCCGCCGCCATGCGGTGCCGCGAAGGTCTTGTGCAAATTTAGATGGATTACATCAAAGCCCATATCTCCCGGACGGGTGATCCCGAGAATGGCGTTGGCATTTGCTCCATCATAATACAAGAGTCCGCCGGCATTATGAATAATCTCAGCTATCTCCAGAATGTTCTCTTCAAACAAGCCCAGAGTATTCGGGTTGGTTAACATCAGTGCTGCTGTTTGCGGACCAACGACCCGCCGCAAAGCCTCAATATCGACATTGCCCCGGTCATCGGATGGCACCTCCACCACTTTGAAACCGCACATAGCCGCGCTGGCCGGATTGGTTCCGTGCGCCGAGTCCGGAACAATTACCTCTCGGCGCATCGCCAACTCCCCGCGATGGCGATGGTAAGCCTTGATCAACATCAGCCCTGTCAACTCGCCATGAGCTCCGGCGGCTGGTTGCAGAGTAAAAGCATCCATACCCGTTATTTCACAGAGGTACTGCTCGAGCTCAAAGATCACCTGTAAAGAACCCTGGCAAGTCTCTTCTGGTTGGAGGGGATGAATACCGGCAAACCCATCCAAGCTGGCCACATCTTCGTTGATCTTCGGATTGTATTTCATTGTACAGGAACCAAGAGGATAAAAACCCCTATCTACGCTATGGTTGAGCTCTGACAGTCTGGTAAAATGGCGAACAACCCCGAGCTCACTCACCTCCGGTAAGACCGGAGGATTTTGCCGCAACAAGTTTTCTGGGAGGATGGCTGATAAAGGTTGGGCTGGAACATCTAAAGCCGGCAGTGAGAAACCGGTCCGCCCGGGGACGCTTTCGGCAAAGATCGGCTTAACTCCAGCGGTATGACTGACTCTCATAACAACCCCCCCATTACTTTAACCAGATAATCCAGCTCTTCTTTGGTCCGCTGCTCGGTAACGCAAAAGAGCACTAGATCATCGAGCTCAGGATAGTATCTGGCCAGAGGAAGCGGTCCAAGGATTCCATATTCGACCAACCGGCTGAACAGCTCTTCCGGGTTGGCCTTGACCCGTAGGGTAAACTCATGGAAAAATGGGCCCGGTAAACCTGGACTGACCCCTTCAATGTTCAACAGTTGATCGTACAAATAATGTGCTTTCTGGACGGAATGCTCAGCTACCTTCGCCAAGCCTTGCGGGCCTAACAGCGAAAGATATACTGTTGCCGCCAACGCATTAAGGGCTTGGTTCGAACAAATATTCGAAGTGGCCTTCTGGCGCCTGATATGCTGTTCTCTCGCCTGCAGAGTCAATACGTACCCGCGGTTTCCTGCGGCATCAGTTGTAGCCCCGACAATTCGCCCCGGCATGCGCCGCAGATACTTTTCGCGGCAGGCCAGATAGCCCAAGTGAGGGCCGCCAAAAGCCATCGGATTCCCCAACGCTTGCCCCTCACCACAGGCGATATCTACACCTAATTCTCCTGGTGGTTTCAGTAGACCGAGAGCGATCGGATTGGCCGCACAGATCAGCAAAGCTCCGTGGGCGTGCGCGATTTCAGCTAGTTGCTCGATACCTTCTTCAATTTGACCAAAAAAATTGGGATATTGCACGATAACTGCAGCGGTTTGCTCATCGACAAGATCCCGAAGCTGTTCCACAGAAGGCTTTCCGTCACTAAGTGCCCCAACAACCAGCTGTAAATCCAGGAAGTCACAATAAGTCGCTAAAACGCGTTGGTACTCCGGATTAATGCTGGCTGAGGCCACAACTTTGGATCGCCGGGTAGCTCCCGTAGCCATTAAGGCCGCCTCCACCAACGCAGTAGCTCCATCATACAAAGATGCGTTAGAGACATCGAGTCCAGTAAGGTTGCAAATCATGGTCTGATACTCGTAAATAGCCTGGAGGGTTCCTTGGCTAATCTCTGCTTGGTACGGAGTATAGGCGGTATAGAACTCGGAGCGCCCCAAAATATGCCGAACAACGCTCGGGATATAGTGGTCATATGTACCAGCGCCTAAAAAAACCATAGCCTCAGCTGAACTAATATTTCGCGCAGCCAAAGACTTCAGGTTTTTTATCAAGATCGGTTCCGGTTCCGGCGCGGGTAATTTCAGCTCTCTGGTCAAGCGCAGACTAGCCGGGATATCCGCAAAAAGCTCGGCAACCTGCTCTACGCCAATAGCTGCCAGCATCTCAGCTTGATCGGCAGGGGTATTTGCGATAAATGACACAGGCTCACTCTCCTTCTATAAAAGCCTCATACTCCTGGTTAGTCATCAGCTTATCGAGTTCGGTTAGGTCCAGCATCTCAATTACCGCAATCCATCCATCGTTATAGGGATCCTGATTTAATAATTCCGGACTATCTTCCAAATTGTCATTGACCTCAACAACTGTTCCAGAAATCGGTGCATAAACATCCGATACGGCTTTAACTGACTCGACCACCGCAAAATCATCGCCCTTAACGACCTCCTGACCGGGCGAGGGAAGGTCGACAAAGACTACATCACCTAATTCTTTTTGCGCATAATCGGTAATCCCGACAATGGCCCGTTTTCCACTGATTCTAATCCATTCGTGTTCCTTGGTGTACTTTAAATCAGAAGGGTTCATCACTAATACCTCCGTTTACGATCTTTTTGTATATGGTTGAACAAATGGGACCGAAACTACTTGGGCTTCAACCAGTTTTTCGCGGATCTTGACCCAAATCCTACTTCCCGGCTCTGAATAGGGAAGGGTTACATAACCAAGGCCGATATTCTCCTCCAAAGTTGGTGCGAAAGAACCACTGGTTACCGACCCAATAACCTCCGCAGAACTATTTAAGATTTCATATCCGTGACGGCAGACACCCCGCCCGATCATTTTGAACCCAATCAAAGATCTAGAAAGACCTTCTTCTTTCTTGGCGACTAACGCTTTTTTACCGATAAAATCGCCTTTATCTAATTTCACCGTCCAACCCAAACCGGCTTCCCACGGGCTTATTTCCTCAGTCAACTCCTGGCCGTACAACGGATAAGCCAATTCTAAACGCAAGGTGTCCCGGGCCCCGAGTCCAACGGGCACAAGCCCGGTACCAGCACCGGCCTGCCTCAGCTCTTGCCAGAGAAAGCTTGCATCAGCTGCATCGACATATAGCTCAAAACCGCGCTCCCCGGTATAGCCAGTTGCCGAAATCATGGCCGGCCGACCAGCCACCCTGCCCTCGACAAACGAATAGAACTTTAATTGGGAGAGATCCTCAGAACAAAGCTTGCCTAAAATCTCCTCGCTCTTGGGGCCTTGGATCGCTAACAAGGCGGTTTCGGCCGACTGGTTAACCAAATTAACGCCGGTACTCGGCAAATAATTGGCGAACCACTCCCAATCCTTGTCGGTATTGGCTGCATTAACCACCACCAGATACCGTTCACGATCGTAGCAATAGACAATGAGGTCGTCGACGACCCCACCATTTTCAGTACAGACTAAATTATACTGCGCCTTACCTGGCATCAACTTTGCCAGGTTGTTGGTCAAAAGTCGGTTCAAATAATCATAAGCTCCCGGCCCTGATACATAGAATTCACCCATATGTGAAAGATCAAACAGTCCTGCGCTATTACGTACCGCCCGATGCTCCTCTAGGATCGCGGTATATTGAACCGGCATTTCCCAACCGCCAAAAGGAATCATCTTGGCTTTTAGGCCCACATGTTCTGCATAAAGCGGAGTTCTTTTCCATTCAGACATACGTCGCCCTCCTTCGCTGAATAAAAAACAGAGTAGAGAATTGGCTCTCCTCTGTCCTGATGCCTGAGAGATAAACTGCTCTGATCGCTACACAGAGGTCTCTCTTAACTAGAATCACCCGGCGGGGATGATATTTATTTGCAGTCCACCATCATCTGCTATTATTTTATCTCTTTACTGGATATTCCTACCGCTAAGCCAAAAGATTTGCTCAAATAGACCAAAAAGCCGACCGAGCTATATAATATGAACGGGTTAGTTCCGTCGGCTGAGGGGGGATACTATGGAACGCATACTCCAACTATTACTAAACCCAATCTTAAAAAGGGCACAAAAGACCGTCATTATCATTAGAAAGCGCAGAGCATAGAGTAATTATAACCACCGGAAGTGCGGAAGCACCAAGGTGGTGTTTTTTATCCGCACTTCGAATATCCGCAGGCAATACAGGTAATACAGCCGCTCTCATGGCTCAATTTATGCCCACACTCCGGGCACAAGGCGAAATCTTCAGCAATGGCCGCTTCTTGCTGGGCAGCCTGAGCACCCTGCGGTTTAAAAGGTAACTGCGGCTGAAAACCACCAAGAACCTGATCCTGGAACTTCTTGATCGCTCGGGCAATGGCATCAGGACAAGAGGTCACATTAACCTCCTTACGGCGTACGCAGGCGGCACACCGGATGCCCCGGAGCTGTTCATAAATGGTTTGCACGGAAATACCGGAGCGCAAGGAGATCGAGATCAGACGGCTGGTAGCCTCAGACTGTGAAGAACAGCCACCCTCTTTGCCGGTATTGGTAAAGACCTCACAAATCCCGAATTCATCAGCATTTACACTGACGTATAAGGTTCCGCAGCCGACTTTTACCCGTTCGGTCGAACCGGTTGTTAGATCAGGGCGTGGACGTGGGGTTATATTAGTCGGATAAAGCGGTGCTGCCTCCTCTGTACTGGACTGTTGGGTCGCTTTGGTACCGGCCGTTAACACCTGTGATTCACGACTGCCATCCCGGTAAACGGTGACCCCTTTACACCCTTCTTGATAGGCGAGTAGATATGCCTTGGCCACATCTTCCCGGGTAGCGCTCTTGGCAAAGTTAATCGTCTTGCTCACAGCATTATCGGTATATTTCTGGAAAGCAGCCTGGATCCTGATGTGCCATTCCGGTTCGATATCGTGGGCGGTTACAAATATCCGCCGGAACTTCTCCGGAATCGACTCAATTTCTTGAACTGAGCCATGTTCAGCAACTTTCTCCATCAGCTGCGGAGTATAAAAACCCTCTTTCTTGGCGATCTCCTCGAACAATGGATTAACTTCGACCAATTTCGTGTTATCCATAACATTGCGCACGAAGGCTAAGGCAAATAGCGGCTCGATTCCACCTGATGCCTCAGCAATGATGCTGATCGTGCCGGTCGGAGCGATGGTTGTGGTGGTAGCATTACGAACCTTAACTCCCAACGGTTCATAGGTGCTACCCTCATAATTCGGAAAGACTCCGCGCTCCTCAGCCAAATCAGCCGAAGCAGCCCGAGCGGTCTGCTGAATGAAAGACATAACCGCTTCTGCTGTTTCTACAGCTTTTTCGGAGTTATAGGGGACCCCTAATCTAATTAGCAAGTCGGCAAAGCCCATCACGCCCAGTCCGATTTTGCGGTTGGCCTTGACCATTTCAGTAATCCGTTCTAACGGATACTTACTGGCATCGATGACGTTGTCGAGGAAGCGAACGGCGATCGTAATTACGCGCTCTAACCGTTCCCAGTCAATTTCCGCGTCCTCGGTGACCATCTTGGCTAAATTGATAGAGCCGAGATTGCAGGCTTCATAGGGAAGAAGCGGCTGTTCTCCGCATGGGTTTGTGCTCTCAATCTCACCAACTTGGGGAGTAGGATTGTCCCGGTTAATCTGGTCGATAAAAATAACCCCTGGCTCGCCATTGCGCCAAGCCGCGTCAACGATTTGGTCAAAAACGTCTTGTGCAGAGAGTTTACCCACAACTTGGCCATTTCTCGGGTTAATTAACTCATAGTCTCGGTGTTCTTTGAGAGCTACCATAAACTCATCGGTGATGGCAACCGAGATGTTGAAGTTGGTCAAGTCATCATTATTCTCTTTGGCATTAATAAAAGCGAGAATATCAGGATGGTCAACCCGGAGGATACCCATGTTAGCACCGCGACGAGTGCCGCCCTGCTTAACAGCGTCTGTCGCGGCATTAAAGACTTTCATAAATGAGATCGGACCGCTGGCAACGCCACCGGTTGATAGTACTTCATCATTACAGGGCCGTAGCCGGGAGAAGCTAAATCCAGTACCGCCACCGCTCTTATGAATCAATGCGGCATGCTTAATCGAATCAAAAATTGACTCCATCGAGTCCTCAACCGGCAAAACAAAACAAGCCGCCAACTGTTGAAGTTCACGGCCGGCATTCATCAGGGTAGGGGAGTTTGGCATAAACTCCAAATTGGTCATAATTTCCAGGAACTGCTGCTTAATAGCTTCAACAGTCTCCTGGTCTTTGCCGTAACATTCGCTTTCGACATTAGCAATGTTTTCGGCAACACGGTTAAACATCTCATCGGGAGTCTCAACTGCCTGTCCATTAACCTTTTTTAGATATCGTTTTTCCAAAACATTCAAGGCATTTTGCGATAACTTAACTCCCATCGATAATCCCCCTGTATAAAAAAAGAAAAATGGCTAAAACTACTACATGTAGTAGATAGTTCTAACCTATGATACTATATGTTGTGTTCTGTTGCAAGGATGGTTTGTCATCACCATATATCATTATTCGCCTCTGATATCATCCTTCCCTATCTGGGTTTTATTTTTCGACTACTCAAAAAAATCATCGATTGAGCAAACCAGATCTTTGCCCATCGCTTTGGCTCGATACATCGCGCGATCGGCACATTCGATTAACTCGCGGGCCGTCTGCGCATGGTCAGGATAAGTTGCCACACCGATACTGAGAGTAACCACTTGTTTAGTCGGCGCATCTTGTGACTGAACCTCCCTAAAACGACGGCGCAACCTCTCCGCCAGGACTATCGCCTCTTGAGTCGTGGTGTCAGGTAAAATCACGGTAAATTCTTCGCCTCCATACCTGGCAACCAGATCCCCTTCCCGGACATTGCCCGCCAAGACTCGGGCTGCTTGGCAAAGCAAGCTATCACCAGCCTGATGTCCGTAAGTGTCATTGTACTCTTTAAACCAATCCATATCGATCATTAAGAGAGTAAGAACCCCGTTTTTTCGTTCAACTTTGGCGATCTCCTCTGACAGCCGATCGTGAAAGTGGCGGACATTATACAAGCTTGTAAGCCCATCAGTAATCGCTTGCTTTTTCATTTGTTCATACATGATGGCTTTCTCGATCGCCAAACTAACCTGAGATGAAACAATGCGGAAAAAATCTCGCTCTTTAATGACATCTTTTAGGCCTACATTAATTAAAGCCATCATTCCCCGAACCTCTCCCCGCACCAACAGCGGTGTGGCTAAAAACCCGGTGATCCCTGCGTTGAGCAAGTCGTTGTGAATCCCTGCTATCGGTGGGGTCACCCCATGCCTCCAGACTAAAACCTCCCTAGTTTCGGTTAATAGAGGCTTAACCTTGCTAGCCAGATGCAAGCTCTCAAGCTCGCTTATCTCCTGGCAGATTACCATCTCAGAATCTACCAGTTCACCCGGTCCGTTAAGCACAATGAAGGCGGAACTAACTCCAAAAAGCTCAACCGTCTTTTGGAGGGTATGGTTTAACAGGCTATGCAAATCCAGGGTTGCAGTTGTCGTCTTCAGAACCTCGGTTAATAGGCCAAGCTCCTGATTTCGCCTTACCAGCTCGCCTTGATAAGCTTCGAGGGCCGCAGTATGCTTTTTCAACTGATCATTCATCTTTTCAAGCTCTAAAGCTCCGGCAACTTGTTCTTGAAACGATTTTTTTAGTTCTTTTAACAGCAAATCTCGCTTCTTGCGCTCTCGCTCACTTTCAGCAATCATCCTAGCAAATAAAGATACATACAAGCCCATGACGACCATTGCTATTAGCTGTTTTAACAAGACAACGGAAAGCATGCCCTTGACCCAACAGGCTAGGGCATAGACCAAAAATACCGTCAGACTAAAAATAAAAGCATTGGAAACGGTCATAAATCGAGCAGACCAAACCACCGCCAGATAAAATAGGAACGGACCTAAATGGCTGGGATTGGTAACCGATAAAAAGACGAAAACTGCGGCCAACAAATCCAATCCGGCATATACCAGCGATAAAATTGGCTTATCGGGCTCTTGTTTCTTGCTCCCCAGGGGAAGCAAGAAACAAGTAACCAATAAATAGATAGCCAGCGCGATCGGAGTATATAAAGTCGGACACTCCGCACAAAAAAAATTAATATCAAAAAAAATCCAGATGCTGGCTGCTATCCGCACGCTTACCAGAATTTTTTCGCCGCTATTTAACTGTCGAAAGGTCTCAATCGGAAATTTCAAGATCTGCACTCAGCCTTTGCTTTGTTATCTCCTATCTCAAATGTTTCCATAAATGTTAAAAACATCCTGCAGGCTTTTCGAATCTCACTTGACACATTTCAAAGACAGAACATCTGGTTTGGCAGAGATCAGAATCGCCAAAATGACATCCGCGCCTAGCTAGAGCAACCAATGGTAAAACATCGCCAGCAAAATAATCGCTAACAACTTTGAGACAGTCTGAACTCCGGATGTCGCGGAGAAAAAACAAGTCTGCGCCCACAAAGCCTAGAAACCAAAGGGGGATTTTCACATCATTATCAACAGCCAGACAAGCTTTTTTGTCTAAATCCGGCCAAACCCCGGCATATTTCATCTCCCGGCAATACCAATAAGCGCGCTGGTCAATCCCTGCAAACTGCCGCAGTGTGGTCACCACATCTGTATCCATATGATGCCGCCCGTAGACCTGTCTGATATCCCCACCATAGTCCGACTGTACTCGCACCGCCGCTTGCACCAAAGCCTCCGCCTTGCGCTGACGTGGGGTCAAAGCCCGATAATAACGGGATAATACAGATAAGACCTTAATCACCGCACCGGGCTCAACCAAGCGGTTGATCGCTGTTAGTCCGGCTTGACGCAAGTGCCAAAAAGTTGTGCTAACAACGGACTGTTGCACTTTGGCCCCTAAGAGGATTGCGTAAAGTAATAATTCAAAACACCCATCCGCTGTTGTTAGGTTAATTTGCCACCTTTGGTCATCAAGGGGGAATACCTGCTGAGGTTGGGGATAACGCTGATAATCCTCTATGACCAAGTTTGCTATTTTCATTAAATCAGTACAATTTGATCTAATCCCAAACAAAAAAACCAGCCTCCTCCTGGATTGGCTGGCTCTAAATATAGCTATAGCATTATTTATCATTATTGTCAATAATTATCTAAGCAATAGGCAAGATAGTATTATCGCTACCGTAGCAGACCAGGCTGAGGCGATCAGATTAACCCAATTATTATTTAGCCACCGCAATCCCTTGACAGCCTTGGTTTGACAACCACAGCCATGGATCAACTTCTCGGTATACTTTAAGCAGTATTCGCAATAATACTGAACTTGCAGGGTCGCACCGATCAGACTGTCCAATAATGCCCCACTCACCCCGGCCACGAAAACTATGGCTGTCCCGATCAAGGTTGATCCCCAATTAAGACCACCGATTATACTGAGAACAAATCCGCTCAAAGCCAAAATTCCACTGCCAAAGACAGACCCCCAGATGCCAGCTTTGGTAATACCCCCGGACGTCCCGGGCAGTACTTCTTTACGAGAGGTTATCAGCCGGGGTTTCCCCCCTAGGGCCTGTCCAATCTCGGTTGCCCAGGTATCAGCGGTTACACCGGCTAGAGAGCCTAAAAATCCAAGATACAGTAGATATAGATCAGCTATATTCAGAAAGGACAGAATTGCTAAGACGATGCCAATTCCCCCGTTGGCTAAGACCTGATTAACACCTCTGCGTGTATCCGTTCTATCTTCGATCTCATCTGAGCTACGCCGGCGACTCCAATAACTCAAGATACTAGAAGAAACGAAGAAAACTAAGATCGGCGGAATCCAATTCCAGCCACCAAAGGTGTACAGAAAAGAACCGACCAAAATGGCCCCGGCGACCCCGCCTTCATCGAGTGCCTTGAGCCAATAAGCAAGAAGCGAGAACAGAAAACTCCCGACGATCCCGGTTACAAAGACACTAATTTGTGCAATCGGAATGTTCGTTTGAATTAAATAATAGAGGAAAAACGCTGTTCCCACCGGGACAATAAAATTATCGGTCCCGCGTATACTGACCGCTTCGAGTAATGCGGCAAACGCTGAAGTTAAAGTGACATAACTGATTAATTCTTGGTCGGAGAGCCCCATTATTTGAGCAGCGACAACTGCCAATGCTCCCCAGGAGCCGGCGAACATACCAAGGGTGCCTTCCCAGCTCTTCGTTTCGTCATAGATAAAATATTTATGTTTACCCCAGTAACTACCGATTAGCGCAGCTAGGGTATCGCCCCAGCCAAAAACTAATAGCCCGGCGATGGCATAAACCTGCTGATCTTTTCCCCAGAAAAGGTTAAACAAAAAGATAATGGCGAGAAAAATATAGACGATGCCGAATACACTTTGTCGCTGGCTGGCGCTCTTTAATCCGCTCCCAACAGCCAAGTAGATCAGGCCAAAAATTCCGGGGGCGATGATAAACCAGTGCCATTCGGAAAATAATGGCGGCAAAATCAGCGCGCTGCTGGCTAGGCCGATAATCGTCAAGCGACGAACCATTAAGGAGCTCAGGCGAAACCAAATTCGCAGTAACTCGGCTCCCAATAATACTATGACAAAATAGAATAAACTAACAACAACTGCAACCGCACTATTTAAGGACATCAAATACCACTCTTTTCTGTCAACAGTTGCGCAAAATGCTTTAAAATATCGGCAAAAGTCTCGTATGGTACATAGCTAATCCCTTGCTCCTGACAGTAGCGGGCCAATGTTCCCTTGGCATATACCAGATCCGCCTCTTTGACAGCACATTCATCGCTAATCCCATCACCGATGTAAACAATAAACCAATTCTGCCCTTTGCGGGCAGTTACAATCTGCTTTTTGCAAGTCCCACATTTGCCGCATTCCAAGTTTTCGTAAGGATGGGTAAACACAACACCCTGAGGCCCCACCTCAACGGTGTTGGCATAGAAGACTAAGTCCTGCAGCCCGGTGCGCTCCAAATAGTCCTCAATATAAATATTCATACCGTCGCTGATGATTTCTAACGGTACATCATGCTCGCTGCAATAACGCACAAACTGAGGGAAAAATGGATCTGGGCGAACATTCTCGCGAAGATACTCGATAATCTCCTGAGTACTGTAAGCTCCAAAGTTGCGATAAATAACCGGCAGATACTGGCGTGATTTGCCGCCAGCCTCGAGAATGGCGTATTCTTTTTCTCGCCAATAGGCATCCGCAAACTTATCCAGTAATTTGACCTGGTTATCATCAAGCGTTATCGTCCCATCAAAATCGCTATATACCCAATATGGTTTGGCCACTTGTCTCCCCCTACCGCGACCTACTGATTATAGGTGTATATTCCAAAGAGTTCAGCTACATTCTGATTAACCTGTTCGCGTAGTTCTGGTTCTGAAATTCCCTTGATGCTAGCCAGTTTCGTCAATATGGCGGGCACGAATTTTGGCTCATTTCGTCTGCCGCGGTACGGAACCGGCGCCAAATACGGTGAGTCGGTCTCCAGCAGAATGCTTTCAAGCGGTACTGCTCGCGCCACCTCAACCGGTTTTTTCGCATTTTTAAAGGTTACAGTCCCCCCGATTCCGATATAGTAGCCCAACTTTACACATTCCGCAGCCAACTCCGGGCTACCGGAAAAACAGTGCAATACGCCTCGCACCACCCCTTGGAATTCCTTGAGGATTTCAAGCGTATCGGCATGAGCCTCCCGATTATGAATTATCACCGGCAGACCTTTTTCCGAAGCCAGGGCCATCTGATCGCGAAAAACCGCCAACTGCGTCTCTCGGGGGGAGAAGTTGTAATAATAGTCCAACCCGATCTCCCCAATAGCAACCACTTTTTCGTTGGCAGCCAGCTCGCTCAGGGATAATCGTGTTTCCTGATCGTAACTACTGGCCTCATGGGGATGAACCCCCACAGCAGCAAATAAGCCCGGATACTGTTGGGCCTGAACAATCGCCCGACGTGAAGTAACAAGGTCTGAGCCGGGAATCACAATTTGGCTCACCCCGGCAGCGGCGGCTTCCCTGACAACCTCCTGCCAATCAACGGCAAACTGCTCATCGTTCAGATGGGCATGGGTATCGGCCAAAGGGGTGGTCATTTCACCCGTCCCCCAGAAGGAATCTCCCTTTCTGGAGTAATCAGAGCTAACTGGTCATCACTGGAGGCGGCCAAGAGCATTCCCTGTGAAAGCTCACCGCGAAGTTTGGCCGGTTTAAGATTGGCAACAATCACGATCTCTTTGCCGACCAACTCCTCCGGCTTGTAGTGTTCGGCGATACCAGCCACAATCTGGCGCTGCTCCGGTCCGACCTGGACTTGAAGCTTTAACAATCTATCCGCATTAGGATGCTGCTGGGCCTGGATTATTTTGGCTACCCGTAGATCAATCTTAGCAAAATCGTCAATGGTGATTTCTTCTTTGAGGTCGGTCAAGGTCTGCGGTGCTTCTGCCTCCATCGGCGTTTCCTCCTCTGCTACTGTCTCCGCCTCAACCCGTGGAAAGAGAGGCGGGCCCTGAATAATCTTGTTTCCTGCCGGATAGCCCCCCCAAGATTCAAGTTGACTAAAACGATAGTCCTGAACGCTACCGGCAAGCCCCAATAGCCCCCACATTTTGTCCGCGGTTGAAGGCATTAGTGGCCCGATTAGCACCGCCACTTGGCGAAGCGTTTCGAATAGAGTATACATTACCGTCGCCAGTCGTTGACGATCCGTTTTGGCCAACACCCAGGGGGCTGATTCATCGATGTATTTGTTAGCGGCGGCGATCAACCGCCAGACCTCGGCAACGGCTTGGTTGATCTCGAGGTTGTCAAATAAAGTCCGGTAGTTGTCCAGCACCTCTCGGGATAGCGTTTGCAGCTTGCGATCAAGATCCTGATATTCACCGGACTCAGGAACGATAAAATCAAAGTATTTACCCAGCATTGCGGTTGATCGATGTAGCAGATTGCCCAAGTCATTGGCCAGATCTGAATTCAACCTTTTGATTAGAGCTTCACGTGAGAAGTGGCCATCACTACCGAAAGAGATTTCGCGGAGCAAGAAGTAGCGGAGCGGATCAGCTCCAAATTCGTTAATCAGCTCAATCGGGTCGATGACATTGCCCTTGGACTTGGACATCTTGCCACCGTCTAAGACCAGCCACCCATGGCCAAAGACGGTCTTGGGAAGCGGCAAATCCAAGGCCATCAACATAATCGGCCAAATAATCGTGTGAAACCGCATAATCTCCTTGCCAACCAGATGGAGATCGGCCGGCCAAAACTGAGCAAAGCGCTCCGCATCTTGATATATACCGGCGGAAGTCACATAGTTTGAAAGAGCGTCAAACCAGACATAGATCACATGCCCCTCGTCAATTGGGACAGGAATTCCCCAATCAAAGGTAGTTCTGGAAATACACAGATCCTCGAGGCCACTCTTAATAAAGGCAACCATCTCATTTTTACGGGACTCCGGCCGGATAAACTCCGGATGAGTCTCAATATGCTCCAGAAGGCGATCCGCGTATTTGGACAGCCGGAAAAAGTAGGACTCTTCTTTGGTTAACTCCACCGGTCTTTGGCAATCGGGGTTCGGGCACTTACCATCGACCAATTGTCGCTCCAACCAGAAGGTTTCACAAGGAGTGCAATACCACCCCTCATATTCGCTCTTGTAAATATCGCCCTTCTCCCAAATCCGCCGGAAGATCTCTTGGACTACCTTCTGATGTCGGGGCTCGGTGGTCCGAATAAAATCGTCGTATGAGATATCAAGCAATCTCCACAGCTCTTTGAAACTATCAACAATAGGATCAACATACTCAATGGGAGTAGCCCCTTTTTCCTTGGCTTTGCGTTCAATTTTCTGGCCATGCTCATCTGAGCCGGTCATAAACAAAACCTTGTATCCGCTCATTCGGCGATACCGGGCTATCACATCGGCGATAGTAGTAGTATAGGAGTGGCCGATATGCAGCTTATCACTGGGATAGTAAATTGGTGTGCTTAGACAATACGTCTTCTCCGACATAAATTAGACCTCCTTATCACCTACAGCATCTTCGGAAAATCGCCGGATGAACCAGGCAAAAAACAGACCAGATAGCAAGGTCAGCACGGCAAAGGTCGTCAGCTTAAATAAAATGCCCCCTGACTCGATGGTCAAGTACCCGTACATCGCCGATCCACCAAGATCATACACCAAAGCCAGTAGAGCCAAGCCTAGCTGGGCTAAAGCCACCTGTCCCTGGCCGCGCGCTTGAAAGTACTGTTGAATTAGAGCCGCACCCGAACCGAAAATCACTGCCATCGCAACCATCACATCAACGGGGATGCCGAAAATGGCAAATCCCTCGGCCTGATAAGACCAGAATCCTTGCAGGTAAGCGATGATTTCAAAGGGCAGGCGCACTACGAAGAAGATCAGTCCGGTAGCCCAAATCCCCTGCTTCTCTACTGAAGAAAGCTTCTCCCGCTTAATTAATAAGTACACGACCAAAATGCTAATTGCAAGGGTTCGCACTCGAAAACCTGAAAATCCTGACAACCAGCTCATGCGAGCCCCCCCTTATGATCGTGATTCAACCACCGTCAAGACATCATCCAAGGCGGAGACCAATTGATCTACGTCGTCCTTGGTAATGACCAATGGCGGCTGAAAAGCCAATACGTTACGGTCGATTCCGTTTTTCCCAATTAATATGCCACGATCTTTTAGTTGCTCGAGGATCAAATCCGTCTCCTCGCTCGCCGGTACTTTAGCAGGATCGTTTTTATCTTTCACCAGTTCGGCCCCTACCATTAACCCTAATCCGCGAATATCCCCGATGAGCCTGTGTTTCTCGGCCAAACCGCTAAGCTGCTCACGCAAATATCCGCCAAGCTCGGTCGCTCTAGCCGCTAAGTTCTCTTCGATAAGATAATCAATCACTGCCAGACCAGCTGTTGCGGAAACAGGGTTGCCACCCAAGGTGGAAGCCCCCGGCCGGGTATAACTCTTGGCGATCTCATCGGTAGTAATGAATGCGCTTATTGGTGCTCCATTGCCCAAGGCCTTGGCCACAGTCATAATATCGGGAGCGACATCCCAGTGCTCGATGGCAAACATCTTACCGGTACGGGCAAACCCGGTTTGCACCTCATCTACGATTAAGAGGATCCCGTACTTGTCCAGAATCTCCCGCACTCGTTCAAAGTAACCAGGCGGAGGGGTAATAATGCCTCCATTACCTTGAATCGGCTCGACAAACATCGCCGCGACCTCGCGGGAGGTCTGGGTTTGAATAGCCCTTTCAACAGCATCAGCACACTTAAGATCACACCCCGGATAGCTTAAGCCTAATGGGCAGCGGTAACAGTAAGCATTCGGAACAAAGCTGATCCCACCAACCGGATTGAGGTCGGTCCGCCACATCGATAAGCCGGTCAGGCTCATCGTAAACGACGTCCGCCCGTGCAAACCCTGCTGGAGCGCTAAAAACTCATACCTTTTAGTATGCAATTTAGCCAAGACCGCCGCTCCGTCATTGGCCTCACTGCCGGTAGAACAGAAAAAGCTGCGTTTCAAGTTGCCAGGGGTTACTTGCGCCAACCGTTCGGCAAGATTAACAATCGGCTCAGTCAGATAAATGTTACAGACATGTTGGAGCGTCTGAACCTGCTCGCCAACCCGATCAGTGATCACCGGGTTGCAGTGTCCGCAGTTAATTACCGATACCCCGGCATAAAAATCAAGGTACTGGCGGCCTTCATGATCGTAGACATACTGCATATCACCTTTAACTAGTTGCATCGGTTCGGCGTAAAAGTGATATAAGCACGGAATTAAATACTCCTGTTTTTTGCGGAGAATCTCCTCCGGACCTAGATAGCTCATGGTACCTCTCCTCCCCAAAAATAGTTTATCTTAAACCGACAACACCCCTGGGATAAGCCCCTAAACCCAACGGACGAGGTGCTTGACGCACAAAATCACGGATCAGCTCGGATTGCTCAGCCATTGTTCCGGAATAAACCGCATCCAAAACTCGTCTGTAAGCTGAAACAATCGGACCAACTTCGGCAGAATCGGTAAAGTGAAGTTCTAGTCGCAAACTAGCTACTTTTAATTTGGCAAATGACTCCAAAAAGGGCAGGACACAAAGGTCATTGGCCAATAAGAAATGGTTGCGACAATACTGGTCAATCACGACCTCGCGGCGTCCCCCCCGAATGTCTTTCAAGGCATATCGGCGCTGGCGACAGAGGGTAGAGCAGATATCCTGCTTGGTCAAGCCCTCAAGTAGAGCTGCCGGCAGACAATGTTCCATCACCATGGTGGTCAATCTGCCGTGAGCCAAGACTTCAATGGGCAGCTCCGAATCGGCCGCGAGCTCTTTGAGCTGAGCAAAAGAGCTCTCTATCTGTGCTGTTACTTGGACTACCCCTGCTTCTTTGAGCAATTCCAGGGCCTTTTGGTTAAATGCATTGAGCGAATAATCCCCGTAAATCGGTAACTGTGTCAGCTGTTTTGTCAATTGAAGAGTTCCGACATTAGAGACCATTACTCCTGCCGGTCTCAGCTCCCCAAGCCCCTCAAGCCACTCCAGCAAAACTTGAAGTTCAGCGATTTCGCGCGACATCGTAATCCTCGGAGTGACCACAATACCCGGTACCTTTGCTTGAGCCAGCAATTGGAGGGCAGTAGTCATGTTCTTTTTCGACCAAGCAAAATCAAGATCAACCGGAGACTCTCCGCCAAAATAAACCCGGTCGGCTCCGGCCGCGATTGCAGATTCGAGAGCCTCTAAATCACTCACCCGCACTGATAACACGGGTTTAGCTGCTAGTTCATCATCTTGCACCTGCTTGGCAAAGGGGTCTTTGGTGAGCAGACGCTCGTCGATGGTCAACTCTTTAACCCCGGTACTAAAAAACTGAGGCTCTTTCGCTCCGGTATAGCCAATTCCTACTGGCCCCGGGTGTTTTAAGGCATAGCAGGTGGTAAAATCCCGCACTTGGATTTTGTTCATCCGTTCCTGTAACTCACAATCAAGTCGGTATGCGAATGGTTCTCGTAGGTAAGAATCCAACGCTTGCCGATAAACCGAGACGATCTCCGCTAAAAACTCGGCTTCCCGCATTCTCCCTTCAATCTTAAAGGAACAGATTCCGGAGTGAACCAATTCCGGAATGTGGTTTAGCACATACATATCGCCCAAGGCCAAAAAGTACGGGCCATCGGCCTTGGTCTGCAAAACCTCAGCGGTCCGGGCATCAATGAACTCATAGGCCCAGCGACACGGTTTCATACAGCGGCCGCGGTTAGAGCTCTGCCCTAATAGTAAGCCACTAGCATAACATTGGCCGCTTTGGGCGATACACATATCCCCATGAATAAAATACTCAATCTCCAAACCGGATTCATCTCGTAACTTAGCAATCTCCGAAAAAGGAATCTCCCGGTTTAATACCACCCTGGTAACGCCATGTTCCTTTAGGAAATTAAGCATTGGCAAGCTATGCGAGTTCAGCATCACACTGGCATGCAACGGTACCGTTAACCCAATCTGATTGGCCAGTTTGATTAAGCCCAAATCTTGCACAATCAGCGAATCGGGCTGGGCTTCCTCTAAAAATTCGAGATACTCCTGCTGCTCTTGGAGTTCCTGATCGCTGTGCAAGTTGTTTACGGTCACATAAACCTTGACATTGCGTGCGTGGGCATAAGCGATCGCCTCGGTCAAACTTTCATTAGTGAAGTTATAATCATCGCGGAACATCCGCATGTTAAACTTCTTGCCACCCAAGTAAACCGCATCTGCTCCAGCAGCTATTACCGCCTCCAGAACATCCCACCGCCCTACCGGCGCCAATAGTTCTAGTTCGGAACTTTTTAGATTTATCGCCACTATCGATACCTTCCTTCGATGATCTCGGCCTCTGGAATTGCCTTGAGATCTAGCTTTAACCGGTCGCAAGTTACCCGATTGAGATAAACCCGAGGGTTATCCGGTAATTGGATGGGGAGCTCCGCGGGGTCCTCTCCATGTAGAATCCGGGCGGCAATTTTACCAGCCTGGTATCCCAGTTCTGATAAGGGAGCTTCTACACAGCAAGCCGCTCCAGCAAGCACCGCTGTTAGATTATGGCCACAAAGGGGAATACCCTGGGCTACGCAGTTTCCGGCCAATTCAGGTAAATGTTCTTCGAGCATCCGGCCGATGGTAGCAAAGACGAATTGGCAATCCGGCAAGAACTCCATGTTGGCTAAGACCGCGGGATTTTGTACCTTAACCGGAGTGACGATGATTCCCTGCTCAGTAGCGACCTGGCGTAAGTCATTCAGCTCCAATACTGAGTTAGGGTCATCAGGATCATAAACCACTGAAAAATGGGTCAATCCCGGTACTAGACTCTGCATCGCCGCTAGTTTCCGCTCGGCATCAACCTTACCGCTGACCCCGCCCAAATGGTTCCCAGATCTTTCCCAGCTATCAACTAAGCCGACCGAGACCGGATCATACACCGGCGTGAATACAACCGGAATCCCGTAAAATTCAGCCGCTTCCTTGGCGAATTTGGCTGCCGGGGTTGTACACGCAAAAATTAAATCAACACCTTGAGCGACGAGATCATCGGCCTCTTGTCCAAAACTTGGCACATTTTCTTCTACATTGCGATAATCAAAAGTAACCTCTGCTGAGGCAAATCCGGACTCAGATAGTCCTTTTTTAAACCCTTCCACCGCTTCATCAAGTTCTGCTTTGAGCTGAAGAATTCCTATGGTTACACCCATATGCTCCCCCCCAATATACGATATCACTGGTATACCTTGCCTGGTAGGCATTATATCACTGCCCGACGGGCCTTTCAATCCGGCTCCGCCCCTAAAATAGGGACAAATGACCTTTGACTTTAACTGGAAAAATCGGTACAATCTACCTGTATAATTTTATCGGATAACCTACTACGGAAGGAGTTGTCAGTCCATGAAATCTACTGGTATCGTCCGCAAAGTCGATGAATTAGGTCGTGTCGTTATTCCAATTGAACTCCGCCGTACACTGGATATCGAAGAGCGTGACTCTTTGGAAATCTACGTTGACGGTGAACAAATCATCTTGAAAAAGTATCAGCCGGCCTGTATCTTCTGCGGAAATGCTAAAGAAGTTCGGAACTTTAAGGACAAGATGATTTGCCCTGATTGTCTGGAGCTTATGAAGCAGGTTTCCTAATTTTAGTCAAAACACGATTGTGCCGCAGTTACTGCTGCGGCTTATTTTTTTCCAGCTCGGTGGCGAGTCGATACACTACATTGCGTCTAATTCCCGTTTCACCGACGATTATTTTAATTGCGTCTTTGGTTGAATAGCCGCTCTGCAGTAATTCCTGCAAACGGTCTTTCACCAGATCACAATCGATCGGGGCCTGTCCAGGTTCGGACTTGGCAACACCCCCAAGCACTATCGTAATCTCTCCCTTTACACCTCGATTTTGGAAATGCTCCAAAGCTTCAGAGACCGTGCCCCGAAAAACTTCCTCATGTTGCTTGGTTAGTTCCCGACATACGGCAATCGCCCGTTCCGGCATGATCTCGGCTAAATCAGTCAGAGCATCAACTAGCCGGTGTGGTGCTTCGTAGAAGACAATTGTCCGCTCTTCGGTATCAATCTCTGCAAAATATTTAACCCTGCCTTTACGCGTCCGCGGCAAGAACCCATCAAAGATAAAACGTTCCATCGGCAGCCCGGAGAGCGAAAGGGCCGTTATCACCGCAGAAGGACCCGGAACCGCTTCAACCTTAATCCCGTTCGCCAGAGCTTTCGCTATCAACAATCCTCCCGGATCCGAAATGCCTGGCATACCGGCATCTGAAACCACGGCCACATCTTTGCCGTCTTGGAGTTTTTGCAAAATCAGACCGCTCTTGCGCCGCTCGTTATGTTCGTGCAGACTCGTCAGTGGAGTACCGATATCATAGTGATTCAAGAGTTTACGCGTATGCCGCGTATCTTCTGCGGCGATCAACTCCGCCTCCTTCAAAACTTGGAGGCAACGGAGGGTGATATCCTGTAAATTTCCGATTGGGGTCGCACAGATATATAAACGACCGTAATCATCTGAAACCATTGGATAACTCCTTTCAATCTTAGAGAAAAGGGTGCCCAACGTATAATTCTCTCCATGTAGGTAAAAAATCCAATCGTTGGGTACCTGCAACAAAGGGTGATCATATGCGCTTAGCGACAGTTGCTCAAATTCTTGCCAGACACCAGCTACTCGTGGGTGCTGCCGATCTTGATCTGCCGGATCTGGAAATCACTGCGATCAAAACCGACTCTCGAGCAGTAACACCTGGCTCGCTTTTTATTGCCATTGCCGGACTGCAATATGACGGGCATGATTTTATCAATCAAGCTATTCAAAATGGAGCCGCGGCAATTGTCTGCGAGAAACCTGTCCATATACCCGTTCCAACGCTCACCGTAGTTAATTCTCGACAAGCCTCAGCGATCCTCTCCGCATTTTGGTGGGGAAATCCGGCTGATGATCTTATCTGTATCGGAGTAACCGGCACCAACGGTAAGACAACAACTTCATTTATGATCGATGCCATCTTGGAGGAAGCCGGATATACCACCGGAATAATCGGTACCATTATCACCAAGATTGGCCACCGCCTAACCGAATCTAAGATGACAACCCCTGATCCCTGGGACTTGGCGCATCTACTTCATCATCTCGTTGAACAACAGGCTGAAGTGGTCACGATGGAAGTATCCTCTCATGCCATTACCCAAGATCGTTGCTTTGGCTTAGCCTTTCAAATCGGGATCTTAACCAATATCTCTCCAGATCATTTCGACTTGCATTCCGGCTTGAACGAGTATATCCAGGCCAAAGCAGACTTCTTTAAGCTGGTCGACCCTCAGGGACGAACACTGGCCAATGGCGACGATCCGCTAGTCCGCCAAGCGCTAGCTGTCGGCTCAGCACAAAACCCGATATTTTTCGGACTATCATCTGACTGCCAAATCCGGGGAGAAGACCTCGTAATCAACTCTACCGGATCGAGCTTTACCTTGCTCTGGAATGACCTGACCGGCATCGGAGGCAACCCAATTCCAGCCGATTCACTACTGGTCAGCCTCAAGATGCCCGGCCGTCACAATGTTTATAACGCCATCGCCGCCGCCGCAACCGGTTTGCTGTTAGGAATCCGCCCCACCGTAATCAAACGGGCCTTGGCTACCTTCTCCGGGGTAGCACGGAGGTTGCAATACATCTATCAGGGAGATGTCTCGATCATCGATGATTTTGCCCATAATCCCGCTAGTTTGCAAGCAGCTATTGCCGCTTGTTCGCCACTCGCCTCCCGCCAGCTGATTTTGGTACACGCCATCCGTGGCAACCGAGGGGTAAGCATCAACCGACAAAATGCAGAGGCGATTGCAGCCAGTATCAAACAGAAGAACCTTCCTGTAAAATGCATCCTAACCGCCAGTGAAGATGTCGTAACAGAGCAGGACCGCGTCAGCCCGGATGAAAAACAAGTCTTTTTTGACACATTTCAGCAAGCTAAGGTGCCGTATCGCTATTATCCGAAACTCCGTCACGCCTTGGATAGTGCGCTTGCCAGTGCTGCTCGAGGGGACGTCATTTTGCTGTTGGGGGCCCAAGGCATGAATGCCGGCAACCGCCTTTTTCACCAGATTGCCGCGGATCACCCCCAAATCGCAATAGCCGACCCTTATGATGAACTATCCAGTGAGCCGGCTATCATCGCAATCCCAGATTATCTTCAATTAACTAGTCATTAGTCTGTTGTTTCTCAGCAGGCTGCCGCTTTTTGGGCCGACGTCTTTTTCTAGCTTGACCACCCTGGTTTCCCTGTTGTTTATTGTTTTTGGGCTTCACCGACGCGTCGGAAGAGCCGGGCTCTGGGTTACCCGAATGGCCCGCTGCCCCTTTTTTCTGCCCGCTTTTGGATTTACGCCTGCGCCGATTACGGTTTTTAGGTTTATCGGGTTGCTTTTCCGTATCCTCATCCGGCCTTGGGGTTTCCGGCTCGGGCGGGGACGGCTCCTCATGAATGATAACTAGCGGCTCCTCTTCTTGTTGAGTCAAGGGGCAATCAGCCGTAGTCACCTGGTGTCGAACGGAACAGCAGTGTCCGCACCCCTCACACTTGGCCGCATCATCACCAAGGTTGAGGACCACCTCTACACCCTCATCCACTTCCACATGGACCTCACCGGTTAACGGATTAACCTCGGTAACGCGACCTTGACCCTGAGGGGTGTCGATCTGATCCCCTACATTAGGCAACAGCTCAAGAGCATCCTTATAGGTATCGGCCTCATACTGTAGGCAGCACATCAGCCGTCCGCACAACCCAGAAATCTTGGTGGGGTTTAACGACAAATTTTGATCCTTGGCCATACGGATGGAAACCGGCTCAAAATCACCTAAAAAGGTATGACAACAAACCGGTCGGCCACATAAGCCAAGCCCGCCAACCATCTTGGCCTCATCGCGCACGCCGATCTGGCGCAACTCGATTCTCGTCCGGAAAACACTGGCTAGATCCTTTACCAATTCTCGAAAGTCAACGCGCCCTTCGGCGGTAAAATAAAAGATGATTTTTTTCGTGTCAAAGGTATATTCAACATTAACTAGTTTCATCGGCAAGCCGTGTTTGGCGATTTTCTCGACCCCGATCTGGTAAGCCTCTTTAGCTTTAAGCTCATTTTCTTCGACTTTTTTGAAATCGCTTTCATCAGCTTTGCGGATGACCTTTTTTAATGGAGTGACGATCTCCTCATCTGTGACCATTTTGGGGCCCACGACCAAATAGCCAAACTCGATACCCCTTGCGGTCTCGACGATCACCCCATCCCCGAGGGCTAGCTCAATATCTCCAGGGTCAAAATAATATATCTTTCCAGCTTTCTTAAAGCGGATCCCTACAACTTTATTCATTAATTTGCGCTCCTTTGGTCCTTGGCCAAGCGAATAGCCAAACTTCGCAGTACTGCATCAGGGCCGACGTTGGCCTTAAGCATTTCCCTGGCCGAATTGATAGCTGTCAGTGCAAAGACACTAGTTGTCTTATACTTTTGTTCACATAATTCGAGAAAATACCGGCGGAACTCCTGGTTCTCCTTGAATCGGGAGTAGATACTGGTATTAATATTCCAAGCCTGATCAGAACGGATAGCCTCTAAAAAGGTCTGAACCGCCTCAGCAACTTCCGACCAGATCTCCGCCAAGCGTAGAGCGTTACCAATAGATCCCCCGCTAACAGCAGCAACCTCTGTCGCCGCTGTTATGCCTTTCTGGCTCAAGTACTGCTCAACCGTTTCCTGTGGCAAGGGCTGAAAATGCACTAGCGTACAACGCGAAGTGATCGTCGGCAACAAAGCACTATCATCCGCCAGCAGGATCAACACCGAATAGGCGGGCGGCTCTTCGAGGGTCTTGAGCAAGCTATTGGCTGCCTGCTCGGTAAAGGCCTCAGCCCCATCAAGAATAAAGATCTTCGACCGCGCCTCGTAAGGCTTGAGCGAGATGAGTTGTTGAACCTGTCTGATCTGGTCGATCTTAAAGCTCCGCCCCTCCGGCTGAAACACAGTCACATCCGGATGATTACCCTCGGCAATCCTCCGGCAGTTACGGCAGCTTCCGCAGGGTCGTTGGTCTTCTAAACAGTTTAGAGCAGCCGCGAATTCTAAGGCTAAAGTGCGTTTCCCGGTTCCGGTAGGTCCGACAAACAAGTAGGCATGGCTAATCCGCTTCCGCTCTAAAGAATGCTGCAAGATGGTTTTCGCCCGACCCTGACCAATGAGTTGTGAAAAAGAATAGGTATGCAAATGTTGTTCCCCTCAATTAAGTATATAAATCCAGGAGCAATCCCCGGATTTCATCGACGATCCTCAGCAACCGCAATCCCTCGGCATGGGCGTCCATAACCTCACGTCCCAGCTGGTCGAGGGCTGCGTTTACCTTTTGCACTACAACCATTATTTTATGCCGGCCACCGCTAAAACCAGAAATCTCCCGAACCTGACTAGTCTCGCGCATTATTCGGTCTAGGAACTCCCGTACTAGCTCGCGATAGCGATTAAAATTCCGCAGGGTTCGGGTGTTGATCAAATCAGCCGCTGCCTGGTCAAGCTGAGGAATTAGCTCATCCAGGCTGCGCCGAAGATGCTCACTCTCTACCTTGTGCAAACTCTCAACAAAGGTTGCTCCGGAGCTGCCAACCGATTTCTGTCTTGTCCGCTCTGGGGCTCCTCTACTGCCGGCACTACGCCGCGAACGTCCGCTAGAAATTTTCACCTCTGGTTACACCTTTACAAATTGGTCTACATCTAGGACAAAGACTGTAGCCCCACCAACCGTAATTTCGATCGGTGACGGTAAGAAAGTGTGAATCGATCGACCAACAGCGGAGACAGGTGAAATCAGTTGTTTTCGCGTTGAGCAGGATTTGCGCACGATCTCGATTACCGAATCAACCAACTCATCGTCAACCCCTACTAATACAGTACTGTTTCCCTCGCGCAGCAAACCACCAGTACTGGCCAATTTCGTAGCACGAAATTCTGCCTTAATCAGTTGGTCAATCAGCCCATGAGCATCTTGATCCTGAACTATCGCAATAACCAGCTTCATAACACCTTCCCCCTCTCAAGTTAAAACCGACCGGGAAATCGCTGACCTAGAGCAGCAATGCTCTCGGCAAAGATTTGCTCGGGTGCTTTATCTTTGGTGCTAATCACAACGAACCGCTCCGGTTCTGCGGCCGCTAACTGTAAATACCCCCAACGTACCCTGGCATGGTAGGCCGGTGCTCTGCGCTCAATCCGGTCGCCGCCGGCGATCCCCTCGAGCGAACTTGCACCGATGGCTCGATTAATTACGCTTTGCGGATCGACATCGTATAACAAGGTAAGATGGGGCTTTAATCCTCCGGTGGCAGCTTCATTAATTAATTTAACTTTTTGCAGATACTGCCGGCCTAATCCATAACCCTGATAAGCGATGCTCGAATCCACATAGCGTTCTGAAATCACAACTTTACCTTGTTGGAGAGCCGGTAAAATCACCTGTTTGACTAGCTGCGCCCGGGAGGCTGCGTAGAGCAACATCTCGGTCTCGGGAACCATATCGGTATACCGAGGATCGAGGATAATTGCCCGGGTCGCCTCTCCGATCAGAGTTCCGCCAGGCTCTCTTGTTACCAGGAAATCAATCCCCTGGTTAGCAAGATATTCTTTTAATAAGTTGGCTTGGGTAGTTTTACCAGAACCATCACTACCCTCTAACGTAATAAACAAGCCCTCAGCACTGACTGCTGCAGTCATGAAAGATCCCCTCTGTCGTCCGGAGCAGTGATCACCACATGGCGATATGGTTCTTCTCCGATACTCTGAGAGGTCAGGTTGTAGCTAGCTGCCAATTGATGTTGAAGCCGCCGGATATAGGAATTCTGTGGTTTTAATGCTACCGGATGACGCTCAGCCAAGACAGTTTTGGCCGCGTCTTCAGCTTCGATAATTGGTTCGTCTATCCCATCATACAACAGATCTTGCAGATACTTTTCCATCTGCGTAACCGTATTGCTACGGATAGGATAAATCGGCAGATTGCGCCCGGCCCCCTCTTTGAGCTTTTTCGGCATCTTGTGGTATTGTCCCTTTAGGGTCAGAATAACATCGGCCAACTGCAAATCCTTGACAATATGCACCGGCGCCCGCAAGTTGCTAATTGCCTTCTCCAACCTGTTGCGGCTGATCCCGTAGGGATAAATATGTAAAATGCGATCTACTGATGTAGCTGGATGAGCAAATCGCGAGTCTTTTTGGATCCTTTTCCCATTACTACGATCACGGCGGAAATTTGGCTGATATGACAGATAATCTGCTTGAGCCTCTTTTTCCTTTATCTCCAGCGGGCCGGCATTTTGGATAACTTCTATCTCACCCTCCGGAAAACGCTGCCTGATCTCGGGTTGGGGGTCGTAACCCCGTAGTAAGAGGTCTACGGTGGCGGCCACATCATGATGAATGGCAAACCGATCCCGTTCTTGGATCTCGACAAGGATATCAAAGGTCGGCGGATGCTTGCGTTCTAAAACCGTCTTTTGTGTGCCCCGACGCTTAGCTTCCTCATCCCCCAAGGTCACAGCTTGGATACCGCCCACCAAATCCGAAAGAGTTGGGTTGGCTATCAGATTTTCAAGGGTGTTTCCATGTGCCGTGCCCACCAGTTGGACGCCACGCTCAGCAATTGTCCTTGCTGCCTCAGCCTCAGCTTGGGTCCCAATCTCATCAATGACAATAACCTCGGGCATATGATTCTCGACCGCTTCAATCATGACCTCTGCTTGCAACTCGGCCCGCCCTACCTGCATGCGCCGGGCTCGGCCTATTGCCGGGTGCGGAATATCACCGTCTCCGGCGATTTCGTTTGAGGTATCTACAATGACCACCCGTTTGCCAAACTCGGTCGATAAAATGCGCGCTGTTTCCCTAAGCAAAGTAGTTTTGCCCACACCCGGACGACCCAATAATAATACACTCTTCCCGGTTTCAATCACATCGCGCACGATATCGAGCGTACCATAGACTGCCCGTCCAATCCGACAGGTAAGGCCGATCACATCACCCCGACGATTGCGAATCGCCGAAATCCGATGCAAGGTGCGTTCGATCCCAGCTCGGTTATCAGATCCAAATGAGCCTAGTCTGGCCGTTACATAATCAAGATCTTCCCTGGTTACCGAGATTTCGGAGACATAATCGCGTCCATGGTCAAAACGTAATTCTAGTTGACGGCCCAGATCCATAACGATCTCAACTAGCTCTTGTTTGTCGGGCGAATCAACGATGATCTTGGTGATATGGGGCGGCAATACCTCTAATAGCAGATCAAGGTTATCCGTAACTGAGCCTTTTTTCACGCAGCAATCACCCTTTGTTAAATTATATCACTACTCTAATCTGACGGGGAACCCCGCCATTGGTACCAGCTATGTTAAATCCATAGATCGCGAGCTCCTGTAAATATTGTATTTGCTCCTGAGTGATAATTTCCCCCGGAATCACTACCGGAATCCCTGGCGGATAAGGTGCTATAATTTCAGCGGCAATCCTCCCTGCCGCTTGAGTCAGCGAGACTTCGGCCGAATCGGCAAAAAAGGCTTCGCGCGGCGTCATGGCCAGGTCTGAAAATCCCGGCATCACCGGCGGATCAGGTAACCTGCCCCCCTGGTTATACTTTGCTGCCATATGGCGTAAAGCCTGCTCAAAACGGTTTGTTCCGTCTCTGGTATCGCCCGGCCCCAATACAGCTAGCACCCGCCGGAAATCAGCCATCTCTGTCTGAATTTGGTGTTCTTGGCGCAAAATAGCAGCAGCTTCCAAGCCGGAAAGGCCTAAGTCGGAAAAATCCAGGACCAATTTGGTGCGGTCATAGTCCGGATAGCCCAAGGATCGGATTTCCTCGTCGCCAAGCACTTTAATTCCTGGGAGATCTTTGACCCTGGTCCGAAAATCAATGGCCAGGTCAAGGGTATCGCCTACCAGTTGCTCACCGGCCTCGGCTAATTGAAATACAGCCGCCTCTAAAGAAGCCAAGAGCAAAAACGACGGGCTCGTCGATTGGATGACATCGACAAATCGTCCTATGTTTATATGGCGCCAATCTTCGGCGACATGCAACATCGAGCTGCCGGTTAGGGAGGTTAAGAGCTTATGGGTACTCTGAGCTACTAGATCTGCTCCAGCCTGCAGGGCCGCCAGCGGCAGATCGGCAGAAAAACAAAAATGAGGGCCATGAGCCTCATCAACCAATAATGGAACCCGATATTCATGGGCAATTTGAGCTATTTGAGTCAAATCAGCTGCGAAACCATAATAACTGGGATTTTGGGTGAAAACCGCGGAAATGCCATCGGTCGTACTAAGCACATAACGTAACTGGTCGGGGTCAAGCCGAGAGTCTGGTAGGTCAGGGCTTGTCCGTTGTGGGTTTAATAAAATAGGGGTACAACCGGTGATAATTGCGGCGCTGATGACCGAAGTATGAACCTGCCGTGGCATAATAACTTTGCCTTGTTTGCCGACGGCCATAAACATAGCTTGGATACCGGCAGAAGTCCCATTAGTCAGAAAAAAAGTCTCAGCAGCTCCAAACAATGCAGCTGCTTTCTTTTGGGCGGTGGTTAAAAGCGCGGTCGGAAGAACCCATCTTTGCCCGCATGGTAATAACGGCGGATCAATATCCAGTTTCAATCCCCACCGTTCTAAAGCTGCTTTTAATTTGGCTTCTATCCCCGCACCCTGTTTATGACCCGGGGTATGCAGAGGCAAAATACCCTGGCTACAGTAATCAATGACTGCATCCAAAAAAGGTTGTTTCAGTGCCAATCACCTCTAAGTAAGTGCTGAACCTCGTTGAAAAAACACTCCCCGATTAACCTGGCTCTTAACAGATAGCCATACTGCTGAGGGGTAGAGGCTAACAGATCCTCTTCGCACTGCCGACACAAACACCCCGCACCGACCCTAGTAAAAGGGGCTCGGATGCTACCGCAAATCACACATCTTAAACCAGTCATCGCCATTTGACCCACTCCTTAAGGGTAAGAGTCCCCCCTAGGTACCACCCTATTCCCTCCAGCAAGGAGCGGTGCTTGTCGTCAGCTTCCTTTTTCTTCCCGCATAGCCGGACCGGCCAGCCGTCTATCCCCGACTCGCTTGGTCCATTTGATTCCGTCAAAATATTCTAGTAAAGCAATAGCATACTTGCGGCTACTATTGGTTCGGTCACGAAAATCAGCCGCATCAAAATTACCTTGTTCCTGCACCAGAGTTTTCGCCACCTCTTTGGCCACCGAAAGATTGGTCGTGTGAAAATAAAGATTATCTGAAACTTTAACCAATACCTCACGCAGAATTAGGTAATTCAGAATCTCGTTTAAACTCTTTTCGGAGAGTTGGAATTCCGCGGCTACATCAACCAGATTCGGCGGGGTTAAGCCACTGTTCAAAAACTCGGTACCAATCCGCTCAGCTAAAGCCGCTTCATCCGGGCTCAATTGCAGACCCTTGCCCGGCAATCCGATCTCTTTATCATAAACAACGATCTCTCCCCGTTCGGCCCAGATGGCTAGCAGATTGCTGAAATGGCGGTTCTCCCAAGTCGGAACCAAGCGGCTCCGCAGTTCTTCTTTTGAATATCCCTTGCGCAAGGGATATTGTTCGTGAAACGCGTCTAAGAGATCCTTAGCCTCCGACCACAGCTCCTGTTCACCGCTGGAAAACAAGAATACTTGGTTATTCTCTAAATCGATAATCTCCTCTTGTCTAAGCAAGTTTCGTAGTTCTGTCCGGATCGTGGCAGGATCAAGTAAAGTTTTTTTCCTTAACCGCTCCCGGGTAAAAGTATCCCGTGGTGCACCCTCAAAAGCCAGGCGCAACAAATCAGCCGGATCACCGGCCTCTTCCCGGCGCAGAATCTCAGAAGTTTTGGGATTATTACGTTTCCAGCGTAGAGGATTGCTACTTAAAACCTTGCCTCCGCCAATGGTATGGGCTGGGGAGTAAGATCTGATTACAAAAAGATCTCCTCTTGCTGCCACTATCGGCTCCTCAAAGATAATTTGACAATATCCTGAACCACCTGGCTCGATCTGGTCGGCTTCTAAAGTCCGCAATCTAGCTAAGACCTCGCTAGTGCCGATATGCACCCGAATCCGTTCTCGGTGGATAAGTTCTTTACCACTAGCCAGAACGGATATTTTGGCATCGATCATTTCCGTTGGTTCGATGACCTCAGGCTCTAAAATAACATCTCCCCGCTTGAGTTCGCTTTTTTCCACTCCGGTTAAGTTCAGGGCGACGCGATGGCCAGCACCGATTGACTCTACCGGCTCGTCATGAACCTGGATCTGACGGATCTTAGCCCGAACTCCAGCGGGCAGGATCTCCACTTCATCCTTAAGGTTAAGGGTGCCCCCAAGCAGAGTGCCGGTAACCACCGTGCCATGACCGGAGATTTGAAAGACTCGATCAATCGGCATCCGCAGCAATTTAGATGGCTCGCTTTTGGCCGCCTCAGCAACCACCGACTCCACCTTGGCCAGAAGTTCTTGAACCCCTTCGCCTGTAACCGCGGAAACAGGCACCAACGGCGCCTCGGCCAGGCTCGTCCCGACCAATTGCTCGCGGATTTCCTCCTGAACCAGTTCAAGGAGTTCTTCATCAACAAGATCCATTTTGGTTACCGCCACAACCCCATATTTGACCTGAAGGATATCAATGATATCCAGGTGTTCTCTGGTTTGCGGCATTACTCCCTCATCAGCAGCCACCACCAGGATCACGACATCGATACTGCTAACCCCGGCTAGCATATTCTTAATGAAGCGCTCATGACCGGGAACATCAATGATCGCCGCGCGTTTTCCGCTAGGCAGAATAAAAGGGGCGAACCCCAAATCTATCGTTAGTCCGCGTTTCTGTTCCTCGGCCCATCTATCGGTGTTGATGCCGGTTATCGCCTTGACCAGGGTAGTCTTGCCATGATCAACGTGGCCGGCGGTACCGATAATAATCCTACGCATCTACTTACTTACCTCCCGGCTCTTACTGAGCAGACTTGCGATCACGGGAATTTCTTCATCAAAGATCGTCCGTGCACTAATTAGCAAGCGCTCCTGATTAAGCCGCCCGATGAGCGGCGGTGTTTGTTGACGTAACCATCTTTCAAGATGCAGCGGTGTTATCCAGGGCAAGGCCACGGAAACCGCTTTGCTCGGTATTTCGGTGCCAGGCAAAGACCCGCCGCCAGCCTCGGAAATGTCGTCAATTACTTCGACCATCGCATCTTGACCACAGTGTTGCCTGATCACCTCGGCCAATTTTTGCGCCCGTAACTCGACCACTTTTATGGGTTCGGTCAGCATCCGTAAGGTCGGGATCTGCTGGAGCGCTAGGCTGGGGACCAAATACAATTTAAGGGTTGCCTCCAGCGCCGCAAGGGTCATTTTGTCAATCCGCAATGCCCGAGTCAGTTGGTTTTGCTTAATTCGCTGAATCAAGTCGCGTTTACCGACGATAATCCCGGCTTGCGGTCCTCCCAAGAGCTTGTCTCCACTAAAAGTGACAATATCTACACCCGCCTGAACACTCTGCTGTACCGTAGGTTCAGCTGGAAGCCCGTAAGCCGCAAGGTCTACCAATACGCCGCTTCCTAGGTCTTCGATCAGCAATTTTCCCTGATTATGAGCAAGCTCTGCCAATTGCGCCAGATCAACCGAAGCAGTAAAACCTTGAATGCGGAAATTGCTCGTATGAACCTTTAAAATCACTTTGGTCTCAGGTGATATCGCCTCGGCATAATCCCTGAGGTGCGTCTTATTGGTAGTTCCAACTTCGCGCAAAATGGCTCCGCTGCGCGCCATTACCTCTGGAACCCTAAAGGATCCACCGATTTCAACTAGCTCACCCCGGGATACGATCGCCTCTCCGCCTTTGGCGAAGGTATCTAAGGCTAGCATAATGGCTGCGGCATTGTTGTTTACTACTAAGCCGGCCTCGGCTCCAGTAACCTGAACAAGTAACTTTTCAACATGGGAATACCGCGATCCCCTCTCGCCTTCTGCTAGATCATACTCCAAATTAGAAAAAGATGCGGCGATTCGGCTTACTGCCGCCTGGGCTGTAGGAGCTAGCGGCGACCGGCCAAGATTGGTATGGATAATGACCCCTGTCCCATTAATCGCTGGTCGTAGATGCAAATCCTGCTCCCAGTTTGCAAAAAATTCGGCCAGCCGACCATCCCAGCCCGTACTGTCATCCGGGACCTGGGCCAGTCCGGAAAGAACCTGCTGCCGCAGTTCACCAATGTATAGGCGGATCAGGTCCACCACCGCGTCGCGCTGCCAACGCTCGGCTTGTCTAACAGCAGAAGGCAATTCGAGCAGCTCATTAACTGGGGGAATACGTCGCAGTTGTACATTTGGCTCTTGTTCCACTTCCTTATCCCTCCAAGAACAGGGTCTTTGACTCTTGTTCGCAAAATTCGCCTACTACCGCAGCCGGAATGCCCTGATGTTGCAATGCCTGCAGCAGCGGTTGTTCCTGGTCAGCCGGGATGGCAAAGAGCAACCCACCTGAGGTCTGCGGGTCAGCGGCTAACTCGACATAAACTGGATCTACTGAGGAGGCAATCTCCATCCGCTCCTCAAAAAAATGAAGGTTGGCCATCAATCCGCCAGGCAAATAACCTTGCTTAGCATATTCAAACGCCCCAGGCAACAACGGTAGCTGACTGGTAAAGATCTTAACACTGACATTACTACCTGCCGCCATCTCACCCAGATGCCCCAAAAAGCCGAATCCGGTAATGTCGGTACAGGCGCGAACAGAAAATTCGGCGGCGGTTTCGGCGGCTAGTTTATTAAGTGTAGCCATTGATTCTACCATCGCCTTGATATGCTCCGCATCTGCTTTGCCTTTTTTCACAGCTGTGCTAATAACCCCGGTTCCGAGTGGTTTGGTCAGGATTAAACGATCTCCCGGTCGAGCACCCGCATTAGACCATACCTTTTCCGGATGAACTATCCCGGTAACCGCCAAACCGTACTTGGGCTCGTCATCTTGTACGGTGTGGCCGCCCAATAGCAATGCCCCCGCCTCCTGAACCTTCTCTGCCCCGCCACGGAGAATCTCGCCGAGAATAGCCAGATCCAAGTTACACGGAAAGCAGACGATATTTAATGCTATCAAGGGACGACCACCCATCGCCCAGACATCGCTGAGCGAATTGGCCGCTGCAACCTGTCCATACCAATATGGATCATCTACAATCGGAGTAAAAAAATCTAACGTTTGCACTAAAGCTGTATTGTCGTCGAGCTTATATACTGCGGCATCGTCTACAGTGTTAATTCCAACCAACACATTCTCATCGAAAGGTATTTGCGGTAAGTGGCGAAGCACTTGATCCAAGGCCCCTGGACCAAATTTAGCTGCTCAACCAGCCTTCGATGAGAGCTGGGTCAATTTGACTTGTTCTACACTCATTGCTGCAACCTCCTTACTATGAGTCTTTGCACAAACTAGCCATTCCGATCTTACTATACCAATTATACCAATAAAAAGGTAATAAAAAAGGGCTTCACTAATAGAAACCCTCAGTTCTTGCTTTATTGGCGGGAGTATGTGGGAATCGAACCCACCACGGACAGGACCGCTGCCCGTCACTGGATTTGAAGTCCAGGGAACCCACCAGGACCCATCTACTCCCATAACTGTTTTAGCTGTTCCATTATAACATGCTCTTTCATATAAAACAAGCAAGGGGCCCGGCGATGCCGAACCCCTTACAGTTGATTTTTGCTGGCATTATTGACTATTCTTACCTGTTACTCTGCGATACCATTTGGCGTAATGGCCCTCGGCAAACCGAGCATCTACCCACCCAGTCATAATGCCTTGAAGAGCTGTCCGCATCTTGGGATGAATCAAGCTCAAAAAGGCATGGACCAGGAACATCATGGTCATAAAGAGCATACAGAGATCGTGTATCGGGTAGGCCAACAGGACGATTGACTTCGGAAAGACATCCGGGAACCACAGGATCACACCGCTGATGGTAAATCCCAGCCAGGTTAGTACGGAAAGTAGCGAGTTTACCTTCTCACCCGGATTGATAAAGTCGGACTCAGGTAAATTACCATGGCGTCCCATGAACTCAGTAACAACATACTTCGGCATAAAGGTAATATCCGACCAACCCCAGGTAAATGTGATCTTGAGCCACTCCTTGGCTTGTTTTCCACCGCCAACCAGTAAAACAATTAGTGCACCTAAGGCGTACGGAATAGCTACTACCCTATGGATAATCCGCACACTCTGCATTCCTCCGAACAGGGTGGCTATCCAGCGGTTAGCTGGAGAAAAGATCGCCAGGCCGGTAAGTAGAAGAAGCAAGAAAGTGACAGTATGGATTGCATGCGCAACCACAAAGGCTTTGTTAAAGCGGTAGACTTTACCGTCCTTAAGAGTTCCGATGGTCGGCTCTTTAATAGTGGCCATTTTACTTCACTCCCCCTTCTACATGAACAGATGGTTCCTTCGGCTTCTGTACGAAGTTAAACCAGGCAGCGACCAACAGTAACAGTACTGTAGCACCAACGGCAATTTCCCCAACGGGTCTGGCGAACCACTGCCAGAACTTGACCTGCCACGGTACCTGAGTGCCATGTGGCGGCAGTCCGTAAACAGACGGGTCCTCGGTCAAGATATACAGGACCGTCCCACCAGCCTCTTCGTTGCCATAGATGGTCGCGTTCGGATAACTGCGTTTCACCACGGCTAGCCGTTTATGGGCAGCTACTTCCATGTCCCGCCGCTCACCAAATTGAATAGCTCCGGTCGGGCAGGTTTTGGAACACGCTGGCGTTAGGCCGTTTTCGACCCGGCTCACACATAAACTGCACTTTGAGCACTTATGGCTAACAGGGTCAACCCGTGGAACCTCAAAAGGACAGTTTTGGGTGCAATAACCACAACCGATACACATCTCTTGGTTGATATAGACCGCACCGGCAGGGCTTCGCTGAATCGCATTTTGTGGACAAACCATAATACAAGCCGCTTCAGTACAGTGCATACATTGACGCTTGCCGAAGATCCAATCTACCCGGCCGTCTTTGACCACCTCGGTCATCTTAACCACGGTATAGGTCTGGGTGGCAAAGTCCTCTTTGGTCTGGTATGAACCGTTAAACGGCTGAATATCGGCTTCTAAGTCATTCCAGTTCTTACAGGCCACCTCACAGCCACGGCAGGCCATACACTTGGTGGAGTCAATAAACATGGTTTTTGCCATTTATTCCACCCCCCTAATGTTCACAAGGAAGGCCTTGTATTCTGGGATCATCGTATTACCATCCCCGATATGCGGCGTCAAGATATTGGCCGTCGCACCGGTGGCGATACCCTGGAAACCAAAGTGCCACGGTAAGCCAACATGGTGGACTTTCTTGCCGTTAACCTCCATCGCCTTCATCCGCTTGGTCACCAAAGCGTAGCACTCGATCTCGCCACGAGCTGACGAAACCGCAACCTTCTGCCCGTTTTTGATGCCCTTCTCAGCTGCCAGATCCTCTCCGATTTCAGCAAACATGTACGGCATGACCTCGGCCAACCACGGGAGGTTACGGGTCATCGCACCGGCCTGCCAATGCTCACAAACACGGTAAGTTGTGCCCACATATGGGAATTTATTGGCATCTCCCTGAGCATTCATCGGTGTATTCCAAATCCTCACTACCGGGTTGAGATTCACACCAGAGAGAATATTGCCGGTCGGGGTCTCCCATGGCTCATAGTGCTCGGGTAATGGGCCCTCGTTACAGGCCGAATATAGACATCCGACCCCCTCAGCCCTCATGATGTAGGCATTCTGGCCACCAGCTGAGTACGGTGAAGTTGTCACGCCAAAGTCAGGCACGTCATAACCGACCCAACTGCCTCGCGCCTCATCCCACCAGATATTCGCCTTATCTTCTGCCCATGGTTGCCCATACGGATCGGCCGAACAACGGTTGTAGATGATCCGGCGGTTAACCGGCCAGGCAAAAGACCATTCGAGGTAGTTGCCTACGCCGCCTGGGTCGGTGGTATTACGCCGCTTGAGCATGTTACCGTCCTCAGTATACTGACCGGCGTAAATCCACACGCCACAAACGGTAGTACCATCATCCTTAAGCGCACCAAACGTAGAAAGCTGCTTACCGGTGGTCAAATCATAACCATTGATCTCTTTGGCCACTTTATCGATGTCCGGATGGCTGCCTGTACCGTAATCCCAGAACATCTTGAGAATCGGCTCATCTTTCGGATCGGTGCTGCCTTTGTACTTCTCCACGATCTTGTTGCGCAATTGATGGATGATCTCAAGGTCAGACCTGGAATCACCCTTGGGCTCGATAGCCTGCCAACGCCACTGGGCCCACCGGCCGGAGTTGGCAACTGAGCCTTCTTTCTCGAATGAACCACAGGCCGGTAAGAAGAAGACCTCGGTCTTGATATTAGACGGATTGGCTCCTGGGCGCTTCCAGAAGGCTGCTGACTCATGCTCCCACAAGTCAACGACAACAAGCCAATCCAGATTCTCCATGGCTTTGCCCTCTTTGCCGGAGTTCGGTCCACCGACAACAGGGTTCTGACCCCACAAGAACAAGCCCTTGATGTCACCTTCGTACATCGCTTCAAACAAGGCAATATGCTCATAGTTCCGATTTGGATCCTTCTTTGGTAGCCACTGATAACCAAACTCGTTCTCAGCAGTTGCGTTCGGACCATAGAAGGCCTTGAGCATGCTCACCATGAACTTCGGCTTGTTGACCCAGTACCCTGATTTCGGGGTCTCAGTCCTGAGATAATCATCCAGCGTTGCCATGGCCGGATTAGCAACTGCACAGTTTAAGTAACCAGGATATAGGTGCTGCAACAGACCCATATCTGTTGATCCCTGCACGTTGGACTCGCCACGTAGCGCGTTAACGCCCCCGCCCGGAAGACCGGTGTTGCCTAATAGCAACTGCAAGATGGCGTAGCTGCGGACATTCTCAGTACCAACGGTATGCTGAGTGGTACCCATCGCGTACAGGATCGTACCCGTCTTATCCGGAGCACCCGTCGCACAATAGGCCTCGGCTACCTTGAGATAGACATCCTTCGGCGTACCGGTGATCCGACAAACGGTATCAACATCATAGCGGCTGTAATGACGCTTCAGAATCTGGAAAACGCAGTTCGGATCCTGCATAGTCATATCCCGCTTGTAGTTGCCGTTCTCATCTACCTGATAGGACCACGTGCTGCGGTCATACTTACGGGTCTTCGGGTCATAGCCGGTAAACAAACCATCGCTAAACCCAAAATCAGGGTTGACCAAGAAGGTAGCGTTGGTGTAGTTGACTACATAATCATACTGATACAACTCATTATCCAGCGCATACTTGATCAAACCACCGATAAAAGCGATGTCGGTTCCGCTACGTAGCGGTGCGTAAATGTCAGACAGCGCTGAAGTCCGGGTAAAACGTGGATCAACGTGGATGATCTTAGCTCCCCTCTTCTCCCGCGCTACGGTTAACCACTTAAAGGACATCGGGTGGTTTTCAGCAGCATTTGAACCGATGATCAATGCTGCATCGGTGTTTTTCATGTCAATATAGTGATTGGTCATTGCTCCTCTGCCATACGTGGGCGCCAGACCGGCGACCGTAGAGGAGTGTCATATCCGGGCTTGGTGTTCTAAAAAGACAACACCAAGCATCCGAGCAAACTTGTGCAACAAGTAGCCCTCTTCGTTGTCAAGGGCCGCTCCGCCCATGTTTGCAATCGCATGAGTCCGGTTGACGGTGATTCCGTTTTGCTCTCTCTCGAAATATTTGTCACGCGTCTCTTTGACCTTCTCAGCAATCCGATTGAGCATCCAATCCCAATCTTTTTCCTCCCACCTGTCACTGCCGGCAGCGCGGTACATGGGCTTCGTAAACCGTTTCTCGCTCTCATATACCTGCCGAACAGCTGCGCCCTTGCTGCATAGTGCCCCTTGGTTAATCGGATGATCCGGATCACCCTCGGAGCCAATGAGCTGACCGCCCTTGGTGTAGATTAAAATACCACAACCACAAGAGCAGTATGGGCAAATAGTCGGGGTGGCCTGGCAGGACGCGATCTTTAGTGCGGGTACCTTGGCTTCTACGGTGTCAAGGTTGAATCCCAACTCCCGAACAAAGAGCGATCCTGCGGTCATCCCAGAGATTTTAAGAAAATCCCTACGACTAACTCGCATCTTGAGACTCCACTCCTTTCTCTATTACAACCACCGAAAAAAAGCAATAAAAAACATTCACCTCCCCTACTGTTACATCGGTGGTCTTCTACGCCAAAACTCGCTAGAACCAATCGAGCTTTCTAATATTTACTGCAAAGCTATTTACTGGAAAAATGGTGGTGGGTGCCAATGATGTGAACCAATCGTTACCAATATAACAAATAACGCACCATTCTAACCACAAAATATTCACCAAATCAATCCGTATTCCTTTTTTTGGTAAAATAAAAATAGGGCCCTATCGTTAAATAGGGCCCTTGCAGGTCTTACTTTTTTAACTTAAGCGTCTTTGCCGGTTACACGGCGGTACCACTTCGGATAGTGTGCCTTCGCGAATTCTTCATCAACCCAGCCACTGGTAATGCCCTTAAGCGCAGCCCGCATTTTGGGATGAACCAAACTTAAGAACATATGAACCATCAGCATACAGGTCATGAACATCCAGCTTAAATCGTGAACTGGGTAGGCAGCCAGGACCAACCAAGTCGGGAAGACATTCGGCAGCCACATAATCAATCCGCTGAGGCTGAGAGTAACCAAGGTGATAATGGTTAACAGAGAGTTGATCTTCTCACCGGCATTGATAAAGTCAGCCTCCGGCAGATCTTTACCATGGCGCCCCATGAACTCGGTTAAGACGTACTTGGGCATAAAAGCGATATCTTCGCCTTTCCAAGTAAAGGTCACTCTTAACCAGTCCTTCGTTGGCTTGCCACCACCGACAAGGAGGATCAGCAAGGCAAACAAGGCATATGGGACCGAAATCACACGGTGAATAATCCTGGCGTTTTGGATTCCGCCAAAGAGAGCGCCAATCCAACTAGTAGCAGGAACATAGATGGCCAACCCAGTTAACAGTAGGAGTAGGAAGGTAACGGTATGGATCCAGTGCGCAGCTACTTGCGCCTTGGTAAACCGGTAAACCATTCCGTTCTTTACTGAACCGATTTGCGGCTCTTTTGCTCTAGCCATTTATTTCACTCCCCCTTCTACATGAACTGGAGGGTCCTTCGGCTTCTGCACGAAGTTAAACCATGCAGCCACCAATAGCAACACTAACGTACCACCGAGAGCAATATTACCAACCGGGCGGGCAAAATTCTGCCAGAATTTGACCTGCCACGGTACCTGGGTACCATGTGGCGGCAGTCCGTAAACAGACGGGTCCTCGGTCAAGATATACAGGACCGTCCCACCAGCCTCTTCGTTGCCATAGATGGTCGCGTTCGGATAACTGCGTTTCACCACGGCTAGCCGTTTATGGGCAGCTACTTCCATGTCCCGCCGCTCACCAAATTGAATAGCTCCGGTCGGGCAGGTTTTGGAACACGCTGGCGTTAGGCCGTTTTCGACCCGGCTCACACATAAACTGCACTTTGAGCACTTATGGCTAACAGGGTCAACCCGTGGAACCTCAAAAGGACAGTTTTGGGTGCAATAACCACAACCGATACACATCTCTTGGTTGATATAGACCGCACCGGCAGGGCTTCGCTGAATCGCATTTTGTGGACAAACCATAATACAAGCCGCTTCAGTACAGTGCATACATTGACGCTTGCCGAAGATCCAATCTACCCGGCCGTCTTTGACCACCTCGGTCATCTTAACCACGGTATAGGTCTGGGTGGCAAAGTCCTCTTTGGTCTGGTATGAACCGTTAAACGGCTGAATATCGGCTTCTAAGTCATTCCAGTTCTTACAGGCCACCTCACAGCCACGGCAGGCCATACACTTGGTGGAGTCAATAAACATGGTTTTTGCCATTTATTCCACCCCCCTAATGTTCACAAGGAAGGCCTTGTATTCTGGGATCATCGTATTACCATCCCCGATATGCGGCGTCAAGATATTGGCCGTCGCACCGGTGGCGATACCCTGGAAACCAAAGTGCCACGGTAAGCCAACATGGTGGACTTTCTTGCCGTTAACCTCCATCGCCTTCATCCGCTTGGTCACCAAAGCGTAGCACTCGATCTCGCCACGAGCTGACGAAACCGCAACCTTCTGCCCGTTTTTGATGCCCTTCTCAGCTGCCAGATCCTCTCCGATTTCAGCAAACATGTACGGCATGACCTCGGCCAACCACGGGAGGTTACGGGTCATCGCACCGGCCTGCCAATGCTCACAAACACGGTAAGTTGTGCCCACATATGGGAATTTATTGGCATCTCCCTGAGCATTCATCGGTGTATTCCAAATCCTCACTACCGGGTTGAGATTCACACCAGAGAGAATATTGCCGGTCGGGGTCTCCCATGGCTCATAGTGCTCGGGTAATGGGCCCTCGTTACAGGCCGAATATAGACATCCGACCCCCTCAGCCCTCATGATGTAGGCATTCTGGCCACCAGCTGAGTACGGTGAAGTTGTCACGCCAAAGTCAGGCACGTCATAACCGACCCAACTGCCTCGCGCCTCATCCCACCAGATATTCGCCTTATCTTCTGCCCATGGTTGCCCATACGGATCGGCCGAACAACGGTTGTAGATGATCCGGCGGTTAACCGGCCAGGCAAAAGACCATTCGAGGTAGTTGCCTACGCCGCCTGGGTCGGTGGTATTACGCCGCTTGAGCATGTTACCGTCCTCAGTATACTGACCGGCGTAAATCCACACGCCACAAACGGTAGTACCATCATCCTTAAGCGCACCAAACGTAGAAAGCTGCTTACCGGTGGTCAAATCATAACCATTGATCTCTTTGGCCACTTTATCGATGTCCGGATGGCTGCCTGTACCGTAATCCCAGAACATCTTGAGAATCGGCTCATCTTTCGGATCGGTGCTGCCTTTGTACTTCTCCACGATCTTGTTGCGCAATTGATGGATGATCTCAAGGTCAGACCTGGAATCACCCTTGGGCTCGATAGCCTGCCAACGCCACTGGGCCCACCGGCCGGAGTTGGCAACTGAGCCTTCTTTCTCGAATGAACCACAGGCCGGTAAGAAGAAGACCTCGGTCTTGATATTAGACGGATTGGCTCCTGGGCGCTTCCAGAAGGCTGCTGACTCATGCTCCCACAAGTCAACGACAACAAGCCAATCCAGATTCTCCATGGCTTTGCCCTCTTTGCCGGAGTTCGGTCCACCGACAACAGGGTTCTGACCCCACAAGAACAAGCCCTTGATGTCACCTTCGTACATCGCTTCAAACAAGGCAATATGCTCATAGTTCCGATTTGGATCCTTCTTTGGTAGCCACTGATAACCAAACTCGTTCTCAGCAGTTGCGTTCGGACCATAGAAGGCCTTGAGCATGCTCACCATGAACTTCGGCTTGTTGACCCAGTACCCTGATTTCGGGGTCTCAGTCCTGAGATAATCATCCAGCGTTGCCATGGCCGGATTAGCAACTGCACAGTTTAAGTAACCAGGATATAGGTGCTGCAACAGACCCATATCTGTTGATCCCTGCACGTTGGACTCGCCACGTAGCGCGTTAACGCCCCCGCCCGGAAGACCGGTGTTGCCTAATAGCAACTGCAAGATGGCGTAGCTGCGGACATTCTCAGTACCAACGGTATGCTGAGTGGTACCCATCGCGTACAGGATCGTACCCGTCTTATCCGGAGCACCCGTCGCACAATAGGCCTCGGCTACCTTGAGATAGACATCCTTCGGCGTACCGGTGATCCGACAAACGGTATCAACATCATAGCGGCTGTAATGACGCTTCAGAATCTGGAAAACGCAGTTCGGATCCTGCATAGTCATATCCCGCTTGTAGTTGCCGTTCTCATCTACCTGATAGGACCACGTGCTGCGGTCATACTTACGGGTCTTCGGGTCATAGCCGGTAAACAAACCATCGCTAAACCCAAAATCAGGGTTGACCAAGAAGGTAGCGTTGGTGTAGTTGACTACATAATCATACTGATACAACTCATTATCCAGCGCATACTTGATCAAACCACCGATAAAAGCGATGTCGGTTCCGCTACGTAGCGGTGCGTAAATGTCAGACAGCGCTGAAGTCCGGGTAAAACGTGGATCAACGTGGATGATCTTAGCTCCCCTCTTCTCCCGCGCTACGGTTAACCACTTAAAGGACATCGGGTGGTTTTCAGCAGCATTTGAACCGATGATCAATGCTGCATCGGTGTTTTTCATGTCAATATAGTGATTGGTCATTGCTCCTCTGCCATACGTGGGCGCCAGACCGGCGACCGTAGAGGAGTGTCATATCCGGGCTTGGTGTTCTAAAAAGACAACACCAAGCATCCGAGCAAACTTGTGCAACAAGTAGCCCTCTTCGTTGTCAAGGGCCGCTCCGCCCATGTTTGCAATCGCATGAGTCCGGTTGACGGTGATTCCGTTTTGCTCTCTCTCGAAATATTTGTCACGCGTCTCTTTGACCTTCTCAGCAATCCGATTGAGCATCCAATCCCAATCTTTTTCCTCCCACCTGTCACTGCCGGCAGCGCGGTACATGGGCTTCGTAAACCGTTTCTCGCTCTCATATACCTGCCGAACAGCTGCGCCCTTGCTGCATAGTGCCCCTTGGTTAATCGGATGATCCGGATCACCCTCGGAGCCAATGAGCTGACCGCCCTTGGTGTAGATTAAAATACCACAACCACAAGAGCAGTATGGGCAAATAGTCGGGGTGGCCTGGCAGGACGCGATCTTTAGTGCGGGTACCTTGGCTTCTACGGTGTCAAGGTTGAATCCCAACTCCCGAACAAAGAGCGATCCTGCGGTCATCCCAGAGATTTTAAGAAAATCCCTACGACTAACTCGCATCTTGAGACTCCACTCCTTTCTCTATTTAAGACTCGCGGTTCCGATAATTGCTATGTTCACCTCCTACTGGCAGAACCGTGCGAATCAAAATCAGGTTAACGCGGCAAACTAATACATCTACATTCTATACGTCTTGTGAGCAAAACCCAATGAAAAATCCTGGCAGTAGTCTGAATTTTCTGAATTATTCTGGTCGCTACCTGCTGAGTTGCCCCTTCTTTTCGATGCTATATATATTCTAAGGCTCCTGCGAATTTCCTCTTTTAACACTCCGACAAATTTTGAAATTCGTGGGAAAAATAACGAAACTAGAAGGGGGCCGTTACTCTTCGGCCCCCCCTTCTCATATGATTATATATTCACTTTTTATTGATTAGCCAAATCGGGATCCTGCGTATACCCCTCTTTCTGAGCTAGCAGGTCCAGATCTATCGTAAGTAAATCATCTAGTAACAAGTAAGGTTGGGTACTTAGTTCTCGAGCATCCAACGTCTTTATATAACCTTTGCACTTCAAGCAGACATCAATTTGGTATTGACTCTCCTCGATCTCTAAATAACGCAAATGCTCGTGGTCAGCGGCGCAATACGGACACTCCAAGCGCTTGTACTTCCAGACTGTATCACAAAGCGAACAATATAAACTGCGTTTGCCTCCCTCGCCATCTAACTTGGCCATCCGCCCCGGAGTTCCACAAATCGGACACTGGGGATCGGCCCAAGCTTCTTCTTTGGCCAGTGGGCGCATTGGCTCAGCATAAGCGATGTAGAATGGGCGCAGTCCGTTAAAGACTAAAAAAGCGAACAACCCTTCATTAACATCAAGTTCATTGGCTTTTTCCACAATATCGCCATGTTTTTCGGCCGCAAACAATTGGATTAAGTCTTGGTAGTCGTCTTCCTTTAACCCGCCTACGATCTTTTCCAGTTCGGCTTCTGTTTCTGGCCGATGTTCCCGGACGACCTCAACCAGCTTGGCAAAGAGAGATTGAAATTGCTTGACATCGACCTTAACCGGCCATTCCCGAACGAGGGGCATATGGTTTACCAGCATCCTCTCCGCCTCTTTTTCTGTCGGAATCACTTCCGGCTCCGGTTGCTTGTTCGCCACTTTGATCTGCTCTTTGAGAATATCCCGGTGAAACCGCAAAATCTCTGCAAGCTCCGGATTCTTTTCAATGGCTTGATCAAACTTTTTTAAAATCCCCTTATCCATTTGATCCCCTCCTTGATCTTTGGCCTTACAGACTAGTTGCGCAATCCCTGTAGTGGAGCTGGAATACGCCCGCCCCGGGCAATGAAGGCTGCAGGACTCTCCGAATTAATTTCCATCACCGGAGCTCTGCCGAGTAATCCGCCAAACTCCACCCACTCTCCGCTCTTTTTTCCCGGTGCTGGAATCAGCCTGACAGCTGTTGTTTTATTATTAATTACTCCAATTGCAATTTCATCGGCGATAATACCCGAAATCACCTCGGCCGGGGTATCTCCCGGAATAGCAATCATATCTAAGCCCACTGAGCAGACCGCGGTCATGGCCTCAAGTTTACTAAGCGTCAAACTTCCACATCGAACCGCCTTAATCATTCCGGCATCTTCACTAACGGGAATAAATGCCCCGCTAAGTCCGCCCACATATGAGGAGGCCATCGCCCCACCCTTTTTTACTGCATCGTTAAGCAGCGCTAATGCAGCCGTAGTCCCCGCTGATCCGGTACAGGACAATCCCATCGCCTCCAAAATTTCGGCTACACTATCCCCGACCAACGGGGTTGGGGCCAAAGAAAGATCAAGAATGCCAAATTCCACCCCAAGCTCCTGAGCTGCCCGCCTACCGACAAATTCCCCGGCCCGGGTAATTTTATAAGCGGCTCGTTTGATTACTTCACTGAGCTTACCAAAGGGAACCGGACCGGCTCCGCGAACCGCCTCCAGTACAACGCCAGGGCCACTAACTCCAACATTGATCACATTCTCTGTCTCTTCTAAACCATGGATAGCCCCTGCCATAAATGGATTATCCCCCGGCATATTAGCGAAGACCACCAATTTAGCACAGCCTATACCATCCCTTTGTTGGGTTAGTTCTGCGGTCTGTTTGATGGTCTGTCCCATTTGGGCTACCATATCCATATTTATCCCAGCTTTAGTACTGGCCAAATCGATAGAAGAACAGACCCGATCAGTTACAGACAAAACTCGCGGTATTGACGCGATTAAGCGCTTATCCCCCGGGGTTGCACCTTTGGCCACCAGGGCCGAATAGCCGCCGATAAAATCGATGCCAACATTTTTCGCCGCCCGGTCCAGGGCTAACCCGATCTCATCCGGCTCTTCGGAAAAAGAATCGGCCAAAAACGCTACAGGGGTAACTGAGACCCTTTTATTGATAATGGGAATCCCGTACTCTGCTTCGATTTGCTTGGCTACCGGCACCAATCGTTCCGCAGTATGGCAGATCTTATCATAAACCTTCGCTGCACACTGGGAAGCAGACTGTGCGGTGCAATCACGCAGGCTAACGCCGAGGGTGATAGTTCGGACATCCAAGTTTTCAAACTCGACCATCCGGATCGTTTCGACAATTTCTTTAGGCGATAGCGGCATGCCAACCTCCTAAACTGTATGCATAAAATCAAAGACTTCTTCTTTATGGATATAGATTTTAACTCTCAACCGCTCGGCCTCTGAATTCAGCAAGCTGCTCAGCTCCTGAAAGCTGCAGGTCATCTCGGATAAATCAACAATCATGTTCATTGTGAATAGCTCTTGCAGAACCTGTTGGCTAATATCGGCGATGTTAACCTGCTGCTCAGCCAGGACTCGGGAAACCCCCGCGATAATACCAACCCGATCCTTACCGATGACGGTTACTACTCCACGCTCAGAGTGAACCTCCGGTTCGGTCAGGGACTTTAAAACAGATAATGTCTCTGCCCTATCGGTCATGCTCACACCCCTTACTCTTCATCACTAGGCTCATCTTCCTCCGTGCGCGCCATCTGGGCTACAGCAACCACAGAATCACCTTCATCAAGGCGCATGATCCGGACACCCTGGGTTGCCCGACCAAACGAGGAGATATCCTCCACCGGAATCCGGATAATGACTCCTTCGGCCGTGGTCAACATGATATCATAATCGTCACGGACGATCTTCACACCGACGATCGGGCCATTCTTAGCCGTGATATTTAGCGTTTTGATTCCAAAGCCGCCTCTGCCTTGGCGTCGATATTCGTCAATGGCTGTCCGTTTACCATAACCATATTGGCTGATAACCAAAACCTCCGAATTGGGGCGAACTACATCAAGGCCAACAACTTCATCGTCATCCTGCAGCCTAATACCGATAACCCCTCGAGTCATCCTGCCCATTGGCCGAACATCCTCTTCGGAAAAACGGATAGACATCCCTTGTCTGGTTACCATCATCACTTCTTGGTTTCCGTTGGTCAGACGAACTCCAATCAGCTCATCACCATCAACCAAGTCAATCGCATTGATCCCATTGGACCTGATGTTCTCGAATTCGCTGATAGCGGTTTTCTTGACCCGGCCCATTTTGGTTCCCATAAGCAAGTACGCGTTTGGATCAAATTCTCTGATCGGGATAACGGCGTTAATAACTTCGCCGGGCATAATTTGGATCAGATTGATAATTGGTGTCCCCCTGGCTTTACGTCCGGCCTGAGGAATCTGATAACCTTTTAATTTATGCATCCGCCCACGGTTGGTAATAAAGAGAATATCAGCATGGGTGGAGGTGATAAAGAGATGCTCCACGAAATCCTCTTCTTTGGGCATGGCGCCGGTAACCCCGCGGCCGCCACGTTTTTGCGGCCTATAGGTATCAGCAGGAATGCTCTTGATATATCCCTGATGAGTGATATTGACGACGATCGCCTCATCAGCAACGAGATCTTCCATCTCAAAATCGCCAACCGCGCTGCCGATCATCGTCCGGCGCGGATCTGCGTACTGTTCTTTGACTTCCAAAAGTTCATCACGGACAATAGCGAAAACCTTGCGGACATCACCGAGAATCTCTTTGTAGTTCGCGATCTTGGCTAACAAATCTTGATACTCTGCCTCGAGCTTGTCAATCTCTAAAGCAGTCAACCGCCGTAGCCGCATGTCCAAAATAGCCACCGCTTGTTTTTCCGTAAGCGCAAACTCGGCCATTAAGGATTCTTTAGCGATCTGGTCATTGGCTGACCCCCGGATAATCTTGATAACCCGATCGAGATTGGCCACCGCGATCTTGAGCCCTTCGAGAATGTGGGCGCGCTCCTCGGCCTTATCGAGTAAAAACTTGGTTCTCCGCGTAATGACTTCGCGCTGGTGCTCTAAGTAATGGCGCAGCACCTCATCTAAATTCATCACCTTGGGCTGGTTGTCTACCAGAGCGAGCATGATTACGCCAAAGCTATCCTGGAGCTGCGTATGCTTGAATAACTGGTTTAGCAGGACATGGGGATTAACATCCCGCCGAAGATCCATCACAATCCGCATGCCTCGGCGATCCGACTCATCACGGAGATCTGTAATACCTTCGATCTTTTTGTCCCTGACCAGATTGGCAATCTTCTCGATCAGAGAAGCTTTATTAACCATGTACGGAAGCTCATGCACGACGATCCGGGGCTTCCCGTTACTCAAGGTCTCAATGGTGGTTTTTGCGCGAACCTTGATCGATCCTCGCCCGGTCTGGTAAGCCTTTTTGATCCCCTCTCGGCCCAGGATAGTGCCGCCGGTTGGAAAATCCGGCCCCTTAATGATCTTCATCAGCTCATCTATCGTTATCTCCGGGTCATCGATCATCGCCACGAGGCCATCAATGACTTCTCCCAAGTTATGCGGTGGAATATTGGTCGCCATGCCAACGGCAATACCACTGGCACCGTTGACCAAAAGATTAGGGAACCTGGCCGGTAATACCAAGGGCTGCTCCAGCGATTCGTCAAAGTTAGGGCCGAAGTCGACTGTGTTTTTATCGATGTCTTGGAGCATTTTTAGAGAAAAAGGTGATAATCTGGCCTCCGTATAACGCATAGCAGCAGGTGGGTCACCATCTACACTACCAAAGTTGCCATGCCCATCGACCAAGCAGTAACGGTAGGAAAACTCTTGCGCCATCCGGACCATGGCGTCGTAGATAGCTGAGTCTCCATGGGGGTGGTATTTACCCATGACTTCACCGACGATACGGGCGGATTTCTTATGCGGCTTATCCGGCCATAAGGATAACTCGCTCATACCGTAGAGAATCCGACGCTGCACCGGCTTGAGTCCATCACGTACATCCGGGAGTGCCCGCTCAACAATAACGCTCATCGCGTAGTTGATATAGGATGTTTTCATCTCATCGACTATATGAACTGGTACGATTTTACCATCCGTGTATTCTATCATTTGGTCTTCCTCCTAAACAACGAGTACTCCTTATATATCTAGTGCCGTAACCTCTTTGGCATGGGCTTCAATAAATTCTCTACGTGGTTCGACCTTCTCGCCCATCAGAGTCGTAAAAATCTCATCGGCCTCTACTGCATCCTCTAACGTAAGCTGCAAAATAGTTCTGGTCTCCGGATTCATCGTCGTCTCCCACAGCTGCTCAGAGTCCATTTCACCGAGACCTTTATAACGTTGGATTGTGACCCCCGTGCGACCAACTTCGTTTAGTATTTTCTCAAGTTCATTATCACTCCAAGCATATTGGCGGTCTTTGCCCTTTTTTGCCTGGTATAAAGGGGGTAAGGCAATATAGACATGTCCGTTTTCAATTAATGGACGCATATAGCGATAAAAGAAAGTCAACAGCAAGGTACGGATATGGGCTCCGTCCACATCAGCGTCGGTCATAATAATGACCTTGTGATACCTGGCTTTTTCCAGGTCAAACTCATCGCCGATCCCGGTACCAAAAGCGGTAATCATCGACCTAATTTCCTCGTTAGCTAGAATCTTATCCAGTCTGGCTTTTTCGACATTGAGAATTTTACCCCGCAAAGGCAAAATGGCCTGAAAGTTCCGATCGCGAGCCTGTTTAGCCGTTCCTCCGGCCGAGTCCCCCTCCACCAAATAAAGCTCGGCCATTGCGGGATCGGTAACGGTGCAGTCAGCTAACTTGCCAGGCAGTGCCGATATTTCTAAAGCGCTTTTCCGCCTGGTTAGCTCTCTGGCTTTGCGAGCCGCTTCGCGTGCCCGGAAGGCCTGTACACATTTTTCGATAATGCGTTTAGCCGTCGAAGGGTTTTCTTCAAGGTATACTGTGATTGTCTCGGTGGCGGCTGTTTCAACTATCCCCTTCATCTCGCTATTGCCCAGCTTGGTTTTGGTCTGCCCTTCAAATTGAGGCTCTCCGAGCTTAACCGAGAGTACAGCGGTACACCCTTCTCGAACATCTTCCCCAGAAAGGTTGGGCTCATTTTCCTTGAGCAGGTTATAACGCCGGGCATAATCATTGATAGCCCTAGTTAGAGCTGAGCGAAAACCGGTGAGATGTGTGCCACCTTCATGGGTATGAATGTTGTTGGCGTAAGCAAAAATATTTTCGGTATATCCGGTGGTATACTGGATCGCAAATTCGACTTCCCCACTCTCCTCTTTCCGGGAGACATAGATGACATCTTTGTGTAGCGGATCCTTATTTCTATTCAGGTGCTCAACAAACGATTTAATCCCACCATGGTAATGGAAAACATCGGAAAAGCCGGTCCGATTGTCTTGAAGCGTAATTTTCACTCCCGCATTTAGGAAAGCGAGCTCGCGCAGGCGGTAGACTAAAGTTTCCGCATCAAATTCAAGGGTCTCAAAGATCTGATCATCTGGTTTGAAGGTAATAATCGTGCCTGTATGGTCACTCGTCCCAACCACCGTTAACTCACCATCAGGAATACCTCTGGTGAAACGCTGCCGATAAATTTGATTATTGCGGTGGACATCAACCTGGAGCCACTCCGAAAGAAAGTTCACGACCGAAACGCCGACTCCGTGCAATCCTCCGGATACCTTATATGCGCTCTCACTAAATTTACCACCGGCATGTAATACGGTTAATACAACCTCAACCGCTGGTTTTCCAACTTTAGCAACAATGTCAACAGGGATGCCTCGGCCATTGTCTGTTACGCTGACCGAGCCATCCTCATTAATTTCTACGAGGATGTTGTCACAAAACCCAGCCAATGCTTCGTCGATACTGTTATCTACGACCTCATATACTAAGTGATGTAAGCCACGTTCATCGGTACTACCGATATACATACCGGGACGACGGCGTACAGCGTCGCGACCCTCTAATACCTGGATCTGTTCTGCATCGTAATGTTGATTAGTTGGTGTATGATTAGCCAAATAGGAAACCTCCCTGCTACCTTATGAAATTACCGAGATCAGACATATTGCTGTTCCCACGTTTTTTAAGGGTTTGAGTTGAGATTTGGGACAGAAAAACCCCGTTATTCGTAATCACAATTGATTTAGGTGTTCCATCGGAGACATCCGTACATATTCCCTGGTCTAAGCAGTTCTCTAAGTATTTCCGTGTAATTTTCGAATGCAAACGCAGATCGTAATCGATTATCGCAACAATCTCGCTATTCGGAAGTACATGGTCACCGCCGATATGTAAAAACATACCCTTCACCCTCCTAATGCTTTGCTCTCGCTGTAATTCGGCCTTCACGAACCTCGTAGATTCTAGCCCCCGCCAAATGAGTCGGATGGAAATATCCCGTTTCCGTAGCAGTTACCAGGGTTTGAACTTGCTCTTTAACGGTATCTAACAAAAATTTACGACGCGAGGCGTCGAGCTCTGATAAGACGTCATCTAGTAACAACACTGGATATTCACCGGTTTCTTGACGCATATATTCAAGCTCAGCTAGTTTCAAAGCCAAAGTTGCGGTACGCTGCTGTCCTTGGGAACCATAAGTACGAATTTCACTGGAATTAATCAACAAATTCAAATCATCCCTGTGCGGTCCGTACAAACTTATTCCGCGATAAATTTCTTCTTTAGTTTTGGACTTGAGGTAATTCAGCAATGATTCCCGAACTTCCTCTTCGTTTAAGGTTAAAGTACCGTCAAGAAACCAACTCCGCTTATTTTGATAAAGCGGGTAACTGGCAACATACTCTAGTGTTAACGACTCCCGTTCCTCGGTAATGCTGCGGTGTAATTCTTGCGCATATCGCGCAATCTGTTGGAGGGCAAACACTCGTTTAACAATCAGCTTAGAAGCTATTTCCGCTAATTGGGTATCGAATACCTCTTTTAGGTCACCAGACAGGTTTTCTTCAGCCATTTGGCGCAATAAATTATTGCGCTGCCTTAAAACTTTTCCGTAATCAATTAGATTGTTGCGAAATGCCGGGTTAATCTGGGCCAATTCGAAATCAATAAAACGGCGCCGGTGGCTAGGTCCTCCTTTGATGATATTTAAATCTTCCGGAGTAAAAACAACCACAGTTAAGTAACCGAGCAGTTCACTTCTTTTGGCGATTGGAAAACCATTTAGACTTATGATCTTTCCGGTTTTTGGTGCATATTCTACTGTCAAACGCAGATCGCCGCTTTTGGAGGTAACCCGACTCTGCACGCGAAAACCATTGGGCTCCCGTTGATCACCGACGCGTCTAATTAACTCGCGATCATGGGTGGTTCGAAACGATTTTCCCGTAGCACAAACGTACACTGCTTCAATGAGATTAGTTTTACCTTGGGCATTATCTCCGTATAAAAGGTTTAATCCAGGTCCAAACGAGATTTTGGCCTGGTCATATCCCCGAAAATTCATCAATTCGAGTTCCGCAATTTTCACTGGTTAGACTCCGTTGTCGCAACCAACCATACCCCGGCATCTTCAACTTCAACCCGATCGCCGTGATACAACTTTCTCCCACGTCGTTGTTCAACCTCGTCATTTACTTTAACCAAACCTGACTTGATTACAAATTTAGCTTCACCGCCACTCGCGACGATGTTAGCAAATTTCAAAAATTGGTCGAGTGTTATAAACTCCGTCGTAATTAGAATTTCCTCCATGTTCTCACCTTAACAACACCGGCATGATAACGTAAGTATAATTCTCATCATTAGCCGGAACAATCACCGCCGGACTATTACGCCCAGTCAGCTTTAGTTTGACCTGTTCAACATCAAGAATTCTGAGAACTTCGATGATGTATCGTGCATTAAAGGCGATCTCTAACTCATCCCCAGCAACCTCACAATAGATTTCATCATAAGTTTCTCCTACATCTGGAACATTAGCTGAAAGGGCGATTTTTTCAGAGGAGACGGAAAACTTAACTACGCTAGCCCCCTCTCTAGCAAGCAGCGAAGCCCTCTCTACCGCCATCAGGAATTCAACGCGATCAACTACCGCTTCTGTGGCAAAAGTAGTCGGGATCGGCTGACGATAGTTAGGGAACTGACCGTCAATCAGGCGCGAGACAAATCTAGTCTCATTGATCTGAAATAAAATATGGTTGGTACTGAGTAAAATTTGTACCTGCTCCTCGGTACTATCTAAAACCCTACTGACCTCTGTCAAACACTTCGTTGGCACAATTACTTTAAACTGACCGAAGTTTTGCTCAAAATCTTGAACTCGCAACGCCAAACGAGAAGTGTCAGTCGCACATAGAGTGATTGTATTATCGATAATATCCCACAAAACACCGGTCAGAAAAGGTCTGGTTTCATCTAGTGAAACTGCAAAAGTAGTCTCTTTGATCATTTTTCTCAGGTCGTTTTGGGGGATAGTCCAGAAACCTTCCTCTTTGGTCTCTGGCAGTGCAGGATAATCTTCAGCCGGCATCGGGTTGACTACAAATCGTGAGCTGCCGCTCTTAATCTCCACACTATTTTTCCCCTCAATCACGCCTACCGTAAGACCTTGGCTTGGTAGTTTGCGAATAATATCGGTTAAATATTTGGCTTCAAGTACCACGGCGCCTTCTTCGTGGACCTTCACCGGAAGATAGCTTTCGATTCCTAATTCAAGATCGGTGGAGACTAGACGTAATCGATCATCTTTAGCCTCTAGCAAGATCCCGGATAGGATTGGTAGCGTCGACTTTGAGGGAACAGCTCTACCGACAACTTGAAGTCCCTGGTAAAAAAGGTCTCTTGGACATTCAAATCTCATCATTGATACCGCCTTTCACCTGATTCACAAGCTTTACTATATCTTTAAATTAATAATTTGTTTAGTAGTAGTAGTAATAGAGGCTGTAGATTCTGTTGAAAACTATGACTTCGGCCGCCCGTTGGCTGCATTAGGCTGTGGAAAAGGCTGTGAATTAAGTGGACACTTAATCACAATTTCCCGCTTGTTTATATAGCCGATTAGTTTTCCAGATAATATCCACTTGCTTATACACAGCAGTATCTACAGTTACTTCAAGTTCTGAATTAGCTCTTTAATAACATTGGCCAACTCAGGATCTTGTTGCACAGCCTCTGAAATCTTTTCATAAGCGTGTAAAACAGTTGTATGATCACGTCCGCCAAAGGCTTCTCCGATCTTAGGTAGTGAGGCATCTGTTAATTCTCGAGAAAGATACATGGCAACCTGTCTGGGGAAAGCAATAGAGCGACCCCGTTTGCGCGAATGCATTTCTGAAATATCGATTTCATAATACTGTGAAACGGCTTTTTGAATATCTTTGATCTCCACTTTACTTTTTTTGACGTTGAGTAGAATATCTTTCAGAGCTTCACTAGCCAGGGCAATATCTATTGGTCTGTTAGTTAAAGATGAATAGGCCACAACTCGGATTAGGGCTCCTTCTAATTCTCTGATGTTCGAATTAATATTTTCAGCAATAAAAGTCAGCGCTTCTGGTTGGATTTTGATCTTCTCCAACGAAGCTTTTTTGTCGAGAATAGCGATTCTGGTTTCTAGATCTGGAGCTTGAATATCGGTTATTAAGCCCCATTCAAAGCGAGACCTCAAGCGGTCTTCCAGCGTGGGAATTTCCCTAGGGGGACGATCTGAAGATAACACAATCTGCTTATTTGCTTCATGCAAGGCATTAAAAGTGTGGAAAAACTCCTCTTGAGTTCGTTCCTTGCGAGCTAAAAACTGAATGTCGTCGACTAGCAAAACGTCGATATTACGATAACGTTCGCGAAATTCGGGAGTTTTGTCATCCCTGATGGCGTTAATGATATCATTGGTGAACTGCTCGGAAGTTACATACATGACGTTTGTCTCTGGAGCCGTTTCCAGGACAAAATGTCCGATCGCATGCATCAAGTGGGTCTTGCCGAGACCAACGCCACCATAGATAAACAATGGGTTATAAGCGCGAGCCGGTGCTTCGGCTACAGCTAGCGCGGCCGCGTGAGCAAAGCGATTACTATTACCAACTACGAAGGTGTTAAAGGTGTACTTAGGGTTGAGTCTGCCCCTTTGAGCAGCGGTCTCAGCTGTTTTTGCTCCGGCGTTGCTGGTGGTAGGTTTTTCGATAGCCTCCCCAGGAACGAGATAACTGCACTCCAAATCAGCATTCGAAACAGCCAGAAGGCTCTGTTGAATGATCTCAGAATAATGACTCTCGATCCAGTTACGGATGAAGTCATTCGGGGCTTCAAAAAAAACAGTACCCCCCACGATTTGTAGAGGTTTGAGCGATTTCACCCAGGTATCTAAACTGGCTTTCGGCAATTGGCCCTGCATCTCGGCTAATGCCGATTCCCAAAGCTTTTGCAAGTCGAATGACACAAAAATCACCTAAACTCTTTTTTGTCCAACTTTAAACTGCGGGTTAAGCATTCGCTTTCCCCCATCAACCTGAATAAGGAGTCCTAACTCTGTTAGCGCAACCATGTCGCGATATGCAGAGCTGGGACTAGTGTTAATATACTCGGCAAGCCTCGATGGACCAAGCGGTCCCTGACTGCTCAACACGGTCAGGATTGCTTGCTGCCGATCTGTGAGGGAAGCAAAGATCTCCGCCTGAAAAGCGTGGTTTGTTAGTCTTTCACCAAGCGAAGGGTCACTTCCTTCCTCCGGGGCCTGCTCATTGTGGAGTGAATCCGCTACACAAGCAGAGCTATTTGCCCATAAAGTTACCACCGTACCTTTGTGTAGGTTGTCAGAAATCTCAAGTTGACCTCCTATTTTCTTTAGATAAAAAGAAGCGAGTGCCAATCCCTGCCCCATTCCACGGATATATCGCCTCTGCTTCGAGGTTACAGAAGTATATCCCGGTAAAATGGCGAGCTCTTTATTTGCAATGCCCGGACCCTGATCAGCAATCCTAACTCCGCTGCCATCTGCAAAAACAGTGATCAGCGGATCGGCGAAATCAGAGTGCACCAAGTTATCAACAACTTCTTTGATAGTCGAAGATGGTAAGGTTCCACCGCATTTGCAATGCAACCGATGGGTCTTTGTGGTTAGCGTGGTTAGCATAGTAGATAGATTTCTTTCGGAGATAATTGTGGTTTCACTATTATTATTGGTTGGGTCATATAAAGCGAGCCTAGCCTCGAAAAACGGCAAACGGAAGGTTGAAATGAAATTTTGAAGCTTGAAACGATTCATTCTGTGTTTCACATCCTTGTCAAAACAAGTAAGTATCCACAATTGTTAACCAACGTTTTTCCTGTTTGCCGTAATATTCGCGGTGAAGTTATCCACAACCTGCTTTTTCAGCATGGTGTTCTAGACAGCTTATCCGCTCTTTGTGGTCAAAGCCGCTCTCCAAGCGGTTAGCGCCGATTTTTCTAGTTGGAGAAGCTCTTAGCATTTATGCGGATTTGCGCGATCAAGCCCAACTTTTCCACAGGTTTTCCACAACTTGAAAATCAACAGAGAATCCACAAGTCCCCAGGACTTATCCACTGAAATATCCACAGATTATTTTGCAAAGGAAGTGAAATGGTTAAATTAATGATTACAAGCCTGTTTGCTGAAGCCGCAATCTATCCAAAGAAGTATCCACAAAGTTATCCACAGTCTGTGGATTAACTCATTCTTGACTAATATTGGTCATTAAGATAAACTACTAGTGGTTATTTTCATTAATAAAGCATTGGTCGTGCGAATACAGGGGGTGGGTGCGGTGAAACGGACTTTCCAGCCAAATAATCGTAGGCGGAAAAGGGTTCACGGTTTTTTGAGCCGGATGAGCACTCGTGCTGGTAGGCGGGTAATTAGTCGCCGCCGTCGGCGGGGACGCAAGGTGCTATCAGCTTAGTTTATTTAATGAGGTCTCATCAGGGGACCTCATTTCATATTTATGGGAGTTATGATGCATACTAAATTGATTACTCTCAGTGATCAAAGAGCGATCTCGGCATTGTTTGACCAAGGAATTTCGGTTGCCAATCGGTTTTTTGTAGTTAAGGCCCGGGGTAATGGTCTTGAATGTGCTCGCTTCGTTTTTGCAGTTGGTAAACGATACGGTAACGCGGTGCGGCGCAATCGGATTAAGCGGCAAATCAGAGAAATCTTGCGCCAAAATATGGATATGATAGAAGTTGGATTTGATTACGGGGTTATTCCTCGGCGTAGTTGTTTGGAGCAGCCGTTTGTGCTTTTGCGCGAAGCTCTTCTGGAGTGTTTAGCTCGGGCAGCGCGTAAAGGAAGGGAAGTGCGATGACTTGGTTAGCCATTAAGTTAATCCGGCTCTATCAGCGGGCTATTTCCCCACTGTTTCCACGAACTTGTCGCTATTACCCTACCTGTTCGCAGTATACGATTGAGGCGATTAATAAGTATGGTTGTTGGCGAGGGTGTTGGTTAGGAGCGAAACGGATTCTGCGCTGCCACCCGTTCCATGAAGGCGGATACGATCCTGTTCCCTAGTTTATTTTCCTTTAATAGCAGGATTTTGTGGGCCGGGGTGTAAACTTTTTCAGTTAGGTTCTTTTTTAATGCAAAGAAGGTGGGGCTGACAATTGAGCTTCTTAACAGGTATTATCTCGTCTGCACTGAGTTTTTTTTATGACCTCACGCAAAGCTGGGGTTTGGCCATTATTATGCTGACGATAGTCATCAGACTTCTGATGCACCCTTTGACGGTGAGCCAGTCTAAAAGTATGTTGGTCATGCGTAAACTGCAGCCGAAAATGAAAGAACTCCAGGAGAAGTATAAAGATAAACCCGAAGAGTACCAAAAACGGATGATGGCCTTGTACAAGGATCATAAGGCCAATCCGCTTGGTGGCTGCTTACCAATGTTGATTCAGATGCCGATTTTATTTGCACTATTTTATGTGTTGCGTGATGCGAACTATGGTGAAGCCGGATTTTTGTGGATTCCATCCCTAAGCGCACCGGATCCTTCGTATCTATTGCCGCTGTTGACTGCTGCTTCGACATATATTCAGATGAAATTGACGACTACCGACCCATCCCAGCAGGGTATGTTGTATATAATGCCGCTATTTATCGGTTTTATTAGCCTAAGCTTTCCTGCTGGCTTAACTCTGTACTGGGTAATCAGCAATATTACCGGTTATTTTCAACAATTATTTATTAACAAGCGCTTAATGGCTTTAGATGAAGAGGGGAGCGTAGCAAATTGAGATCCATCGAATCCGTTGGAAAGACTGTAGAAGAAGCGATTGATGAGGCTCTAAGCAAACTCAAGGTCACTAGAGACCAGGTGCAAATTGAGGTTATCGATGAGGGTGCCAAAGGTATTTTTGGCTTAATCGGCACCAAATTGGCCAGGGTTAGGGTATCGATTAAGCCGGTGCCACAAGATAAATTGGTAGCTGCTCCGCTAGCGAGCTCAAGTACAAATGCAGCTACAATGCCTCCAACTGAGCAGCCGACGGAGAAGGTCGAGTGGGGCAAAGAGTTTCTTCTTCAGCTACTAACCAAGATGGGGGTAGATGGTGAAGTAGAAGTTGCTGGTGTCGACGAGGTCATTAATTTATCCATCACCGGCGAAAATATCGGTTTAATCATCGGTCATCGTGGACAAACCTTGGATTCGATTCAGTATTTAACTAACTTAGCTGCTAGTAAGGCTGGCCTCGAAGGTCCAAAGTTTGTGGTGGATGCGGAAAACTATCGTGCCAGACGCCAAAAGACCTTAGAACAGCTTGCGGATAGGTTAGCTAACAAAGTTATTACCCGCCGCCGCAAAGCGATTTTAGACCCCATGTCACCCCAGGAGCGTCGGGTTATTCACCTATATCTCAGAGATAATCCAAGTGTATGCACCTACAGCGAAGGAAAAGAACCTTATCGCCGGGTGATTATCGACCTGAAAAGATAAACGATTTTAGCTTGTGTTATCAGGCTGAGAGTCGCCGGCTTTTGCGCTGGCGACTTGTTTTATTAACGGTAATTTTCGATAAGCTATCGTAAGAGGTGTTTCTGGTGAGCATCGTGTTTGATAATGACACTATTGCGGCTATCTCCACTCCCTTGGGTGAGGGCGGACTCGCCATTATCCGTGTTAGCGGGGATAATGCCGTAAAAGTCGTCGACCAGGTATTTGCTCCAGGGGGCAAAGTCAAGCCTGATTTTCTTGGTTCAGCACCTAGCCATACAGTCCATTATGGCTACATTCTCAATCGGCTGGGAGAACGCGTCGACGAGGTGTTGGTATCGGTAATGTTGGCGCCACGCACGTTCACCAGGGAAAATACCGTTGAAATCAGCTGTCATGGTGGAATGGTGAGCGCGCAAAGGGTTTTGGAGGCTGTTCTTGATTCAGGTGCCAGACTGGCAGAGCCGGGGGAATTCACCAAAAGGGCTTTTCTAAATGGGCGTATCGATTTGGCCCAAGCAGAAGCGGTAATCGATCTAATTCGCGCCAAGACCGAATCAAGTCATGCAGTTGCTCTGACTAATTTACGTGGTGGACTCTCCGAAAGGGTGCGCGCCATTCGCGAAGCCGTTGTCGAGGTGTTAACCTACTTGGAGGCCTCCATTGATTTTCCCGAGGACGAGATCCCACCGCTCGAGCAAGACCTCGACCAGTTGCTCACTCGGGCCCAAGCTGAGGTAACCTCGCTAATCGAAACGGCGCGGACCGGACGGATTTATCGCGAGGGGCTAGCGACAGTCATTTTGGGGCGTCCTAATGTTGGAAAGTCTAGTTTGCTCAATGCCTTATTAGGTGAGGAGCGGGCGATTGTAACCCAGATTCCCGGAACAACGAGGGACCTACTCGAGGAACAGTATAACTTGCGCGGTTTACCGTTACGAATAATCGATACAGCGGGTATTCGGGCGACCTCCGATGAAGTTGAGAAAATCGGCGTAACCAGGAGTGTTGAGGCTATATCTCGTGCAGATATCATCCTTTTCCTTGTCGATTATTCTAGCGGGCTTACTCCGGAGGATCTCGAGCTAGCTACTACTTTACCTGTAGATCACACCATATTAGTGGCAAATAAAGCGGACTTACCGCCAGGATCCGGATTTTACGAACTTGAGGATCGTTTTGGTGAACCGGTGCTAATTTCGGCCAAAGATCAGACCGGCCTTGATGCTCTCAAAGATCGGATCTTACACACGGCTAGCGTAATTAAGGTTGACAGTACGCAGACCGTCTTGGTTACTAACCTGCGTCATGTGGAGGCATTACGTCATGCCCACGAGGCTCTTCAGAATGCCCATAAGGCTTTAGACGGCGCAATGCCGGCCGATTTAATTACCATAGATCTGCATTCGGCCGTGGACCATCTAGGTGAAATAACTGGCGATACAGCCTCTGCTGACGTAATTGATCGCATTTTTGCTAATTTCTGCATTGGAAAGTAGGGACGGAAATGGGTTTTGCTCAAGCCTACGATGTTGTGGTAATCGGTGCTGGTCATGCCGGTTGTGAGGCAGCCTTGGCTACCGCCAAAATGGGCTTACGAACGCTAATTCTTACGATTAGTTTGGATAATGTTGGCCTAATGCCGTGTAACCCCAGCATCGGCGGGGCGGCCAAAGGACAGTTGGTGCGAGAAATCGATGCTCTCGGCGGGGCTATGGGTCTGGCCATCGACCAGACATATATTCAAATCAGGATGCTCAATACCAGCAAAGGACCTGCTGTCCATGCGTTACGTGCTCAAATCGATAAGTTTGCCTATATGCGGTGGATGAAGCGGCAGTTAGAAGAAACCCCCAATCTCGATTTCAAGCAAGGGGTTGTGACCAAAATTCTGACTCGGGGCGATCGAGTTATCGGGGTGCGCTTAAAGACGGAGATTGATATTGCTGCCAAGGCCGTCATTGTGGCTACCGGAACTTATCTGCGCGGGCTGGTTCATTATGGGCTTGTGCATTACTCCTCCGGACCACAAGGACAGCATCCTTCAGTCGAGTTAGCCCATAGTCTAATGGAATTTGGATTTGAATTACAACGCTTTAAGACCGGGACCCCTCCCAGAATTCATGGGGATTCGGTGGATTATAGCAAGACCACCGAAATGCCGGGGGAAGAGTTGCGGCGTGGTTTCTCCTTTCGGGCACCTTTGCCCCGGCGTCAGCAAGTCTCGTGTTGGTTAACCCAGACCACTCAGCAGACTCATGAGATTATTCGGCAAAACTTGGATAAGGCTCCGATGTACACCGGTGAAATTACCGGGATTGGTCCGCGGTATTGCCCTTCACTGGAGGCTAAAGTTTACGAGTTTCCCGACAAGCAGAGCCACCAAATCTTCATCGAGCCTGAAGGCATTGGTACCAAGGAGATGTATTTGGCCGGTTTTTCCACCAGTTTGCCGGAGGATATTCAGATCGAGATGATCCGGACTGTCCCCGGGTTGGAAAACGTAGAAATAATGCGGCCCGGTTACGCCATCGAATATGATGCGTTGGACCCGCTAGATTTGAAGTCTACTTTGGAGACTAAGGCGATCAGAGGTCTGTTCTGTGCGGGGCAGATCAATGGAACCTCCGGGTATGAAGAGGCGGCTGCGCAAGGGTTAATCGCAGGCATCAATGCGGCCTTGGCGATCAAAGAGGCCGAGCCTTTGGTGCTCAAACGATCCCAAGCCTATATTGGAGTGCTAATCGATGATTTGGTTACCAAAGGAACGCGCGAGCCGTATCGACTCCTGACAGCTAAAGCCGAATATCGCCTGCTTTTACGGCAGGACAATGCCGATCTTAGACTCACCGAACTGGGATATCAACTTGGTTTGATTAGTGATCCGGTCTATACTGCTTTTCTACAGAAAAAGGAAGGTATTGAGAGGCTGCGGACCAAACTCAAAGAAGAGGTTATTCCGCCCAGCCCGGCGGTGAATGAAAAGCTATCTGACCTCGGGCAGGCTCCACTACAGCGCTCAGTGAGCGCCGAGGTCTTCTTGCGCCGCCCGGAGATCAATTTCAATCTGTTATCCGAGTTTATCTCACTTAACACCGAGGAGATCGATCCGGAAGTTGCCGAGCAGGTTGAATTGCAAGTCAAGTATAGCGGATATATCGAACGCCAGCAGGATCAGGTTGAGCGGTTCCTTAAACTGGAAGCCAAGAAGATCCCGCCTGATCTCCAATTTGAGTCTTTGCATGGTCTTAGCTCGGAAGCTCGGGAAAAATTAGCCCGGGTTCGCCCTGAATCACTCGGTCAGGCCGCGCGAATCTCCGGGGTATCGCCTGCGGATATCAACTATTTGGCAATTATCTTAGAACAACGCCGGAGAGGAAGGGCTTAAGATGAGTGCTTTATTCGAGTGTCAACAGACTTTGGCTACTAACCTGGCTCAATTAGGTTTATTTGATGACCGGAGCATTCCCGGTATTACGGAAAAGCTGCTCCTTTTCGCGGATGCGGTGTTGGAGGAAAATACGCGGCAAAATCTTACCAGAATCACCGAACCAGCAGCTGTTGTCAGCCGTCACCTCATAGACTCGCTTTCAGTTTTACAATGGCTGAAGGTACGTCCTGCCCGGGTCTGCGATGTAGGCACCGGAGGCGGTTTTCCCGGCGTACCGTTGGCTATTGCCGTTCCAGAGTTTCAAGTTACGCTCATCGATAGCGAGAACAAGAAGGTTGCCTTTCTAAACCGTATCGCGAACGAGCTGGGTTTAACCAATGTTACTGCGATGCACCTCCGTGCCGAAGAGGCCGGCCAAGATCGGGCGCTAAGAGAAAGCTTTGCGATAGTTGTTTCTCGTTCTGTAGCTAGATTATCTATTCTTTATGAGTATACACTCCCACTGTTAAGGACCGGGGGGACGTTTTGGGCTTATAAGGGGGAAACAGCCCGCGAGGAAGCTGAGGAGGCTCAGCCGGCCCTGGAAATCCTAGGTGGAGCACTAGTTGGACTCAGGGACTATGAGCTTCCTACGGGTGAAACCCATACCTTAGTACAAGTTGAAAAGGTCTCATCGACCCCGCAGCGCTACCCCCGCAGGGCTGGTCTTCCCGCTAAACGTCCACTCCGCTAGAGGAGATACGCTCCGCTCTGCCGAAAAACTATCCCAAAGAATGTTTCACGTGGAACATTATGGGGGATATGCATATATGACCGATACGATTTGGGGCAAATTGTTGCGAAAACCTTCGCAAACCGACTCTCGCGCCCTGCTCAATCTTCCGGTTGGCTCGATTAATCCCAATCCCTTTCAGCCGCGGCGTAGTTTTAATGACGAGGAGCTCCAGGAGCTCACAGAATCGATCAAGACGCACGGAATTCTCCAGCCGTTGGTTGTCACTATGTCTGCAGGCGAAAAATCAGAATATATATTGGTTGTAGGGGAACGGAGACTGCGGGCGGCCCAACTGGCCGGACTGACAGAGGTCCCCGCGATTCTTGCCAACTACACGGATCAGGAGCTTGCAGAGGTGGCGCTGGTTGAGAATCTCCAACGCAAGGATTTAACTCCGATTGAGGAAGCGATCGCATTCAAAAAATTGCTGGAGGAATATGGGCTAACCCAGCAAGAACTTGGGGCGCGCCTGGGCAAGAGTCAGAGTGCAATAGCGAATAAAGTTCGATTACTTAATTTGCCGCCTGAAGTCTTGGATTATATTTCCCGGGAAATAATTACTGAACGCCATGGGCGAGTGCTCTTAAAACTGCCGCCAGAGTTGGCGAAAAAGGTAGTGGAGCAGGTGGTTAAGGCAGGTTTGTCAGTAAAGCAAACCGAAGCCCTGGTTGAACAGTTGCTGACTGAAAAACCAAGCAAAGAAAGGCGAGTCATCCGAATTTTTAAGGATGCGCGCTTGTTTAGAAATTCGGTATTACACCTGGTTAAGGAGTTACAGGCGAGTGGTCTCGCGGTTAAAGTGACCGAAGAAGATCAAGCAGATAGTTATCAATTGACGATCAATATATCTAAAGCGAGTAGGAGGCAGTCTTGATGGGGCGGATCTTGGCGGTAGTTAACCAAAAGGGTGGGGTTGGCAAGAGTACAACGACGGTAAACCTTTCTGCCTATTTGGGGGCTGCAGGCAAAAAAGTGCTGATGCTCGATATCGATCCCCAAGGGAATGCCACCAGCGGGATGGGGATTGATAAATCAGAGGTGGATAAATCGATCTATGACGTATTGATTAACGATATCCCTGTGGCAGAGGCGGTTGTGACATGTAAATATCCGGAATTGTCTAGTGTGGATATTTTGCCGGCGACGATCCAATTAGCCGGTGCTGAAGTTGAGCTCGTTTCGATGATGAGTAGAGAATACCGCTTGAAGATGGCCCTTGAAGGATTAACTGATCGATATGACTATATCATCATGGATTGTCCCCCTTCGCTGGGCCTACTGACGATAAATGCTCTAACGGCGGCCGATGGAGTAATTGTACCGATTCAATGTGAGTACTATGCATTAGAAGGATTAAGCCAACTCTTAGATACAGTTAACCTGGTCAAAAAACATTTAAATCGTTCGTTGGAAATAACCGGGGTGCTATTGACGATGTATGATTCGCGGACTAATCTTGCTCAACAGGTAATAGATGAGGTGAAAGGATACTTTGCAGGCAAGGTATTTGAGACGATTATCCCCCGGAACATTCGTCTAAGTGAGGCCCCGGGCTATGGGAAGCCAATATTATTGTATGATCCGACCTCGAAAGGGGCCGTGGCGTACAAGGCGTTAAGGGACGAGGTGATCAAACGTGGCTAGGCAAGCACTTGGCAGAGGACTAAAAGCTTTAATCAATACGGATGATGTAGCGGAACATGAGATCCGTGAGGTGTCGGTCGCTGAGATTACGCCGAACCCATATCAACCGAGGCGCGAATTTGATGATGAGAAGCTGCGTGAATTGGCTGACTCAATCAAAGAACACGGGATTATCCAGCCTCTTGTAGTAAAGGACGACCAAGACGGGAAATATATTTTGATAGCGGGTGAACGCCGTTTCCGCGCTGCACAGTTAGCGGGTTTAGAAGCGGTACCGGTTATTGTAAAAGAACTGGATCAGGATCAAATGATCCAATGGGCTTTGGTGGAGAACCTGCAAAGGGAGGATCTTAATCCCATAGAAGAAGCCCTGGCCTATCGTAGGCTTGCTGAAGAATTCAACCTAACTCAGGAGGCGATCGCCCAGGTTGTCGGGAAAAGCCGGCCGGCGGTGGCTAACACCCTCAGACTGTTGGCTTTACCCCAGCAAATTCAGGATGCTGTTTCACGTGGAACTATATCGATGGGACATGCAAAGTGCTTGATTGGCCTTCCTGAAGGCGCACAGCGCCAGGTTTTCGAAAAAGTAATCTCGCAAGGTTTAAATGTGCGGCAGACAGAGGAAATCTGCGAGCGGCTGAGGCGGGCTACACCTAATGAACGTCGGAACAAGGAGAAAAAGATCAGCCGAGATCCGTACATAACCGCGGCAGAAGATGAACTGAGGCTATCTTTAGGTACTAAGGTGAACATCGAATGCAATAAAAAGGGTCAGGGGAAGATCCAGATCGATTTCTATAGTGAGGATGAACTAAATCGGCTAATAGAGTTGTTAGGACGGAGATAAGGTGAAAACCATGATTTATTTAGACAATGCAGCAACCTCATGGCCAAAACCGGAATGTGTTTACCGTGAGGTTGGGGAGTTTCTCCGCCGAGCCGGTGCTAATCCTGGCCGAGGCGGACATGCCCTCGCCAGGGAGGCCCAGGCAATGGTCGAGTCAGTTCGTGAGGACTTGGCTCATTTTTTCAATATCGAAGACCCTAGTCAGTTTGTTTTTACCGGGAATGCGACAGAAGCGCTAAATTTGGCAATTAAGGGTGTACTAGCAAAGGGCGGACATGCGGTTTTATCCAGCATGGAACATAATGCCGTTTCTCGCCCTTTATTTGCCCTGGAAGCAGCTGGAGCAAAAGTGTCAGTTGTGCAAGCCGACCAACAGGGTCTGGTTAGTGTAGATGATGTAGTCGCGGCTGTTGGCCCAGATACTCGTCTGATTGCTTTAACCCATGCTTCAAATGTAACCGGAGGGTTGATGCCGATTAGTGAAGTCGGTGAATTTGCTCGCCAGCGGGGGATCACCTTCTTGGTTGATGCCTCGCAAACGGTCGGGGAAAGACCGATTGACCTTAATACACTGCCAGTTGATCTGCTGGCTTTTCCCGGTCATAAAGCTTTGTTAGGCCCCACGGGAACGGGTGCCCTCTATGTCAGGAAAGGGTGCGAGCTCGAACCATTGCTCCACGGGGGCACTGGAACACATTCTGAACTTTTGGAGCAGCCGAGCGAGACACCGTATCGCTATGAAAGCGGCACACTCAATACCAGTGGGATAGCTGGGCTTGGAGCGGCACTGCAGTATATTTCCGAGGTTGGACTGGAGCAAATTGCTTCTACTATCCGTGAACATACACTGACCTTTCTTGATGGTTGCTCAGATATTTCCGGTCTCCGGATATTAGGCCCGCAATCGCCGGAGTTGCGGGTAGGGGTCGTTAGTGTGGTTGCTGATTTTTTGAATCCTGATGAATTAGCATACATTTTAGACCAAGTCTATGGAATTGCGGTACGGGCCGGGCTGCACTGTGCCCCGTTGGCCCATAAAACCCTGGGAACATTTCCTCAGGGAGCGGTCAGATTTAGTTTCAGCCATTTTAATACCGCTGCAGATGTTCAACATGCTTTGCAGGCCTTACGTGAAATAGCTGAACAATCCGGAGGTTATTAGAACAGATGCAAGATTGCGGATTTACGGATTTAGGCTTTGCCAAAATTGACATCGATCGCAAGCGGCGGTGTGGTTTCCCTGAGGTTATTTATTGTGCGGACAAAACCGTGGAACAGGTTCAACAAATCTTTTTTCATTTGAGTCAGCGTGAAGAGAGGGTTCTTGCTACCAGGGCCAGTGCAAAACAATTCGGCGCTGTGGTGGAAAAAGTCCCGGAGGCCCAATATTTTGCTCAAGCGAAGATTATCGCCAAAGGTCCGCTACCGGAACGCTTGCACGGGCGAGTTGCGATAGTCACTGCCGGTTCATCTGATATCCCCATCGCTGAAGAGGCAGCCATCGTTGCCGAGTATCTCGGCTCGAATGTCCGGCGCTATTATGATATGGGTGTAGCCGGAATTCATCGGGTATTGGCTGTGCGCGATGAGCTTGCCGCGGCGAATGCTATTGTCGTGGTCGCAGGGATGGATGGTGCTCTGCCGAGTGTAGTTGGAGGGCTGGTGGACAAGCCTATTGTGGCGGTTCCGACCAGTGTAGGTTATGGGGCCAATTTCCAGGGATTGGCACCGCTATTAACGATGCTGAACTCTTGTTCAGCCGGGGTTGCTGTTGTAAACATTGACAATGGGTTTGGCGCCGGGTACTATGCACATATAGTCAATAAGGGGGTAGTACCCGGTGAGTGAGGTTCTATATTTGGATGCTACTTTCGGGCTCAGTGGCGATATGCTACTGGCCGCACTCTCATACCGGATTGACTTAGCGGAGGTTATTGATAGACTAAGAACTCTCCCGTTAGAGCCCTGGCAGGTTGAGGTGGCCGAAGTGACGCGCTGCGGCATTAAGGCGAGGCAAGTTATTTTCTCCGGCGAGAAATGCAGCAGCCACCGCCATTTAAGTCAGATTCATGAATTATTTGGCGCCAGTGACTGGCCTCCAGAGGTTATTGAGCTCGCCTCTGAGATTTTCACGATTTTGGCTCAGGCCGAGGGTGAGGTTCATGGGGTCCATCCCGACCAGGTACATTTTCATGAGGTCGGTGCTCTGGATTCGATCTTAGATATTGGTGGGTTCGCTTGGGCCTATTATTTGGCCGGGCGGCCACCGGTTTTTGTCTCTACCCTGCCTTTTACGGAAGGAACTGTGCAGACCGAACACGGGATAATGCCTTTGCCGGCGCCGGCTACAGCCAGGCTTTTACAGGGCTACCACCTGAAGCAGCGGGATGTACCAACAGGGGAAGCTATTACACCAACTGGTGCGGCGATTTTGGTTGGAACTCGAGCTCGACAGAGTTGGCCGGGTGGGCAGTTGGTAAGCATTGGATATGGGGCTGGCCAACGCGATCCGCAAGAGTATCCTAACCTGTTACGCGCGGTCTGGTTGGGGCAGTATGAGAAGACCGAAGCCGAGGAAGTAATGATTATCGAAGCCACCATTGATGATATGGATGGCCGTCTATACCCGGTTGTGACGGATAAACTGATCAGCTCAGGGGCGCTAGATGTAGCCGTATCACCGGTGGTGATGAAAAAGGGACGCCCCGGTCATCTCCTAAGGGTTATGGTGCGATCGGCGGACCTGATGAAAGCGGCTCAGATTATTTTTGCGGAAACCACCACCATCGGCCTTTCCTATGCAAATAGGAAGCGCATAACTCTGCCCCGGTCGGTGATTACCGTGAAGATCGAAGATTTTCCGATCAGAGTTAAGCTGGCTCAGGTTCCTGAAGGGCCACTTAATGTCTCGCCGGAGTACGCTGATTGCCAAAAGGCAGCAGCATATTTGGGGCGCAGCGTCAAGGAAATTATTCTAGAAGCGAGTTCGTTGGCTTTGCAGCGGAGGGAGTAAAAGGGATGCAGTTTGGTCAAGACTTTATTATCTGGGTTCTGATGGCAATGTTAGTGGTGATGGGGGCGAGTTTTATCTTGTTTCTAACGGCCTATGGGAAATTTAGGCGTTTAAATAAGCATTTGGAGGAGATGCTCCCAAACGGTGGAGGCTTAGACGATCTGGTAAATCGATATCTTTCCGAATTCGAGCAGATTCAGCAGGCTCAGGTCCGGCTAGAGGAACGGGTAGCGCAATTAGAAGAATGGACGGAAACAGCAGTGTCCAAGGTGGGTTTGGTTCGCTATAATGCTTTCCCGGGTGTCGGCGGGGATCAGAGTTTTTCTTTAGCCTTCCTAAAGGGCAGCGGTGAAGGAATTGTGTTAAGCGGGCTTTATGGCCGAGATGAGACTAGGGTATATGCTAAACCAGTAAAGGACGGCGAATCAACGTATCAGCTCTCCGATGAGGAGAAGAACGTATTACAGGCTTTGACATAACCAAATAAGTGTGAGGTGGAATAGTGTGTTTAGAAAAGAAGAGCCAATTGCTGTTTCCCCGGACAAGTTGGATAAAATGGGGACTCTGATTGCGCCGGGAGCGCTGTTTGAAGGCAAGCTTCGCGCCAAGGGCATGCTCAGGGTTGATGGTACGGTGATTGGAGAAATCAGCTGTGATGGAAACATGGTCATCGGCAAAGATGGTAAGGTAGAGGCGAAGGTCGAAGCGGTCAACTTGACCATCGGTGGAGTTCTCAAGGGCGATGTCAAAGTAGCCGAACGGTTGGAAGTATTACCAACAGGGCGGTTAGAGGGTAACGCATCAACGAAAATTATTGTGATAGAAGATGGTGGTTTCTTTTCCGGCAGCTGTGAGATGCCGACCCCGGAAGGAAAACTCGTAGCCAAGGCCAACCCCAAAAAGGAATAAGCGCCGGCATTGCCACTTAGCTAACTAGCTAATTAGGAATGTTGGGTTGCTGAAACTTCAGGTAAACTGAGGTGATTTCTGATGGCTAGGGACAGTGCTTCACTGATAACCCTAGCCATATTCATAACCAGACTTAACCTGGTGTTTTGCAGTACTAGATATTCCATAAATCCGCCGACATTGACGGTACCGATAATGTGTAGATCTCCGATACACGGCAGGGTTTTATTAACTCCGGTACCCGGATAAAGAGGCCCGCTTTTAGCGCTAATATAGCCAACATTTTCGACCTTTCCTAGGCAGGCATCAACAGCTATAATGGTGAGCCCCTGGTGCAAAGAGGTTATTATTTCGATTTTCTCAGTTAAGTTGGCGGCGTGAACCGGCTCGTCCAAAGTTCCATAAACATGAAGCCCGGGGATCGTATCAATGATCTGGGACCCGATGACTGGCCCAAGCGCATCTCCGGTTGATCGGTCAGTACCGATACAGACTAGAACTAATTCTGAATGGCTATTTCTAATGGACTTTAATTGTCTGTCAATAGCAGAGGCTAGTGTTTCAGCAGCGTAAGGCGTTTCCCAATGTACTCTTTCGAGCATCGAGATACGGTTTAATAGAGGTTGAATAGGTGATTTATTAAGCATACTTTGCCCTCTCCATCGAATTGTTTTCCGCGGATTCCGCATATACATAGGCAAGTATATGGGAAATTGTTGGAAAATATGCATCAATCCGAGGAGGGGGATGAGTGCAGAAGAATTATCATGATTTGTTCGGGTTGGTCTCAATCTGCGTTGGCGCCGTTGTTGGTGCCGGCTTTGCCAGCGGACAAGAGATTAACCGATTTTTTGTCCAGTTTGGCTGGATGGGGTTAGTGGGAATCGGGCTATCGGTTAGTGTATTAATCGTGTGGACCCGTTTTATGATGACCTCGGCATACCAGCAGAAATTTACCGAATATCGGAGGGCCTGCCAGATCTTGCTGGGACCACGTTTAGCTGTTTGGGGGGATCTAGTTGCTGGTACGTATGTTTTTGCCGGGCTAGCGGTAATGATTGCCGGTGGTGGTGAGGCAATAGCAGCGTTTTGGCAAATTCCAACCAAAATAAGCTCGTTATTATTTGCGCTCACGTGCGTAATTGGAATGGCTCGTGGGGCAGCTAGTCTGGTACAGGTCAACAAACTATTAGTACCATTGCTGATTTTAGTCGTTTTTATCGTCTTAGCCGGACAGCTAATTCCAGGTTGGGCCGCTACACCAACATTAGCAGGTTCATATTCACTAGTCCCGGCGCTGATACCGTTATCGAAATTAACGCTACTTCCTAATTGGCTGATCGCAGCCATACTTTATGCAGCCTTTAATTTAGGTACCGTGATTACGGTCTTTTCCGGGTTAGGAAACTATATTCCAGATACTTGTACAGCTAAACAGGCTGGGCTATTATCCGGGCTGATCCTAGGGTTATTATTACTCTTGTTTTGGTTAGGTATTTATTTAACCCCGGGAGCAACAGAGAGTGCTATTCCGATGGCCCATATTGCCTCATTAGGAAGCTACTGGGCCCGGATTGCTTACTTAGCCTTATTGATATTAGCGATGTATACATCGGCGATTGCAGATCTATTTGCCCTGAATAGCCGATACCGAGCCCTTTCTGTTCATCCTCTGATCGGATCATTGTTGGCCGCCCTTTTGGCTTGGCTGGTAGCGCGGGCAGGATTTGTACAGCTAATAAGTACTGTTTACCCTGCATATGGGTATCTGTGGACAGCAATGCTAATAATCATAGTAATTCGACATCGGGTAGCAGGTTGGCGTTAGTGAGGTTGTAGAATAATGCAGCATGAAAAAGTGTGAATTAACAGCGGCTGAGAAACAATTAAATACGGGGAAGGCTTTGCTCGGGGATGGGCGGTTTGCCGAGGCTGAACAGATCTTTCAGGAGTTAATTAACAATGGGGAGATGGAGAGTGAGGCCTGGAATCAGCTGGGCATATTACAAATCCGGCGTGGCACGGACGTACAGCGGGCCAAGGAGTACTTCGAGCGGAGTATTGCGGTCAACCCGCAAAACCCGGCGCCGTACTCAAATTTGGGCGCGCTGATGCACGAAGAAGGTGATTTAGCGACGGCTGAGGAGTATTGTCAACGTGCTATACAGCTAGATCCGGATTTTCCTCCTGCCCTACACAATTTAGGTGTCATCTACCGGAAAAAGGGAAACATTTGGACTTCGGTTAAATACCTGAAACGGGCATCCAAAGCGGAGCTTCGCCGTAACCGCAACCAGAAAAGATAAGGGGGCTTAGTGAAGCTATAGCAGTGTATATTGAGATCACCCTTAGTAAACGCAATATCTTTCTGGTCTTAGTAGCGGTCCTGATGGTTTTAGGAATAGGCTCTCTAGGCGGGTTTTACACCTATGATTTTTTGCGTACCGATGTAATCGAAGGGGTATATTTAGAGGATCTATCTTTGAGTAAGCTTAATCGGGATGCCTTGATCCAACGGTTTGAGGAGTATCTCGGTCCCCGTTTGGAAGAACCGATTAGCTTTGAAGCAAATGGTGTCGTTGGCGTATTGACGGCCGGTGAACTCGGCTACGACTTTGACTATGCCAAGATGGCGGATCAAGCCCTTCGGGCAGGTAGAACCGGCAATTGGTTTCTGCAACGGGCTGCGCGACGCAAGATCCTTAAAGAAGGTTTATTAATTATCCCACAAGTGACTATCGACCAAGAAAGGTTAGAACGCGCACTCGAGCCGTTACGTGCAAAAACGCAAGTGCCACCGGTTTCAGCTCGGTGGGAGGTGTTACCAGACGGATATCAGGTCAAACTGATTCCCGCTCAGGCAGGGCGGACGATTGATCTTGATCAGATAGCCGATCTGGTCGAGGACCTGCTTAGGCAGGCTCCGCCATACTCCTTAGCCATACCCTTTCAACAAATGCATCCTAAGCTAGATACTGAAGAAGCAGTCGGCCTCGGGATTAGTGAGGTTGTTGCCTCTTACCGTACTTACTTTAGTCCGAGTAATACTAGCCGGGTTAAGAATATTCGCTTAGCTGCTCAGTCGATTAATAATAAAATCTTATTGCCTGGTGAAGTATTGTCATTCAATCGGTTAACGGGTCCGCGTTTGCCGGAATCCGGCTACGAAGAGGCGCCAATTATCGTTAATGGTGAATTAGTCCCGGGTGTCGGTGGTGGTGTTTGTCAGGTTTCGACTACTCTGTATAACGCAGCGGTCCTTGCCAACTTAACGATTCTTGAGCGAAATAAGCACAGTTTGCCGAGTGCATATGTGGGTCTAGGTCGGGATGCCACAGTTTTTTACGATTACTTGGACTTAAAAATCCATAATGAAACAGTCAGACCGGTTCTGATCAAATCGATCATTGGCCACAACTATCTCGACGTTAAGATCCTTGGCAAATGGGTTTATGATTGGCGGATTCAGATTGAAGTTGAGGAATTGGAGACCATCCAACCGGTGTGGACGGAACGATATGACCCAGCTCTTAAACCCGGGCAGCGGGTAATTGAGAAGGAGGCACTCCCTGGTCGTAAGGTTAGGGTGTGGAAAAAGTATGTTGGTCCAGAGGGTGTGGTTAGTCGGGAGATCCTTAGTACCGATACATATCAGCCAATTAATGGGGTAGTAAGAGTTGGAAGTTTGCCTAAAAATTGACACCCGTAATTCTGTACAGTACAATATACTTTAATTCCCGACAAGAAGTGGAGGAGTAGAGTTATGGGAGAGTACGCATATTTCCAAGGTCAGTTTGTACCAATTGAAGATGCAAAAATTAGCATTAAGACCCACGCCTTCTTATATGGCACAGCTGTTTTCGAGGGTATCCGGGCCTACTGGAACGAAGATGATCAGCAGTTATACGTCTTTCGATTGCTCGAGCATTTTCAGCGGCTAGAACGCTCGGGACGCATCTTTATGATGAAATCGCCGCTCGCCGCTGAAGAGATGGCGCAAGTCACGGTGGAGTTGCTCAAGAAAAATGAGTTCAAGACAGATGCCTATATTCGGCCGATCTTGTACAAGTCTGGCACGGAGGTAGGCATTTTGTGTAGTAAAATGCCCGATGATTTTCTGGTCTTTGCGCTCCCATTTGGGGCCTATCTTGATACCTCTAAGGGTTTGAGCGTCAAAGTTTCCTCCTGGCGCCATTTGGAGGATAACATGATTCCCATGCGGGCCAAATGTAACGGGTCCTATGCGGGTGCAGCGCTAGCCAAAAATGACGCGGCTAATGACGGTTACGATGAAGCGATTTATCTTTCAACTGATGGACATGTCTCCGAAGGTACCGGCGAAAACTTATTTATTGTGCGCAACGGTAAATTGATTACCTCGCCTTGTACAGCGGATATTCTGGAAGGAATCACCAGAGCAACCGTGGCAACCTTAGCCAAGCAGGAGCTAGGGCTAGATATCGAAGAACGTCAGATCGATCGTACGGAACTGTACATCTGTGATGAAGCCTTCTTCACCGGAACGGCCGCAGAAGTCACTCCGATTACCTCGATCGATCACCGTCCGGTTGGCGATGGCAAGGTAGGGCAGCTAAGCAAGTCACTACAGACCCTCTTCTTTGACGTAGTCAAAGGACGTAATCCAAAATATAAGCATTGGTTAACTCCAGTCTACTAAATTAGACTTTCTAATATCTTTATTCTTTGGGGCCTGCTGCTAAAGCAGGTCTTCTTTTCTAGATGGGTGTCCGTGCACCCATTTTTTTTTGCAATCGTCTTGGAAATAAAAGGAAATGGAAGATCGGAGATGAATTTTTAGCTTGGACACGTGTGCTTTTCTTGTTGCCAGCCGCGTAAGAATGGGTGAGACGTATTGTGCGGGGGGATTCTGCATGGCAACAATTAAGGCCGCCGTGGTTCAACTGTCCATTTCAGATCTCAGCCGGTACTCTTGGCCTGAGCTAGAAAAGAAGTTGATCTTCCTGTTTTCACAGGGGACAGAGTCTGGGGCAGATCTAATTGTCTTTCCGGCCCTCACGGCGCTCTTATTTTCTCCAGAGTCTCGCAAGACGATAGAATATGGAGTTGATCAAAAAACGAGTCAGTTAGTCGCTCGGCTAGGCGGTTTTTGGACCGGTGAGTGGTTAGACTTTTTCACTACACTGGCCAGAAATCACCGTGTTCAGGTAGTGCCTGGAACAACTCTAGAAGCTACTGATAAAGGGCTGTTGCACCAGGGTTACTTGGTGGACAGAGATGGGAAACTGGTCTTAGCCCAGCAGCAGATTCATTTTTCCACTCTTGATCTGGGAAAAGGGTTTCAATCTGGAGAGCAGATCATTACCGCAGAAACAGATCAGGGCACCATTGGCTTAGTGCTTGGTGGGGATGCGTGGATACCGGAGATGGGCCGTATTTTGACCCTACAAGGTGCCGATATCATCATCAGTCTTCAAGCCATCAGCAATTTTTATGACTATCGAAAACAGCTACTCGGGGTGTGGCAGATTGCTCAGTCAAATGGGGTTTTTACCCTAGAGAGTTGTATGGTTGGCCGGGCCATTAAATTCGCTTACCAAGGGTTGACTACTATCTGTGGCCCGGCTTCGCTATACCCCCCGACCGGCATTTTAGCTCATATTGATCCGCTGTTAACCAATCTCACTAGCTTGGATCTTGGGTATTTGATCTCACCCCAAAAGGAAAAAGAAGGAGTATTAATTCGTAACCTTGATTTAGCGGCGGCCAAAGATTTCCGCGATGCCGCAGGACTCTTGGCGGCAACAAATATTCACTGGGGCAGTACTGGAGGTGATCTCGGTGACTACGCTGAGAAATCTAATTGACAACATCAAATGGGAACCGGTTCGGGAGTTGTATTACGAAGTGGAGACGTTTTTTCTGTTTTACCCCGAGCGGATCAAAAAACTTATTTACACGCATAGATCCAAAGCTAAAGAAAAGTGTACACCACAACCTGGCCGCATTGCGCTGGTTAAGAGATCAATGCTAGAGGCGGATTCATTAACGGGACTGCTTGAAAAGGCAACCTACCTTTTTGATAAGGCTTGTGAGGTCGGAGCGGGCGCAGTGGTATTAACCACAGGTGCGGCTGAGGTTTTAACACAATTAGCGCCAATTTCGACATCACGAGTTACTAACCTGATCCTTGATTCCTTCGAAGCATTCTGGGGCAGTTTGGCTCTCAAGTACGAGTTATGGATCATCGTCGGGACAAGAACCCTTTATAATAGGGCCCACAAGCGGGAGCTTTGCTATTGTTTTGATCCGACGGGTAAATGCTGCTACCAGTTTAAGACCCATCTTTCCCCCCAGGAGGTTAAGGACGGATATGTGCCAGGCAGACAGGTGAAAGTCTTTGAAACTGCTGCAGGCCCCATCGCGCTGGCCTTTGCTGGAGAAGAACAGTACTTTGAATTGGCTCGGATGCAGGCGGCTAGGGGGGCAAAAATTGTTGTTCGCCTGGGAGACTGGCCGGAAGATTTAGAGATCACGGCTTTACATGGGGAATGGGCCCGAGCGCAAGAAAATAACTGCTACTATGTTTCCGGAAATCGGATTTATTCACCAACTTATTTAAGCATTGACGGAAGCGGCATATTTGTCGTTGTTGATTCGGAAGACCTACCATTTATCCAGGTGGATGCAAATTTGGATCGTTTGGCCCACAGCTGTGAGGACCCAGGGGCAATTCCTGCTGTTAACCAAGACCTAATGAACCGGTACTTACCTTATCTATACCGCCAATTATGGAGTTTGTAGAGGAGAGAAAGCAATGTGGAGATTTTTCAAATGGCAAGTGTGGACAAGCCTAATCATCATGATTCTTTGTCAGTTAGGCGTTCTAGCAGCAGAGTCAAATGTTTCTATTCAGTATGTCGCCGGCAAGGGTGATGATTCGTACTGTGATCTCAGTTTGAAAACCGGCTGGGATATGCCCAATGGCTGGCAGTTATCTGTAGCCCCGTTAGTCCGGGCCTATGCGTTTGATGAGGTGGCCAAGTTTCGGCTGGCCAATGAGATAAAGATTAACCATGATACCGGCTGGGACAAGCTCAATCTGAACTATACTCGTTTCGACCAACCGGAGGATGTGGCAAATATGTACAATCTGGGTTATGAGCACAAAAGTAAACTCAAGGCATGGTGGAACCCTGGCGAGCAAGGATCATGGGTAGCCAGAATAAAGGGTGAGCACAAAGCTTATTCGAATAAGCCGCATCGGGACTATGTTTCTGGTGAATGGGAGCTATATTCAGAGTCCAAAGAACCGATCAATCGGCCGAGTTGGACTGATCAAGTCTGGTCTACCGGGATCTTCGATTTTTCGGTGAATCGGGCCTTAGAAGGACAAGACTGGTTTTTAGATGGCTGGGTTTTGGGGGAAGCACTAATCAATAGCGGCGAAGACTACCAGCATCCATGGGCAGAGTCGGCAGATAAAATTAGCACGAAGTTAATCTCTAGGATTGGCGGGGGTTGGTCTAATCACTATCGGAATTCTCAATACACTTGGCGGGTTAATAACTACGAGCTCCAGTGGCAGCAGCAGATCAGCCCAGCGAGCAGCCTAAAGTTTGGTTATCGAACAATTGATAAAACATACCCCGACAGACTGACCAAGAGCTATCATACCCGCGAACATCTGCTGCGGTGGTTGGGCAAAGGTGAGCAGGCAACAGTGGAAACCGGGTTAACCTATGACTCTAAACGCTACTTGGCCGGGAAAACCCTTGAAGAATACCAAGTATGGCTCAGTCGCACGGGGCGTGGGAATTGGCCGAAATCCCTGAAGATACAAGGCCGGATCCAAACACAAAGTGAGCTCAAACCAGATGCCTCAGTTACCGCAAGTTTCGGTCTGGAACTGCCAAAAAGCAAAAAATGGGCGGGCAAGCTTACCTTGAAAGCTGATCACAAGTGGGACAAGCTGATTTCCAAGAAGACCACTGTTACGTCTACCGTATCCACCACCCGAAAATTGCGCGAGCGGTGTGATCTCAGCGTGGCCTTGGACAGAAAGTGGGTGTGGGAGGATCAAGCGGTTAGTGATGATTGGGGGGCTAAAATCGGACTCAAACTATCGTTGTAGTATTCTCAGCGGTTTTCCTGGGTATACCAATGCTGTATCTAGGAAAACGCGGGAGGTATTGAGTTGCAGGTCTTTCTTGGTGTCGATGTGGGATCGGTTAGTACAAATTTTGCTCTTGTTTCTGCTGAGGGTAGATTGCTCGAGTCTTTATACATCCGAACTAAAGGCAACCCCATTCAAGCAGTTAAGGAGGGATTAGCACGGCTCCGCGACTTGATTCCGGCGAACGTTACGGTTGTGGGGGCGGGAGCCACGGGAAGCGCCCGCTACCTTACCGGGGTGTTAATTGGTGCTGATGCGGTCAAAAATGAAATTACCGCCCATGCTGTAGGCGCCTTGCAGGTCAATCCGGAGGTGCGGACCGTTTTAGAGATTGGCGGTCAGGATTCGAAGATCATCATTATTCGGAACGGGATAGTAGTTGATTTTGCGATGAATACAGTGTGCGCAGCGGGAACAGGCTCTTTTCTAGATCACCAAGCGGAAAGGTTAAATATTCCGATTGAACGCTTTGGCGATCTGGCCTTACAGGCTAGCACCCCGGTACGAATAGCCGGAAGGTGTGGGGTTTTTGCCGAATCGGATATGATTCACAAACAACAAACGGGGCACCGTTTAGAGGATATCATCGCCGGACTATGTCAAGCCTTGGTTCGTAATTACCTTAGCAATGTAGCTAAAGGCAAGGAGATCGCTGCTCCGATCATTTTTCAAGGGGGTGTTGCTGCTAACAAAGGAATAAAAGCGGCTTTTGAAGCCGCCCTTAGCCAGCAGGTACAAGTATCACCGCACCACGGTGTTACGGGGGCGATTGGCGCTGCCTTGCTGGGTAAAGCTGCGGTTGAAAAAAGCGGAAAGACCAGTTTCAAAGGGTTTGAAGCAGCTGAATTAAACTATCATGCCCAAAGTTTTGAATGCAGCGGTTGTCCGAATCGGTGTGAAGTCGTCCAGATCTGTGTAGACAAAACAGTATTGGCCAGGTGGGGAGATCGCTGCGGCAAGTGGGCGCAGGGAGTTGGATCGGGCACTGTTGCTTAAACAATCGTTTGCGGTAAACTAGCAAATAGAAACAGGATTTAGGGGATCAGCCTAGAATAGAGATATGGTCTACTACCTACCTTTCAAGGAGGCCCCTATTAAATGCAAGCACCACTGAATATCTTTGCCGGCACGTCTATCCCCGATTTAGCTGCTGAGGTAGCTGAATTACTTGGTCAAGAGCTTGGTAAGGTTAACATCAAACGCTTTGCCAACGGTGAAATTTATGTCAGATTTCATGAGACCGTCCGCGGCAATGATGTTTTTTTAATGCAGTCAATCTGCTCACCTGTTAATGACAACCTTGTTGAGCTACTGATAATGGTAGATGCGCTGAAGCGAGCATCAGCAGGTCGGATTAATGCGATCATTCCCCATTACGGTTACTCGCGCCAAGAGCGCAAAGAGGCCCCGCGCGAACCAATTTCCGCTCGGATGGTAGCCGATGTTCTCACCGCCGTCGGGGTGGATCGTGTGATTACCTTCGACCTTCACGCACCGGCCATTCAGGGATTCTTTAATATTCCGGTGGACCACCTGACGGTGTTGCCATTATTGGCGGAGTATTATCGGAAAAAGAACCTGGAAAATGCTTGCGTCGTGGCTCTTGATGCCGGCGGGATCAAGCGAGCTGAAAAGCTTGCCAAGAGGCTGGATTTGCCCTTGGTAGGCATGTACAAGCGCCATCCGGAGCATAACGTCTCTGAGGTTACCCATGTCATGGGCGACATTGAAGGCAAAGTTCCATTGATTATTGAGGATATGATCGATACCGGCGGGACTTTGCTCGAAGGGGTAAAGGCGCTTTTGGCGCATGGTGCACGGCCGGAGATTCACGTCTGCGCAACACATCCGGTCTTTTCAGGGCCGATCTTGGAACGCTTAGCGCACCCGGCTATTAAAGAGGTTTTGGTTACCAATACTATTCCACTAGGACCGGATAAACAGCTTGATAAGATCAAGACGCTCTCCATTGCGCCCCTGACGGCCTCAGCTATCACTAGGGTACATGAAGAGTCATCGGTCAGTTCGCTATTTAATTAAGCATACGGTTATTTTGCAAGTAATGGGGCCCCGAGATGGGGCCCTTCGTTTTTCTGGAGGAATAGGGGTTATGCTCACGAATAAACTAGTAGGGATAAGGGGTGTCCCGCGATGAGTAAGCCGAAAAAGTATCAATTGATTTTTCGTTGGATTGGTTGGGGGGCCACTGCTGCCAGTACAATTTGGGGCGGGCTTTTTTATCTCCGTTTTAACAACCCGATTGTAGATGCATTTCACGATATTTCTGCTCAGGTTGCGGCGTTACAAGCAGAAGCCGTATCTTGGCAAATCGCTGGTTTTCTGTTAATTTCAAGTGCCATAATATCACTGGGGATCGGTTATCTTGGCCGGGGAGCCACGGAGGCGCCGCAAGGTGAAGATGCACCTGAAACTACAAAGAAAAATATGGTCGAGGGAACCTGATTGATTGACTTACACGTTCACTCCACCGCATCCGATGGCCTTGATACGCCAGAGCTCGTGGTGGCCAAAGCGGTACAGGCAGGAATTACGGTATTGAGCCTAACAGATCACGATACTGTTGCCGGCTTGGCTGCAGCAGCCCGAGCGGCTGCTACTTTTCCGTTGACCTTTATTCCTGGCATTGAAATCACCACCGATTATTTAGAAACAGAGGTTCATTTATTAGGTTATTTTATTGACTACACACATCCGGGGCTAATCCAGGGTTGTGCAGATATTCATTATCATCGCCGCGAACGGGCTAAAGAGATCCTAGCTCAACTACGCGGCTTTGGTTATGAACTAGAGTGGACGGATTTTCCGGAGGCTGCTGATCCTGACGGTTTTATCGGCCGAAGTCATATTATGGATAAATTAATCGAAAAAGGCCTTGTCGCACCGCATAACCGGGATCTGTTTTTCGATGCTTATTTATCTAAGACCGGCAAAGCTTATGTACCTCATTACTATATTACACCTAGGCGCGGTATTGAGTTGATCATTGAGGCTGGGGGAGTAGCGGTGCTGGCACATCCAGGCCGAATGATCGGGGATTGGGACTTACGGGAGCTTGTAAAGTACGGGTTAGGCGGTATTGAGGTCTGGTATCCCGCCCATTCGGCTGCAGAAGTCTCCCGCTATTTTGAGTTAGGGCGCAAATATGGTTTGATTCCGACAGGTGGAACGGATTACCATGGCCGTGGCGCACAAGTGCTGGGCATGGAGGGAATTCCGGAGCAAACCATATTATCGCTGAGAGAGGCGTGCAAGGGGGGAGAAAATGACTAAACGGTTATACCGATCGCGCAAGGATGTCATGATTGGCGGGGTGTCGGCTGGGATGGCCAATTATTTCGGGGTGGATGTCTCGATTGTGCGGTTATTATGGGTTTTTGCCGGTTTAATGGGTCCGGGGGTGGTAGCTTATTTGCTTGCCTGGGTGGTTATTCCACAAGAACCGACGATTTCCGATTATATAGACACCGAACGGGTTGGTGACACCTGGCAGACGGTGGAGGCTGGGGATGCTTCTCTGGCTCCAGCAGATAGACAGCGCACGGTGGCGATAGTTCTAATTGGCGTCGGACTTGCTCTCTTGGCACGCCGGATAATTCCCAACTTCATCTTTGCTTGGGCTTGGCCGCTGGCCTTAATTGCTTTCGGCGTATACATCTTTTATCAGAACAAACACGGGGAATAGGCTGATAGGGCTCCCTTATTTTACAATTCTGACAGGCGCTTCACTTTAAAGGAGTTGAGTCTGGGCCAACAGAAGTAGCTGGTGAGGCGATCTTCTTGTATTAAGGGGGAGTTAATCTGAAGCAGGTTTCCAGATTATTGCTTGCTTTGATGCTAGTAGTAGTGATCGGCAGCGGGGTAGTCGGTGCTAATGACTTTAAGGTTGCCGTTGTTACAGATGTTAGCGGTTTGGGCGATCAATCCTTTAACGATGCTGCTTATCGCGGTCTGCTCCGTGCCCAGGAAAAACTTGGGATTAGGCCGCTGGTGGTTGAGTCTAAACAAATGGATGAGTATGAATCCAACCTACGGATGCTCGCTGATCAGGGTTATGACCTAATCTTCGGTATTGGCTTTCTGCTTGCTGATGCTATTAACCGGGTAGCTCAAGAGTATCCGGAGACCTACTTTGGCCTGATCAACGAAGTTGTTAAACAGCCGAACGTGATCTCAATAACATTTAAGGAGCATGAAGGCTCATTCCTACAAGGTGTCATTGCCGGGATGATGACCAAATCTGATGTAGTGGGTTACGTCGGCGGGATGGAGACCCCGATTATCATTAAATATGAGGTGGGCTTTCGGGCCGGCGTAAAAGCGGTTAACCCTGCTGCAAAAGTCTTGGTCGGATACACCGGTAAATTTGATGACCCGGATAAAGGTAAGGAGAAGGCTTTAACTCAGATTGCTAATGGTGCTGATGTGCTCTACCATGCCGCGGGAGCCTGTGGTCTTGGTGTAATCGCGGCCGCCAGGGAGCAGGGTGTTCTGGCGATCGGTGTCGACTCTGATCAGAGTAGTTTGGCTCCGAACACTGTCATTAGCAGTATGGTTAAAATGGTCGACGTGGGTGTTTTCTTTGGTGTTAAAAGCTTGGTAGAAGGGAATCTCCAGGCTGGCCTCATGGAACTGGGAATTAAGGAGAATGGTGTGGGAACGGTTTGGTCTTCGGTAAAGATCCCAGCTACAGTAATGGCCAGAGTTAATGAGTATACAACCAAGATCGCATCGGGACAATACAAAGTGCCTACAACCCGACTAGAACTCTAGTTATTAGGCATCAACAAAGTAATCAAACGGGGGTCAGGTATTTCGCGAAAACCTGACCCTAATCTTATTGTGCAGCCGGTTGCAGAGTGGTTATTGACTGAGGTTAACGGCAGGGAAAGCGCTTCTACTGCAGAAGATACTAGGAAGAAAGAATTAAAGTTGGTCTAAGAAATCGCCACGCTAATCCAAGAATGCGTACGGGAAACAGATGTTGTTGCCCGTTAGTTCACACCGTTGTGAGCAGCTATTACTTGCTGACTGCACATCACTCTGAGTATTGGCATAGCAACCTATCCCGACGAGGAAATAGATACGGCGCGCGCCAAAATCAAATTTATTATTGAGTGAGTTAGGATGGAAGTTTGATGTCATTACGGTTTTCCCTTAAATATTCGGGACATAACCGCTCTGGTCTTGTGGTCTACCCGGAGCTCTTATTCCTTTACTACCCGCATCTCGGTAAGAATGGGGTTGTATTGTGGCTGTTTTTGGCCATGCAAGCTAAAGAGCACATGGATACCGATACTGCTACGGTGGGTTGTCAGGCCGGTCTTTCCTTGGCACAGTTTGACGAAGCCTTGGCGCGTCTGTTGCAGTTTGGGTTGATTTCCATCGAATCCGCTGAGGATGGGGGTCAAGTCATCTTGGTACACGACCCTCTCCCGGAGCCGGAGTTTAAGGCGATCTTCGGTGCTGATGAACCGGCCGCTACAGCGGAGTGCGAGCCGCCAGCGGAAAAACAGACTTCGCCGGCTCCACCGCAACCTCAAACGGTTGATCCCTTCGGCGACTTATTACGGTATTACGAGGAGAGAACCGGTTGGATCACGCCAAAAATTTCTGAGGATTTGGCCAGGTGGGTTGATGATGGGCTTGAGCCGGCAGTAATTAAGGAGGCAATTAGCGAAATGATGCAAAAAGCTGATAGCCCGCGCTTTGCGTACCTTAATGCAATCTTGGTCTCCTGGCACAAGAATGGCTGGTTCTCTTTAGAAGATCTGGAAAAGGCCAGAGCCAAGGATAAGAAAGAGTCGTTCCAAGGGGTCCCTAATGCTGCGGCTTACCGGGAGCCAGATTCTGAAGATATAGAGCGGATCCGCCGTTGGAAGGAGTTATTCCCAGATGAGTATGATGCCTAATCCTGCCTTAGACCTAAGTTTCCAGTATCCCAGCGATATTCCGGCTGAGCGGCGTATTTTAGGGATTCTGGTTAAATTTCCTCATTTAATTGACGAGGTCATCGATTCCCTCAAACCAGATTATTTTTTTGATCGGGAGAATCGCCTGGTTTACCAGGTGATTTTAGAAATATATCAAGAGCGTGGCACGGTTTCGTATACTCAGATTTATAACCGCTTGCGCAAAGAGCCTGAGATTGTTGCTGCCGATCAGGTTCTAATAAAGCTAACCGAGTCGTTTGTCAGCAAAACGGAGCTCGAGCCGAGTATCGAAATGCTGCAGGTGGCCTACGGACGACGGAAATTACTCGCTGCGGTCGAAGAAATCGAAAAACTGATCGCGCATGACGACGGAGATCTGTCCAGGCTGCGCGAGCGAGCTCAGGAGCTGATTTTTGCAGCTACCACCGATCAAAGCGGCGGCCAGGACGAAATCTATGATTTAAAAGCGATCCTAAGCCAGTGTTATACAAATTTGCTCAATCGGTCGGAAGGCAGCCAACCCTTTGGCCTCTTGGTTCGATATCCGTCCATTGATAGTTTGACCACCGGTTTTAAAAAGAAAGACCTGATCATTTTGGCCGGCCGGCCGAGTATGGGCAAGACCGCGTTGGCGCTCAATTTTGCGGTCAATATTGCTAAACGGGAGATTCCCGTACTCATTTTTAGCTTGGAAATGGATAGTGAGCAGATCGGCGACCGAATTGTCATCGGAGAGCTCTTTGGCTTGCGTGATCGGGAAGGAGACCCGATTATTACTAGCTATGAGTATAATACGAAGCTTACTGATGAAGGGAAGGTCAGCCAAGCGTTAAATGTCTTTAACTCCCTAAATGACTTACCCCTGTTGGTGGTCGATAAGCGCGGTCTTACCACCGTTGAAATTCGGGCCAAGGCGAGAAAGGTCAAAAGCCAATATCCGGAGTTGGGGTTAATCATTATCGACTATTTACAATTGATCAAACCACCAGCAGATAACAATCGCAACTGGGCTTTGGTCGTAGGTGATGCAGTTCGCGAGCTGCGTGATCTGGCTGGAGAACTCGGGGTCCCGATCATTTTACTTTCACAGCTCAACAGGGGTGTAGAAGCGCGGGATAATAAGCGGCCGGTAATGAGCGACCTGCGGGATAGTGGAAATATCGAAGAGTTCGCCGATTTGGTGATGTTTGTCTATCGTGATGAATATTATTATCCCGATCAAGCCGAAGCCAGGGGCACCAAAGGAGTTGCCGAGGTGATCATCGGCAAGAATAGAAAGGGCCAAACTGGTAAGGCGATCCTTCAGTTCATTCCGGAGTTCGCAAAGTTCGTAGATATTACCGATCGTGAGCCTGATCACTAAGAGGAAGAGATAAATGGTCGATTTGTACCAAGATTTTGCTAGAGCCAAGATTCTGTTAATCAGTTCATACGAGGAGCTTCTCAAGGCGAATATAATTAGTGAAGATCAGTTTGAAGCCATCTTGGAGTTATTAGATAAAATTGATAGGACGCCGAAATCAGAAATAATAGAACGCTTGCAGGATATATTTGATTGCGGGCGAGGTGAGAAAAATGAATGAAAAACATGAATTGGAGCGCTTATTGGCGGGCAAGGTTATCAAGCAGGCTGATCTAAGCAATGGTACCGTTAAATTAATCTTCTCAGACGGAACTCGATTTGAACGAGAGAAGACCTTCGAGGGGATGATCCACGCTACGCTGTATGATTCAACCGGCGAGCTCATCTTAAGCACTCGGATCTGAATTCGGCCGTTAATAATTGGATAGACTACCACCACTTAGATCATTAGTTAATCTGAGGTGAAAACGGATGATTGACCAGGATAAGGTGGTGGCTAAACCAATATCACCGATTCTTGTGGCCTTTGTCGGATTATGCTTAGGCATCACACTATCTCTTAGCTACTATTCTGCAAGTACCCGAACTGTTACCGTTAGCATCGATGGGGTGGGTTTTGATCATCTGACCAGAGTTCGAACGGTGGCACGGGTTCTCGTCGAGTTGGGTATTCCTCTCGATCGTTTTTCCCTGATTTCTCCGAATTTGCATAGCGATCTATCTACGAATATGAAAATTGAGCTAGCCTCAGAAGAGGAGATATCTGCTACCCCTGTCTTAACTCCTCCCTTGCCGAATTTGACTGCAGATTACATCACCGAGCAGATTCCGATACCGTTTGGAGTTACGAAAAAGCCTGATAGCTCGCTTGATAAGGGAACGGAGAAAATAGTCACAAAGGGTAGGGAGGGTTTGATCGAGCGAACACGGAAAATAGTTAAAAGAGACGGCGAATTGGTAGCCGATGTTCTGATATTTGAGCAGGTGCTGGCCGAGCCGGTTGACCAAGTGGTTTTGGTCGGGCAAAGAGAACCGATTAAGATGGTTGCCACTGAAACCGGCACCTACCGATATCGAGAGGTTAAAGATATGCTGGCAACCGCCTACTATCCGGGGCCGGAATGTACTTATCCTTATGATGATGGGTTTACCGCGATCGGTCTTGAAGCAGGTTACGGCATCATTGCGGTTGATCCAAAGGTCATTCCTCTCCGTTCCCGGGTCTATATACCGGGATATGGTGTAGCGTTAGCCGGCGATGTCGGAGGGACAATCAAGGGTGACAGGGTTGATTTGTGCTACGAAACCCTGGAGGAGGCTATTGAGTTTGGCCGTCAATGGGTCAAAGTTTACATTCTTGAATAAACAACAGGGACAGGCAAAATGAATTTCGAGCTCTATAAACCTTCTATGGTTCAACAAGTATTAGCTCAATACAAGCTTAAAGCGAAAAAAGCATTTGGTCAAAATTTTTTGGTCGATCAGAATATCCTTGCAAAGATCTGTTCCGCCGCAGCTTTTGAGCGGGACGATTTTATTTTGGAGATCGGGCCCGGGCTTGGGGTATTGGCAGACCTAGCGGCTGATCAGGTTGACCGCTGGCTAGCCGTCGAGATTGATCGCGATTTCAGTGATCATTTAGCCCGGCTCGAAGCAGCGCATCCTAACTTTGAAGTGATCTACGGAGATTTTCTTAAGTTATCCCTGGCCGACTTGGTAGGGTTGCGTAGCTATAAGGTGGTCGCAAACCTGCCATACTATATTACTTCACCGATTATCACTAAAATAATTTCATCTGAGACCAACTGGCAACGGATGATTTTCATGGTGCAACTAGAGGTGGCTAAGCGTTTGACAGCGGTTCCTGGCACCAAGGACTATGGATCTCTCACTCTCTATCTGCAATACCATGGCCAGGTTGAGTTGGTTGCTAAAGTCTCACCTAATTCATTTTTACCGGCACCTGAAGTAGACTCAGCGGTAATCTCAATCATCAGGCACCCTGAACCACCAGTTACGGTAAGTGATGAGCGGTTGCTGTTTGCTATCATTCAGGCCGCATTCCAGCAACGGCGGAAAACTCTAGCCAATTGTCTTAAGAACGCAGCTAACCTAAATTATTCTGCCGAACAGGTTGATTCGGCTTTAGCGATTGCTGGTATTGCTGGTCAGCGGCGTGGTGAGACCCTGTCGCTAAGTGAATTTGCTCAGCTTAGTCAAGCCTTTGCGCGGTTGTGATATAATAAAAGTATGATTGTTTGGGACAAAGGGGGTGCCCTGTGGTGTCAAAGGAGTACTTTCTAAGCCCCACCCGGGGCCGTCTTTCGTTTGAAGAGGTATTTGCGGATATCATCGAATTTGTCAGTTGTGATCCTCTGCTGCGGCATAAACTCATCATTGGTACCGACTCGCAGTTTAGAGAGGAGAATGGATCTTGTTTTGTAACGGCCATTATTGTTCATCGTGAGGGCAAAGGTGGCCGTTATTATTATCAAAAGTATTATGACTCTACATATGGTGCTAATCTAAAGCAACGCCTCTTTTTTGAGGCTTCACAGAGCCTTTCATTGGCAGGCCGGCTGGCGGAGAAACTTGCCGAGAACGGCTATGCAGATCTTAATGTCGAGATCCACCTTGACGTGGGTGAAATCGGTTCTAGCCGGGAGATCGTCAAAGATCTCGTCGGCATGATCATTGGTAGCGGGTTCGAAGCCCAAATTAAACCCAATTCCTTCGGCGCCTCTTCTGTCGCAGACCGCTATACCAAATAGCACTTTCCATCCTTGGTTCCCATAGACTGTAGGAGTATTTCCTATGGAGGGAATTCCAATGCCGGAAGATGCCGACTTGAATATCAATGGAAGATATCTTGACTCCAGACATAAAGCAGTAAAAGGTAATCGTGGTTACCTGGCTCCGTTACGGTTAGTGGCTGAAAATCTTGGTGCCGAAGTTGATTGGACACCCGGACGGGGTTCAATTATCGTCACCAAGAAGGATAATACCTATGAGTTCAATGTTGGAAGCACCCTGGTATTGGTAAACGGAGAACGCCATAACCTCCCTGAACTTGTCCGTGCCTACCACGGGCATGCCTTTGCACCGGTTGAGTTCATTGCTAAGGCGCTGGGGGCCAATATTAGCTTTAGTGAAGATACCCAGACCTTGGCCTTGATCCGCCAAGAACCAGCTTTAGTGGGTCAAAAGGTTGTTTTGGCGGCTGCTGATGGGAATCCGGACTGTACCGTTACTATAGCGGGATTAAGTGAAAAGAAGTTGGCCGCCGATATTGTCGAGCGGGCTGGTCGTTTGTTAGCTGCCGCCGGAAGTAATGTACAGGTAGTTGAGAAACCAATGGAGGTACAAGGCCAGAACCCGACGCTGATGCTAAGTGTGCATATTAATTCGGCTAATGACAGGTCGCTAGAGGGCATCGAGGCATATTATTATCTGAACTGGCGAAGTCAACGTTTGGCGGGTGTAATATTAGCCGAGATGGCGGCTGAGACGCGCGCGATCAATCGCGGAGTCAAGGAAGCTAGCTTTTATCTACTGCGTCATGCTAATTGCCCAACCAGCCGCATTGAATGTGGTTTTCTAACAAATCCTAGTGACCGGGTTAAACTAGCCAGGCCTGAATACCGCGAAAAACTGGCGGTTGGAATATTCCGGGGCATTAGGTCATATTTTGAAACTTACCCGGGAAAAATTATTGACAAAACCAGCTAGGTTAGATTATAATATTTGATTCTTGATTATTTCCTGCTCTTATGGTACACTAATACTGTATCTATAAGAGAGGTGATGTAGGTGGCAAAAGCTCTTCCGCGGTGCAACAACGTCCTAAAGATTATCAAAGACAATATGGATAGTCTAGTAGGGCAATCAGTTGTTATAAAAGCTAACCGCGGTCGGAAAAAGGTTCTTGAAGTAGAGGGTATTGTAGAGCAAACATATCCCAAGGTTTTCGTAGTAAAGCTTCAAGAGGAAAATTTGGCCACCCGACTTTCCTACACGTACACCGATATCCTCACCAAGACCGTGGAAATCACCGTAAATGGCAAAAGTGTCGGGCAACAATTGAAAGCAAATGCATGATTGGGAGGGGCTCCAAACGGAGCCCAGTTTGCTGTTTGGGACAAATAACCGACCAAGCCCGCGCAGGCCGATGGTCGGTTTAGTTTTAGTATAGGTATATAAAAAAAACAGACCTTACGGTCCGTTTTCAAAAGTTTAGGGGCACTTACAACTATTAATTATTGCAGTTGACTAACCTCTTCCACACATTCCTTGACAATACGTTCGTGATCAGCTGTGGTAAGTACCCGCCCTATAAGCTTACCGGCAGCGTGGACAGCCAAATCGGCAATCTCATCGCGAATGTCTGCCAATGCTTTTTCTTTCTCTTTCTTAATCTGGACTTTAGCTTCTTCGATCATCTGCTCGTAGCGGACTTCGGCTTCGGCAGCGCGCTCTTTAAGAATAGCTTCTGCTTTTTTGTTAGCTTCGGCAATAATGTTGGCCGCTTTTTGGTCAGCACCCTCCATTTGGCGCCGATATTTAGCCAGGATTTCTTCGGCTTCCTGCTTGGTGGCGGCAGCTTGGGATAAAGAGTTCTCAACTGATTCTTCCCGCTGCTGCAACAGATTCATTACCGGCTGCCACCCGAATTTTTTTAGAAGCAGGAAGATGATAGCCAGGTTACCAACCTGGAAAATCAATGACCAGATGTTGAAATTTTCAAGCATAATTTACATCTCCTCTTCGGGACGGGATTTACGAGTGCAGGGAAGATGCCTTGTGGCAACTCCCTGCAACTCCACACTTAAATCAGATTTTGGTCCACATCAGGATTGCCATAACGAAAGTAAACAGAGTAAGTGCCTCCATCATGGCTAGAGCCAAGATAAGGGTGGTACGAACATCGCCAGCAATTTCCGGCTGACGAGCCATGCTCTCCAAAGCTTTACCGGAAGCGAAAGCCTGACCGATAGCTGAGAACACTGCGACTAATGCTAGTGTTAAACCCACAGCGAACAATGATGACATCTGCATTTTCCCCCCTTTCCACAAGGCAACAAGCTAAATAAGATTTAGTGCCCCAATACGAAATCACCAATGTAGGTAATTGTCAACAATGTGAAGACAAATGCCTGGATGAATCCCATGATAATCCCTAATATCTGAACGGGCAAGGGGAAAATCAGGGGAACTAAAATTGCTAATACAGTAGCAACCATTTTTTCGCCGAACATGTTTCCAAACAGACGGATGCCGAGCGAAAAAGCATGGGTGAACTGCTCCATTAGAATCAAAGGATTATAAAAATGTTTGATATAGGACCTGAATCCATTTGCCTTGATTCCGTAGTAGTTTACAAAGATAATTGCGCAAATAGCGAAACCAAAGGTAGTATTCATGTCTGTGGTTGGTGGCAACATCCCCGGGATAAACCAGGCTAAGTTGCAAACTAAAATGAATACGAATATAGTGCCAACAAACGGAATGTAGTCACGCCCTTTAGGGCCCAAAACCGTTTCGGCCAAGCTGCCGATGAACTCGACCGCCATCTCAAGCACCTTTTGCCCGGCTTTTTTCGGTACAAAGTCTAGGTTGCGAGTCAACAGGTAACATCCGCCGATAAGCAGCACTGCCAAAAGCCAAGTGTTAAGGATGGTGCTGGTAATAGTAATCGGACCGATTTGAAACTTATCAATTGGAGCGAGGTGTGCAAGCACGTGGTTAAGCTCTTCGAACTTATCGGCCATTGCAGCAGCCAAACCTGTCTCCCCGCTTTGGGCTTCCGCAGCTAAAGTGGTTGCATGCTCAGCCGCTTTAACGATTGTTGCGGGTAAGAAATACACTCAGAACCCCCTCTTTCTTTTTAGTTTTTACTTAATATTTTTTAATTTCACCACGGGAATCCGCAGAGATATCTTCGTCTTTTTCTCCTCGGATTCGCCGCAGAGCTTGCCTTTCCTTCTCAGTAACCATCTCTTCGAAGTCTGTCAGCAAACTTTTGGCATGGGATAAAGATTGTTGTGCCTCTTCGACGCGCCGCCGATGAAGCTCCTCTTTATCGATCATGTTCGCTTGCATATTGGCTTCGAGACGCTGAGACTCGTCGAGGACCCGGATCATCTTTTCAAATTCGCGATAAATTAAATAGCAGGCCAAAGCTAGCCCTACAACCAAAAATGTCGGTGTAGTCCCGAAACGGTTATCTAGCCAAGTCCCGCCGAAAAAACCAAATAACAAATAGAAAATCAACGATAGACCAAAGGACAATCCCATGTTAATGTGTTTGAAGCTTGCCCAGGTACTTTTTTTCACTAAATACGAACCTCCTAGATATTCATGGAGGGACTAATGCAGTTAATCTAGTAGTAAACGGTAATAACTCAAATTTTCAAGAAATTAGCGCGTACTGTTCATATATTCTCGCCAACAGGTTAAATTCCTTTCAAGTAAATAAAAATACCAGAAGAGCTATCGCGTTGCTTGACGGCGCCTTGGCTATTTGGTAAACTTTGCATGCCTATCAGCAAAGGAGGCGGTAATTTTGTCTTCAGTTGTCATCGTCGGTGCCCAGTGGGGAGATGAAGGAAAAGGGAAAATCACCGACTTATTAGCTCGCGATGCCGATTTGGTCGTTCGCTACCAAGGAGGCAATAATGCTGGTCATACGGTCGTTGTTGGCTCAGATACATTTAAACTGCACTTAATCCCGTCGGGGATATTATATGCAGATAAACAATGTATCATTGGCAACGGTGTGGTCATTGATCCGGAAGTGCTGCTCACGGAGCTTGATTCTCTGCGCTCAAGAGGGATTAGTGTCGAAAATCTACGGATAAGCGAGCGCGCCCATGTCATTATGCCGTATCACCGGTTGCTAGACCGCCTAGAAGAGGAGAGCCGGGAGGCCAAGATCGGCACTACCGGGCGCGGGATAGGGCCGTGCTATGTAGATAAAGTGGCCCGAACCGGTATCCGCATCGGAGAGTTGGTCGAGCCTGAGTTGCTGAGGCGTCGTCTCCAAGAGATACTGCCGGCCAAAAACCGGCTATTGCGCGGAGTCTATCAACACGAGGGGTTTGTCTTAGAAGATCTGCTAAATACCTGCCTACCTTTGGCAGAACGTCTGAAACCTTTGGTGGGGGATACTACTTCTA
>CAZAAT010000002.1:0-55995 GCA_964483175.1 uncultured Bacilli bacterium
GACAGTTTTGTGCATTTTCCAGTTACCTGCGATCAGAGGTGTTCTCGCTTGCTTACCCTCCATGGCTACACTCCCTTATTAATTAACGTTCATCTAAGACAGCGATCCCCGGCAGAACTGTGCCCTCCAAAAACTTCAAGGATGCGCCTCCGCCAGTGGAAACGTGAGTCATCTCTCCGGCTAAGCCCATTTGGGTTACCGCAGCAGCTGTATCACCACCACCGATAATCGACTCTGCTGCTGACTGAGCCAAGGCCTCGGCAACAGTACGTGTCCCCTGAGAGAAGGGCTCGACCTCGAAGACTCCCAATGGCCCATTCCAAATGACCAACCCGGCCTGGCTGACCTGGTCGGCAAAGATTTTGGCGGTTTCAGGTCCAACATCTAAGCCTTGCCAGCCCTCCGGTATTGCGGAGCAGTCTACGACTCGGACCTCAACATCAGCAGAGATCTCTTCGGCAACGACTACATCCACCGGCAGGACCATTTGGATTCCACGGCGTTCCGCTTCGGCTAGCATCTGACCGGCAAATTCCAGGTTGTCATCATCAACGATTGAGTCGCCCACTTCATGGCCTTTGGCTTTCAGAAAAGTATAAGCCATCCCACCGCCGATGAGTAGCGTATCAACCTTGTTTAACATGTTCTTGATTACCCCGATTTTATCGGAGACTTTTTTTCCACCAAGAATTACGACAAAGGGGCGTTTGGGATTTTCCAAGGCTTTGCCGAGAATATCCAGCTCCCTTTCCATCAAGAACCCGGCCGCGGCCGGAAGCAGATTCGCAATGCCGACTACAGAAGCATGGGCGCGGTGGGCGGAGCCAAAAGCGTCGTTGACATAATAATCGGCTAAACTCGCCAGCTCTTGGGCAAATTCCGGATCATTCTTTTTCTCCTCCGGATGGAACCGTACGTTCTCCAAGAGCACAACATCGCCCGGTTTCATCTGGTTAACGGCTTCATTAACCTCAGAGCCGACACAATCATCAAGTTTACGGACCGGAACATTTAACAACTCGGAAAGGCGTTTAGCCACCGGATCCAAACGGAGCTCAGGAATTACTGTACCATCCGGTCTGCCCATGTGGGAGGCCAAAATAATCATACCGCCCTGAGCACGCAGATATTCGAGTGTCGGCAGAACAGCTCTGATTCGCGTATCATCGGTAACATTTCCTGCATCGTCTAGCGGAACATTAAAATCCACCCGGACAAACACTCTTTTTCCAGAGAGGTCCAGGTCCCGAATGGTTTTTTTCATCCTTATAACCCCTTAGCTGCGATATAAGTTACTAGATCAATTATTCTGTTGGAGTAACCCCATTCATTATCATACCAAGAGACTAGCTTGACCAAGTTTCCGGTGACCATCGTGGAAAGCGCATCGAAGATGGAAGAACGGCTGTCGCCACGGAAATCCATCGAAACCAACGGTAATTCCGTATAGCCGAGGATTCCCTGCAATGGCCCTTCGGCAGCTGCCTTAACCGTTTCATTGATCTGATCAACCGTGACTTCCTTAGCCAAAACGGCGACCAAGTCAACGAGCGAAACATCCGCAGTCGGAACCCGCATGGCCATCCCGTCGAGCTTGCCCTTAAGTTCGGGAAGCACTAAGGCGGTAGCTTTCGCAGCACCGGTAGTGGTCGGAATTATGGACATCCCCGCTGCCCGAGCCCGGCGCAGATCTTTATGAGTTTGATCGAGGATCTTTTGATCATTGGTATAGGCATGAACCGTAGTCATCAGGCCTTTGACGATACCAAAATTGTCGTTGATCACCTTAGCTAACGGAGCTAGACAGTTCGTGGTGCAGGAAGCATTTGAGATGATGTGATGAGAATTTGGGTCATATTGATCTTCATTAACACCCATTACAATGGTAATATCTTCGTTCTTAGCCGGAGCTGAAATGACAACCTTCTTCGCCCCCGCAGTAATGTGTTTGCGAGCGTCTTCGGCCTTGGTGAAAAAGCCTGTCGACTCGATTACCACATCTACCCCTAACTCTTTCCATGGCAATTCAGCGGGATCACGGTGCGCCAGCACCTTGATTTCGGTGCCATCAACGATAATCCCGTTTTCGGTAGCTGAAACCTCTTTGTCATAGATGCCGTGTACCGAATCGTATTTGAGCAGATGAGCATTTGTCTTGGGATCGGTTAAATCGTTGACCGCAACAATCTCCAGACCTGGGTGGCCAAAACCGGCTCGAAAAACCAATCTGCCGATCCTACCAAATCCGTTTATCCCTACCCGTACCGTCACGTAAAATCTCCTCCTTGTTGATTTAAGAATCTCCTTTTTAGGCTTGACGTCCGCAATAGTATGTATTAGTAAGGGTATAGGAAAATCCTGCCTACACCCGAATTTCCTTGGCGAGTTGTTCTATTCTGCGCAGTCTGCTGGCCACGGTGGATTTATCCAATGGCGGATCCAATAATTCTCCTAACTCTTTGAGACTAGCGGTCGGGTTTTCCAGACGAGCTTCCGCAACTTGCCGCAGCTTATTGGAGAGGCGCTTGATCCCTCCGGTTGACTCTAAGTGCCTAATGGCTGCAATCTGCCGCATGGCCGCTTCAACTGTTTTGTCCAAGTTTGCTGTTTCACAGTTTACCTGCCGATTAACGGTGTTACGCATCTCCTTGACAACTCTGATGTTTTCCAGGGAAAGCATCGCATTGTACGCTCCCATTCCAGCCAGTAAAATCGCAATTTCATCCGCATTTTTCGAATAAAGGAGATACCCTTTTTTCCGGTCGGTCAGACCGAGATTTACCCCGAGCGTCCCCACCAACTTAATCATCTCATTGCCAAGATATTTCTCATCAATGCCGATCTCCCAATGGTAGTTTTTTTCGGGGTTGGTTATTGATCCTTTGGCTAGAAAAGCCCCTCGTAAAAAGGCCCATTTGCAATAGTTCTCATGTAACAACGGCCAGAGAGGACGCTGGGAACTATCCAGAAGCGAAAATTCTTGTAGCACCTCTGCCACCGGAGCGGCCGGAATAATTCGTACCTGATAGCTCAAATTCTTCTTCAGCCGTTCCCGTCGGCGCACCCGAACCTCCGTCTCCGCTCTCAGACACTGGTGGGTGAGCCGAACAACTTTTCTAGCTACAGCCGGCATCTCTGTAACCACTACTAAACTCGGTCGCTGGCCGCTCCGCATTTCTAGCGAGCCGCTAAAGACCAATAAAGCGCTCAATTCACTGCGCTGGCAGCAGCTGGATTCGGCGACAAACCGCGCCAATTCACTTTTCGTGCGTTGTGAAAAACTCATTGATCATCCCTCCCTGCTAGCGTGGGAAGAGGGATATATTGCCGCTTTTTAGTCGCAGCTGCAGTTCACTACCCCCAGCATTAACCCATCCACTAAGTTCAGCCCCAACCCCTGTATCATCGAAAACTTCTAGATAACCGAAGTCAAGCTGCGATAATATCTCCCCGAGGTCAGCGCGGGCAACAACCCGGACCCCCGAATCAGCAGGCAGTCTGACTTCGAGCAGCCCAAAACCGGCCTCCAACCTGTGTATCCCTGGCCGCAAGTCCGCTAAGTCGGCAAGTAAGCTGCCACCAACAACGACTCTCGAATTACCATCCAAAACGACCTGCTCCAATCGGCAGGAGCCCTGCTCGACGGTGATATCAAGTACACCCTGCACGCCCATTAGCGCAACCTCCCCCACCCCTATATCAAGCACGATATTGGCCGGAAGTTGTTCAGCCGGATAACTGATCTTGATCTCCCACTGCACTAATTCATGGTCGAAATCCTCCGGCAGCTGCAAGCTCGGTTGGATCGCCCCGTCGATAATTTCCCAGCTCAGCACGGCTTCTTCTAATACAGCAGCATGCTCAGCCGGTACCCGTAAATTAACGGCCGCTATCATCTTAGCGGAAGCGGTGTAGGAAACCTCCCCCCGCGAGATCTTGATCAGCACTCGGTCTGCTGCTAAGTGCAGATCAGAGGGTAGATTGTGCATAACTGTCTTGGTGACGGTATCGGTGGTCGTGTTTATGGCGGTATCAGAACACCCTGATAATAAAAAGAAGGCCACCACAATCGGTAGCAAAGCGCTCCCCCAACTTGCCCTCATCTGATCAATCCTTTACCTCGATTTTACTAATCACATCTACCACGCCGCGCGCCTTGGCGGCAGCGCTAACCGCCTCATTTACCAATTCCGGCTTAGTGACAGTTCCGCGCAGAGTTACCACTCCCTTAGTAGCCTGTATGCTTAACTCGCGTAATTGGTCCTCCGGGAATAGGCCAAGTTCTTCGCCGACTTCAAACCGCACATCACCATCATCTAGCTGACCATCAGTACTTACGGTGATCGCGGCCTCAACTTCTTTGACTCCGGCAACACTCTGCGCAACTTGCTTAGCATGCCACTTTTCTGCCAACACATCGACCACGCCGGTGATGGTTACCTTATCACCGATAGCCCGGACCTCCAATCCATAGCCTTGTAAGTCTTTCTCCGAGTCCAGAGCCTGCTTAACCGCCTGAGCTAAATCTTCATTCGCCATGGGAAACCCTCCTCACACCTAGTGTGAGTAGTATTTCCAAGCATATAGTCTATTGAATCAGATTCAGTAAAAACCCGGCTAACTCGAGCGGAGAATGGCGCACGTGTTCAGCGATTGTGACAAAATTTCCAGTCAACACCTTCACACCCATGGCCTCGACGGCCTCTCGGTCCAAGACGACCGGCTTGGCTTGCTCGCCTTCATATTTGGCCAAAACCTCGGGTGGAATCTCAGATTCGTTCGCGACAACATAATCCACCACCCCTTTGCCCAGATGGTCGGCGAGAGCCTTCAGATGGTCGCTTACCGTATAATTGTCAGTCTCCCCCGGTTGAGTCATGATATTGCAGACATAAACGACCGGACATTTGGCCAGGATAACCCCTCGTCGCAGCTCTGAAACTAAAATGTTGGGAATCACGCTGGTATATAAACTGCCGGGGCCTAGTACAATCAGGTCTGCCTCTTGGAGTGCGCTGATAGCTTCGTGTGTCGGTCTGACATTGCTTGGCCGTAATTCTACGCGACTGATGGCCTTGCCTGCTTTGGGTATCTGGGCCTCTCCCTCAACAATACTGCCATCGGAAAAGTGTCCGACCAGGGTGACCTCTTCTAATGTCGAAGGCAATACCCGGCCACGCACAGCCAAAACCTTACTAGACTCACGGACCGCTGCCTCGAAATCCCCGGTGATCTCAGACATTGTCGCGATAAAGATGTTGCCGAACGAATGCCCTTCTAACCCGGGAAATTCGGGGCCAAAACGGTGCTGAAATAATTTTTTCATCAGTGGCTCGGTATCGGCCAAGGCAACGATGCAGGATCTGATGTCCCCTGGGGGCAGAGTACCCAGCTCCTCGCGTAGCCGTCCTGAGCTGCCACCGTTATCAGCTACCGTTACAATCGCGGTGATATTGCTGGTATACTCCTTAAGGCCTCGCAATATGGTAGATAGCCCTGTTCCACCACCGATCACCACGACTCTCGGACCGCGACGCAGTCGCAACTGGGTCAGGTAATAATCGAGAAACTGGGAATCGTCTCCTTTAAACAGAACCTCCACAACCGAACGCAGCAACTGGCGGATACCGTAGGCCAAGATAAACAGTCCAATCAGGATCATTAAAATCCCTGAGCTGCGGGAAATGGTTACAGAGGCCATATCAAGCCAGACAGCGATCTGTGACCAAACCCGGTAGACTTGAGACCAGAGAGGGGTAAAAAAAACCGGACCAATTACCAATTCTAAGCCGGTTACGCCCACCCATGTTCCCAAGACAATGAGGATGATCCACCGTTTAAAACGCATCCCTGGCCTGAGCCAGCGAAGATCATGCCAGTTTAACCAGCGATTTTTCCTGTTATACACAGCAGGATCTCCCTACTTATCGATATCCCGGTGCTCGACAGTAACCGGATAGCCTCGCTCACGCATGAAGGAACCAAGGCTCTCAGCAATGGTCACCGACCGATGCCTGCCACCGGTGCAGCCGATTGCAACCGCTAACGCCGACCGCCCTTCGCTAGCAAAGAGCGGCAATTGAAAAGAGAGAAAACTCTCGAGCTTCTCAATATACTGTTGGGTAACCGGCCAGCGCGTGACATAATCACTAACCGGTGTATCTAGTCCTGTCTGAGGCCTGAGAGAATCAATATAATGCGGATTAGGCAAGAAGCGGACATCAAAACAGAGGTCTGTATCGATCGGTAACCCGTGTTTAAAGCCGAATGAGGTTACGGTAATGTGCATCTTGCCGGTTAGTATGCTTTCACCGTAGAGAGCCTTAATTTTTTCCCGTAACTCCCGCGGCTTCAGTTCGGACGTGTCGATGATATAAGTAGCCCTGCCCCGCAACTCCTGCAGCCGCTTACGCTCTAAGTTAATCCCATCCAGAATTGACCCATCAACAGACAACGGATGGCGACGCCGAGACTCTTTAAAGCGGCGGACCAACACCTCATCGGAGGCCTCTAGAAAAAGGATGGAGTAGGCGATCTCCCGCTTCTCCAACTCATTAAGAGCCCAAAAAACGTCATCAAAAAACTTGCCACCCCGCATATCCATGACGACAGCAACCTGGGAGACATTACCTCCGGACTGAGCGACAAGTTCGGTGAATTTGGGTACCAGCATCGGCGGCAGGTTATCAATACAAAAGAAGCCGCGGTCTTCAAAACTACGCACAGCCTCGGTCTTACCTGCCCCGGAAAGTCCGGTAATGATGACGAAATCCAACGGTCTCTCCCTCTCAATTTACTGGAGTCGATGCGCTCGCTTCCTCCGTCTAATTTCGGCGATCTGGTGATCGATTCCTCCCCTCCGCGTCTGCGCCGCCTGTGTTTCATCCGCTTGGTCAACGGCATTCAGAACTTCGGCTGGTGTGAGCCCTGTTTCAGCGATGAGAAACAAGCCTCGTTCAAGATGGCCCACATCCTCTGGGCGATGGGCATCACTGCCCACCAAAAATTTGGCCCCAACATCCCTGGCAATCTTAATATATTCAGGAGTTATGTGCTGATGATTGCAGTTGATCTCCAGCGCACTGCCTTTGGCGGCACAGGCTACTGCTAAGGCTTTAGTATCGATGTTCAGACGATATCCCGGGTGAGTGACTGCCAAGACCGGATGGCGTTCAACCGCCCGAATAACAGCTTTGGTGTTGTAAAACCGGTTGGTCGTATCCCATTGTTTGAACCTCTTGCCCATCAAATTGGAGACCGCAAGGCGCCAAAAATCAGAGGGACGAGTTGTTTTGACGAACGGGTGCAAACCAACTAGGAGGTAGTCTAAGTGTTCCACGATCTCTGGAGGGATGTCGATATCTCCATCCGTACTGATGATATTGGCCTCAGCGCCAACCAAAACCCGAATACCTGGGATCTTGCGCCGGGCGACAAAGACATCCGCCTTGATTTGCAGGAAATCAGAGAGCTTTTTGATCCCGATCCCGAAGAAATTTGCCGGTCCATGGTCGGCAATCCCGACAATCTTCAGCCCATGGCGCTTAGCTGCAGCTGCATTGTCGAGAACACTGCCGGTGCCATGTGAGTAGAGTGTATGCGTATGGTAATCAGCAATCAGTTTCAATGCAAAACCTCCTAAAAAGAAAAGCTGCGCTCGGTTAATAGCACAGCTAGTGTTTCCCAGTTCGGCCTGTGTATTGCGTTTTCTTTATTGCAGAGCGGCAAAAAGATTGCTTTCGGCCATGGTCCGATACTCAAAAAAGACCATCCCGGAAAAGCCTAAACGGTTAACCACCTGAATCTGATTGCGTAGTTCGCTCGGTTTGCCTTGCAGCATATAAGCCCCAAGCCCGGGATAAACCCGGGTCGTCCCGACCCTGGCCTTCAGTTCGTGTAAGGCCGGAGCCAGCAACTCTGAACGATCAAAATAGGCCATCGGCACCACGAAATCGACTTTACCCTCGGCTAACCAGTCGGACCAATCCTGAAAATACTTGGTCCTCGCCCGCTCGAGATCATAGACCACCGCTGCGGAATAGATGATCGGCCGCGGCTGTTCGGCGATCACCCGGCCAATCAGCTCAACGGTCTGGGTAACCTGATACTGGCGCCATAAATCCCAGACCTTCTGTTTAAATGAGAACTCCGAAGAAATAGCAGCGCCAGGGTCCCAGCCCACGATTTCTTGAAAGGCGCCCCTACTGCCTACGGAATAGCCAAATTCGGGGCCCGGATAGCGGATATAATCCAAATGTACGCCATCGACAGCATAATTGCCGACTAATTCGCGCACAATTTCCGCTAGATACTCCTTAACCCCTGGGCTGCCCGGATCAAGAAAAATTGCGGGTACTTGGGGAGCCTCCTCTTGCTGATAGGATAAGAGCGAACGTCCGGTGCTGTCTACCTGTACCCACTCTGGGTGTTGGTAAATAATGTGCTCAGGTGAACTTGGCCGCAGGCCTCTGTTGGCTGCGGTAAATGCGTTCACCCACACATGAACCCGCAGTCCCTTGGCATGAGCCTGGTTAATTAGGTACTGTAAGGGGTCAAACCCCGGCTGAACTCCATCGGCAGTCGGCAGGAGACATGAGTTATAATAGGCCTCGGCTCTGCCGCAAACCTGGGCAAATAAATCTTGGATCCCGACACTTGTCGCCGTGTCGATGATGCGGTCGATCTCATCTGGAGTAGCTAAGTTAAAACGAACCACCCATAAGCCGGCAAGTTCAGTCAACTCCTGCTGATTTGCCTGGGTGACGAGGGCAATTGCGGGTAAACTTATAACAAGCAAGGCCACAAAAAACTTCTTCATAAACCCTGTTATTCGCGGTCTGGAAAACAAAGACCTGCTAATATTGGGGCCTTTGGGAAAACCCTAATCAGTAAGGAGGTTGCCTTAGTTAATGAGTTGGGTGCTTTCCGGAGTGATGATTATCAATCTCGCGCTATTTTTGTGGGCTGCGCATCTGTACTACACACAAACCATCAGCACCAGGACTTTTTACGGCTTTAAAGCCTTATTCTACTTGTTACTGATCTTAACTACCGGGGTAATCAAAGCCGATCCCCCGCCACCGCCATTATTGATGTACGCGATCCTCTTCTGTTTTCTCAAAGATCTCTTTTTCTTCATCCAACCGTTACGCTGGGAACCATAACTATACCAACGGCCTTGCCGAGTCCTGGCGAACGAGTTTTCCCCGTTTAGCTAAATAGGCCTCAATTCCTTCGGTGGTGAGGTTGATAATCTGATCATCCGAAACCCCGCACTCCTTGGCTAAAGCATAGGCCGCATCCAGTTTGCCAATATCGTCGGAAAAGTGTGCATCACTGGAGATTAGCACCGGAGCACCTAACTTGGCGGCCCAACGGGCGATCAGGCTGCAATTGTCAAGACTGCCATGGCGAACTACTGTCAACGATGCATTATTGATCTCTATAGCCTTGCCAAGCTCGGCCGCGACTGTTACCACCTGCTCATAATCGAGCGGATATGAGGGGTTACCAGGATGAACCAGTGCGTCTACATGTGGATTAGATAGAGCATTGATTGCTGCTTGGGTATTCCCTTCAAGCGAACCCCCGCTATAGCCGGCATCAGAGTGGAAACCGGCCAAGACCCAGGGCAGCCTGGCCAAAATGCGCATCGGCAGATCAAGCTCGCCATCGGCGTTAATGATATTGGCTTCTACCCCAGTCAAAATATTCACCCCGGCGATTTGTGGCGGTACCACCTTGATGTTTCCGAAATAATAATAATGCGGTGCTCCCGGCATATTCGGACCATGATCAGCGATTCCTAGATAGGTCAATCCTTTGTCTGCAGCAGCCATAGCCATCTCAGTGATGGTTGAATAGGCATGGCCGCTAGCCAATGAATGGGTATGCAGATCTCCGGCAAAACTAGACATGTATCGTGCCTCCTCTATCCGACTACTTCCGCGATTAGGGCACCGGTTCCTGCTTGGCCATGAGCTGTCGATACCGGCGTAGGTAGCGCTGAACCGCTAAAACATAAGTGCTATGCGACCAAGTCAGCGGCGATACCGAAAGCGGCGTGCCGCTGTAGGGATCGACCTGCTCCGCCATCATCCCAGCACCAGAACTATGCCGCACACACCACGCTAATAAATCTAAAGCCGCTTGCAATTCTGGAAGTTCGGTAGCAACCTCGATCAACCACATCGCTACCCATAGGGTGGTGATAAACCAGGGGTTACCAGGAATTTTCGCAATATCTTGAGATCTCTGATGATAGTAATCGTTGGTATACCTGGCTACCCCACCAACCCTACTCTTTACCCATAAGCCTTCTTTTACGGTTCGCATCGTCTTAACGACCAGAGGATCAGTAGGCGGCAAAACCCCAAACTCAAAAACCCCGAATAAGGAACTCTCTAAAGTATAGTCTTTAACCAACCCGCCTTCGCTTGGATATACTCCCCGCAAAAAGCGGTTGTTTTCCCTGTCCCAAAGATAGGTCAAGATAGCCTCCTTCACCTCACCTGCTGCAACCTCGTAGGTCAGCGCTCGCCGAGAATGGCCAAAAAGACGGGCGAAGTTACCGGCGGCTCTGAGAGCAGCGTAAACCGCAGCCGCTGTAAACGTAAAGATCCCCCGACGTTCTTCCCAGAGGTCATAACTTTCGATGGGCAGATGGGTCTGATGATCACGATAACTAACCAAGAAATTGGCTGCCCGCTGAATCAACGGAGCATATAATTCTTCGATGAATTCTAGATTATGCGTGCACTCATAATGGTGCCAAAGCGCCCATAGCACTAGGGCTGTTTCATCCTCTTGGATTGGATATTGCTGCTTGCCCTCTCGAACCCAAGGGTGCCAACTAGATCCAAGCGAACCGTCAGGATTATATTTGTGCCAGAAAAACCCCTCCGGACTAAGTAAATTGGTACAAAACCGAAAAAACCTTTTACTGATCTCATGATATCCGGCTGTATCCAGAGCATAGGCCACCAAGGCCCCATCGCGCGGCCATAAGTAACTGTAATGGTCACGGTTGGTCTCCATGATGTCGGTATCGTTAGCTGCGAGAATCGCTCCGCGAATATCGGTCTGGGTTCTGACCACCAACAGACTACGTTTATAAGCCTCGACCAACGGTTCAGGCAATTTCCCGAAATCAACCACATTTTTGGTAACCCAAGTCTGCCAATATACCTGGGTCTCATGGAGCAGAGCATCGACCCCGTTCCGTTTAACCTCAGCGTTAAGCTCGCGGACCTCAGTTAGGCTATCTCCGACCGCGATCCAGTACCATAGTTCCCCCTCTCCCTGCGGGCCAAGGAGCAAGCGGATTGAAACGGTGCTATCTACCGAGCCTTGCGCGATCGGGTTTCCTTCCAGATGCCCATCCTCCGCATCTCGCCACGTTCCTTCGGCTTTCCCGAAGCGCTTGGTTCCGGTCGCATACTGAAAAAAAGGGTTTTCCTCTTCGCGACCTTTGACCGCCGCACCGATCAGAAAAACTCGGTTTAGTTTGTAATGAATCATCACTCTGCTCGAAGGATCGAATAGGGCGGTATCGCCAACATCGGTCTGGTTAATACTAAAATCATGGGTGAAAAAAAGGCGAACCTCGCGGTCAATAGATGCCAAATTGCGCACCGTTAAACGGCGCAGCAAAATATTTTTGCGGAAGTGAACCGCATCGTTTAACGTCAGTTCTAAGCCAAGTTCCGGGCACATAGATTTGACATCAGTCACCAAAGAATCTGCAAGATAGCGGAGTTCGTGGTGCCAGCAACCGTCTTCAAACCAGAGAAAGCAGCCATCCACCCAGGCGCCAACCCTGTTTTTATGGCCCATAATGTGGTTCATCTGCCCGACATAAGGGTAATAAAAGTCCCGCATATTCAGTTTGGAATCGAAATTTACTAAAACCTTGCCATTTCCGACGACCAAATCTCTCGGCATAATCACACCACCATACTTAATTTGACCGGCAAAGTGGGGAATAAATCAGTTTTTTAGCGTGGATATTAATATAGTATTTAAGATATGAGGTGTGCCCAATGAAGTTCGAAGATGAAGGAACTCGCCGGACACGGAATGTAACGATTACCTGGCCGGTTTTCGAGCCTGCCGGTAGTGAACCGGAGCCGCCGCTGCCATCGGCTTATGAGCGAACAGCGCTCTATTTATTGGTTAGGGATCCGCAAAGTTTATTCGCCTTTTGGAGTCTCAATCCGGAGATCTTAGCAGCAGTAGAACCCCATCAGTCCAAAATATTGCGCATTTATGAAGTTATCGATTCAAAGGTCACCTACACCCAATATGGGATCGGTAACGCTAGGACCTGGTATTGTACGAACATCAAGCCGGATACAACCTATTATGGCGAACTGGGTCTGCTGCAACCTGATGGCAAGTTCACTCTCCTAGCCAGATCAAATCAGATCCATTCTCCGCGTAATAGCTTTTCTACGGTCATAGATGAAGAGTGGCTGACCATCGACGAGCTCTACGGGAGTAGCGTCGGCCTCACCGAAATGACGGATTCCGAAGAGCTGCTACGCGCTGCTGGCATGCACTTAGAACAACAACTTGGCTCTGAAAGCGTCTCTAGTTTCTCCAGCCCCTTTGGGGCTTACGGCCAAATACAACCGGAACCTGAACCCCAAGACTTAATCTTGGAAACGACCACCTTTATCACCATCCACGGTAAGACAACCCCGAGTGCGCTCTTATCTTTGAACGGCCAACCCATTATTCCGGATCAGGCCGGGCAGTTCGTTTATTCACTGCCGCTGCCGGAAGGAGAGCTCAAGATGCAGATCTATGCTGCATCCCCTGATCAACGAGTAAATAAAGCACAACAGCTGACGATTACTTGCCAAACGAGGTGAATAGCATGAGCCAGGGATATCTGGCCTTCATTTTGCATGCCCATCTGCCTTATGTGCGCCATCCAGAGCACAATTATTTTTTAGAAGAGCATTGGTTGTACGAAGCAATCAATGAAACCTACCTCCCGCTGTTACGCGTCTTCGAAGGCTGGCAGCGTGATGACGTTCCGGCCAGGCTCACCATCTCACTGACCCCGCCGCTTTTAGAGATGTTGCGTGATAATCTCTTGATGGAGCGGTTTGCCAAATCACTCGATAAAACGCTCGAGTTGACTTATAAAGAACTAGACCGCACGGCGGCTAACTATGAAGAACACCGCATCGCCCGCATGTACCGTGATTTATTCGAGACCAACCGAGTCGATTTCCACCAGCGATATCAGCGTGACCTAGTTGGCGCCTTTGCCCGTCTGCAAGAAGCCGGCATCTTGGAGATCATCACCTCAGCCGCCACCCACGGCTTTCTGCCATTGATGGAGGCTGATCCGACAGCCGCCCGCGCCCAGATTCAACTTGGCGTTGAGACTTACCGTAAACATTTGGGGCAGAACCCCGTAGGCTTCTGGTTGCCGGAATGTGGCTTTGCCCCAGGACAAGACCGCTTTCTCTTCGATAGCGGGATAAAATATGTGATCCTCGATACTCATGGTGTGCTGTTTGCCTCACCACGGCCGCGCTATGGCAATTTCGCCCCGATCTTCTGCCGTTCGGGGCTAGCCGCCTTTGGTCGGGACCTGGAATCCTCTAAGCAAGTCTGGTCACAACAAGAAGGGTATCCCGGTGACTATGATTACCGCGAATTTTACCGGGATATCGGTTATGACCTCGATCAGGACTATATCCAACCGTATGTCCAGCCGAATGGTGAACGGATCCATACCGGTTTAAAGTATTACCGGATCACCGGGCCAACCCCGCACAAACAACTGTATAACCCTGACGCAGCCCGCAATAAAGCCGCCATCCACGCCGGAAACTTCATCTTTAACCGCGAACATCAGGTCAGACACCTGGCTTCTATCATGGACCGCAAACCAATAGTCGTCGCCCCGTATGATATGGAACTCTTCGGCCACTGGTGGTTTGAAGGGCCCCAGTGGCTAGACTTCGTGGTCCGCAAGACCTGCTACGACCAGCAAGTTGTCAAACTTATCACGCCAAGTGATTACCTCAGAGAGTATCCCCGCAATCAGGTCTCGACACCGACTATGTCTAGCTGGGGTTGGAAAGGCTATAACGAAGTATGGCTAAACGGGGCCAATGATTGGCTCTACCCCCATCTTTATGAAGCGGTAGCCAAAATGAAAGAATTGGCGCAAGCCTATCCTCAGGCCGATGGGGTGCTGCGCCGAGCTTTAAACCAAGCCGCCAGAGAACTGCTGCTCGCCCAAAGCTCAGACTGGGCTTTTATCATGAAGACAGGAACCGTGACCGAATATGCACGTAAACGCTTTAAGCAGCATATTCATCGTTTCACCGAAATCTATCGGCTAATCAAAGAGGAACGCCTCGAAGAGGGCTGGATCGCCGACCTCGAGGCGAAGGATAATATCTTTGAGACCATTGACTACAGACTTTATGCCTGATATAGGTAACGAACCGTATACTCTAAGCAAACTTCTTCGCCAGCCGGAATGGTTAGCAAGAATTCGACTTGTGTAGCCGAAGTCTGTGAGTATTTGTGACTCCGGCTGGTAATCTCCCAGTTGGCCCCGGCATCAAGGGGTTCGCGAACGACAACGGTAGCCTCTTGATCCCCACCGTTAGCAATGGTAATACGGTATGATTCTTGCCGGGAGTCTTTGGTGGGACGCACTAGCTCGGTCTGGATTCGTTCGGCGGTTAAACCAAAAGCATTGCCGAGTGAAATCTCTGCTTTTGCCCCTTTGGGTAGGTTATTGAGGTAATCTTCACCCGCAAACCGAGATGCTCCCGAACTATCCGCGGTAAACACTCGCACTCTCCCGGCCGGCAAGGGTATGCCTAAACCAGCCTGCTCTTCATTGGTGAAAACCAGCTTGGCGCCGACCTCACGCGGATTGATCCGGGCATCGTAGATAAACTTCTCCTGTATTGGCACCGCCGAGGCTTCGGCTAAGCGAAGCTGCTTGGTTTGCCGTGGCCGCAGCTCAGTAGGCTCGTCGATCGTATACAGATGGTAAATCGCAAAATCAGAGCGGGTTGCCATGCCGTCGGTCCGGGCGTATTCGGGAGCAGCTGCCGTCTTGAGCATCCGGTCATAGGCTAATGGGACAGGCTGTGGGGCCGTATTGACTTCGCCGGCAACCAAGCGCAACTTGACCTCGCCATAATCAAAATTACTATGGTTGGTTACGGTTGCCCAGGTGTCCATCCGGGCCACTCCGGTCGCCCGATCATATTCCAGCCGATAATCACCCTGCCAGTCCAGGCCCCGGGTAATGTAGCTGAGGCGAGCCGACAGCTTTTGCGGTGTGGAAAGATCACTGAAGACACGAGCAGCCAAAGAAGGGACCGCAGCAAAATCCGGATTAGGATCCAAACTCCGGATCTCCACGACCTTACTCTGGTTAACACTGACAACTCCGCTCTCGGTCTCGAGCAGAATCTGCTCGGATTCAGCAGAGCGAAGTACGCCCTCGATCTGCCGACCACCTTCAAGGGTTAAACTAATCCGCCGTCCGAGATTGGCAACCAACAGTTCGTACTGACCGACAAAACCCGGAGTAAAGTTCTGTTCCCTGACCCGAACCTTGTCTTGGTTGGCGCCCCAATCGATTTGAAACGACTGCCCATCAGCGGTTTGCGGTAGATCCGACCATGTGAGATAATTGCCGCCCGGTTCAAGCTCAGTTTCGATCTCTTGGTTAACCACCGCAATGTTTTGGTTGTAGACCGTTATTTCACGTGCAGTATCTATCCCCGCACGCGCCTGATCCGCACCGACGCCGAGACCAGCGAAGGTGACAATGCCGATCAGGACCGGCACTGATAGATAACAAAATTTTCGTAGCATCGAAAAAACCCCCTCTAAGCCAATGTTTTATATCTTAGACGGGGCTGGACGCACAAAGGTTCATGATATAATCTGAGAAATTTTGGTTGCGTACATTTTAGTCAGCGCATCGGCCTCTTCCGAGGTCTCGGCCTCACTCAAGATGTGAAAAAGCGGTTCCTCGGCATCAGGCCAAACCAAGGCCCAACCATGCTGATGAAAGACCTTAACCCCGTCTAATAGCTGAATTCGCTGCTGACCAGCGGTTTCCAATAGTGACCGCATCACCTTGCCTTTATGCTCCCAAGAACACTGAATATTAGTGGTTTTACGCACCGGGACCGGGAAATCCTCCCGCAGAGCAGAGAGAGCCAACCCCGTCCGCAGCATGACTTCGATTACTAGGGCTAAAGCAGCAAAGCCATCATAAGCTGGTAGCCCCGCCGGCGGGGGCTCGCTTAACAATACGGAACGGTGATCAGCCTTACAGCGTTTAACGACAGCCCCAAATTTTGCGGCGATCGTCTCTACGCTACCGGGTGCGGTGATCGGCACCGTAACTTGCTGCCGGCCCCGTAAAAACATGCCGTAAGCAAGTAAATTCCATACCATCTCCTCGCGCAAAAGTGAGCCGGTCTCATCGGCTAACTTAAATTCGACCCCCGTAGGGTCGATCCAAATGCCTACATCCGCCTGGGCGGCCTGAGTTTTCGAGCTCAACTCTCGAAAACCGGCCAGTTCACCAAGGACAAAGACGGTCGGAGCTTTTTGCGCCAATAATTGCGCCAACGTGGTTATAGCTTTACCGGCATATCCGATAAAGACCCGGAGTTGAGAACCCAGCCAGTGCTCCTCGTTCCGGGCAAACAATGACTCCAGGTAGCGTTCATTTAACCCGGGCAGATAGTAGATTTCACCCATGTTTTCTGCAGCCGGACGAGCGAAATCTTCGCGGAAGAATAAGTTTTCCAGGTTGCGCCGGGTTCCTTTGGAGAGCGGCAGACCGCTGCTATCATAAAAATCTAGGATCAACTGGTCTGATTCGGCCAGCCGGATCATCAGACCTCCTCTTAGGCTACGTTCGGTGATGGCTTGGTGCAAAACCGGAGTGATCAGGATACCTAGATCAGTAACGCTCACCCCGGTTGAAAGTAAACCGCTAATTGCCGCCCGCTTCATCACTCGGGCTGCTTTTTGGCCATCGGTGGCTACCGCGACCCTGCACTTCTGCCCGAGCAGACACCCGAAGGCAGCACCCAATTTGGCGGCATATTCCGGGGTGATCTCAACATTGGCGATACCGGAAACCCCGCTATTGCCGAAGAGCTGTTGGGGTGAACAACTGCCCCAGACCAGGCTGGAGTTAAGCACTAACCGATCTTCTAACTGCTTGTTCGGCCAGATATGGACATTCGGTTTAATCAAGACCCTGCGTCCGATGGCTGAGCCCTTACCAACCACGGCTCCTTCCAAGACTTTGCTGTCCTGTTTCAAGATAACCTGATCAGCCAGGATCGCCCCCTTAACCTCACAGCCCTGGCTCAGATAGACATTATGCCAGAGAACCGAGCGTTTAACAGCTGCCTGCCGTTTGATTGTACAGTTATCACCGATAATCGTATACTCCCCAATCTCCGCTGAGCTGCTAATATAGCAATTTCGCCCAATATAACAGGGTCCTTTAAGGATCGCGCCTGGTTCGACAATGGTTCCAGATCCTACCCAAATATCATCAGCCAATTGGCGGCCGTCGAATTTGACCTGGACTTTCTGGTCCAACAAATCAAAATGGGACAGCCGATACTGCTCCAGGTTCCCGATATCTGACCAATAGCCGCTGGCAATATAACCATATAGCGGTTCGCCTTTCTTTAGTAGGTACGGAAAAAGGTCTTTGGAAAAATCCACCTCAGTGCCGGTCTCATAGAAAGAAAAAATCCCGGGTTCAAGCACGTAGATCCCGGTATTGACCGTATCGCTAAAGACCTCGCTCCAGGAAGGCTTCTCCAAAAATTGTCTGATCCGCCCGGTTGAATCGGTAATCACGACCCCATATTCGAGCGGCACATCGACTCTAGTGAGAATCTGGGTAGCCAGAGCTTTTTTCTCGCGGTGATATCTGATGGCACCAGCCAAGTCAAAGTCGGTCAAGGCATCCCCAGAAATAACAATAAAGGTCTCATCCAACAGCTCAGCCGCATTTTGCACGCTCCCAGCCGTTCCTAAGGGGGTTTCTTCGATAAAGTAAGTGATATGCATCCCCCACTCAGAACCATCCCCAAAATAGGCCATAATTTGCTCCGGTAGATAACACATGGTGATAATAACTTCGGTGATCCCGTGTCGTTTCAAGAGCGCTAGGATGTGCTCAAGCATCGGTTTATTTAAGATGGGCACCATCGGTTTGGGTAAATCGCACGAAAGAGGGCGTAGCCGGGTCCCCTTCCCCCCAGCCATTACAACCGCTTTCATCTTAATTAACCCCTCCTTTGGCCACAGTGTACTCGTACCTGCTCAATATTTCATGTTGATACCAGGATTGAGCCTGGCCTTTCCCCTTAACTACCTGTGTGTAAAGGTCAGCGGTCTGTTGGGCAATCGTCTGCCAATTGTATTTAGTTTGGATCTCAGCAAAGGCTTGGCTGGCTAATTCCTCAGCTAAATCGGGGCGATGTAATAAGGTCAAGATGTTGTCAGCCAGTGAATTTGCATTCCCAGGATAGGCCTTTAAGCCGTTAACCCCGTGGATGATGGTCTCGCCGAGTCCACCGGTATCAGTCACTACCACCGGGGTATTGGTCGCCATCGCCTCCAGGGCAACAATACCAAACGGCTCATATAAGCTCGGATAAACCGCAATATCCGCCGCGGCGTACAGGCAATTGCGCTCGTCGTCAGGGATAAAACCGGTGAAAGTCACCGCCTCATCAACCTGTAGGTGATGTGCGAGCCGGCGCAGCTCATCTAAGATCGGCCCGCTACCGGCGAGAACAAACTTGATGTCGTGCCAGTAGTGGCGAACCTTCGGCACAGCCTTTAACAGCTCAGCAGCCCCTTTTTCCCGCACCATCCGCCCGACGAAAAAAACCAGTTTTTCATGGTCGGCCGCATAGCGGCGCCGAAATTGCTGCAGATCCACACTGGCAGCAACCCTAAATCTCGCCGGGTTGACACCATTGGGTATGACGGCTATCTTATCGGAGGGCAGCTGAAAAAATGACCTCAGCTCATGGAACATGTACCGGCTGCAACAGATGACCTGGTAGCTCTCATAGGTCAGCCACCACTCCGAGTCACTGATTTGCCGCTGCAGGTCATTATGCAGGCCATTATTGCGTCCATATTCGGTGGCATGAATCGTCGCCACCAGAGGAATTTCCAGCGCATGTTTGAGCACCTTAGCCGCATATGCGCCTAACCAATCATGACAATGGACGAGATCAAACGAATACTCGCGCTTGAGCAACTTGATCGCTTGTTCGAGTAGGCCGAAGTTCAAATTCAGAGCAGAAACAAAAAAACCGCGCGGATCAGGATATCCTAAATTGGATCGGTGGATGTGCACACCATTGTGGACGGCTTCTTCGTGTCCTTCGGAATAAGGCCCTGTTAAAACATGAACCGTATGCCCTAGGTCCACCAAAGCTTCGGAAAGTTCCTGGACATGCCTGGCCAACCCACCGACAATTCTGGGCGGGTACTCCCATGAAACCATCAGTATCCTCATTTAATCACCTCAGAAAGTGGATAAGGTTAGCATATGTGTAATAGTCCTTTTTATTCCTGGTAGTAGCGAAGGACCGCCGTACTAATGGCAGAGGCGATTTGCTCTTGATATCCCGCCTGGCAAAGCAGGGCTTTCTCCTCTGCATTGGTTAGGTAACCGACTTCTATCAAAGCGGTTACTGCTGAGGAGGTGCGCAAAATATAGTAGACCGGTCCAGCTAATGGAGGCTTAGTGTGCCAAGTTGCGACTTTTTGCAGCTCTTGGTGGATCAGAGTAGCCAAGTGTTTACTTCTCTCCGAATCGGCCCGGTAAAAAACGATGCTGCCGCGTGTATGCGAGCTACTCGATGAGTTAATGTGAATGCTGAGCATCAGTTCTGCCTGGCTCCGCTGGGTTATCAACACACGCGAATGGAGATCGCGCTGGTGCCGGGATGGGGACCGATTACTCATATAGCTCAGCTCATAATCGCCGTCGCGCGTTAGAACAACAAATGCACCTAGCTTTTGGAGCTGGTTACGCAGCCGAAGCGCGATGGCCAGGTTAAGGTCTTTCTCCATCAACCCTCGCTGATCGTGGGTGCCGCTATCGATCCCACCATGACCGGGATCAACTACAATGACCCGGCCGAAGAGCGGGGGGAGACTGACCATCGCCGCCCAGGCAGTCATGAGTAACATCCCTAGTAGCACCAAAGTCAGGATGCAGGGAAATATCAACCTGCGTCTAGCTGCGTGCAGATCCATCGATGTACCTCCGGGTTAGCTCTTTAACTCATGTATATTGGCATCCGGCAATAAATATATGTCGCAAGGCCATGATGAGAGGAGTGACCCGAATGCGCGAAGCCAAAGCGCTGTATGCTCTGTTTCTAATGGTGATCATCATTACCGCTTCGATCCACCAATACACCCTAGATTTGGCCGTCAGTGGTGGAATTGATCGTCCGATCTACTTAATTCCCACCTCGGAGCCTGCAGTGGCCCTGACCTTCGATATTTCCTGGGGTGAAAAGAGCCCCGGTCCGATCCTCGATATCTTGAAAGAACAGCGAGTTACGGCGACCTTTTTCCTCTCGGGTCCCTGGGTTGAAAGTCATCCCGATCTCGTCAAGCGAATTGCTGAAGACGGCCATGAAATAGCCAGTCACGGGCATCGACACATCAACTACAGCCCGCTTAGCCGCGAAGAAATCATCGCCGAAGTCAATGCCAGTAAAGAAGCGATTAAGCGAGTAACCGGGCTTGAGATTGAGTTTATCCGCACACCGAATGGAGATTACGATGCTGAGGCGATTAGAGCGATCAGAGAGGCTGGGCTGACGGCAATTCATTGGAGCGTAGATTCGAAAGACTGGCTTAACCCCGGAGCAAATCAGATCGTGAATAATGTGCTCAGCGAGGCTCGGCGGGGCAGCATTATCCTGATGCATGCCAGCGACAGTTGCCAGCAAACCGCCCAGGCTCTGCCAGGAGTGATCGAGGGCTTGCACCAGAAAGGTTTGGCGATCAAAACCGTCGGCGAGCTGTACGCGCTCTACCGAGATCGGAAGCCACCGTTAGCACGCTGAGCAGCCGGCAAATTAGGTAGGATGTCCTCGACATAAGCCCGTAAGAGCTCCGCTACACTCCAGGCCTGAGCGGGACAGCCGCGGGGGGCGAACGGATACTCCGGCTCCATAATTTCGCTGATGTAACCTAGCCCCGTCTCATCCAGCGAGGTCAATAACGGATCGAGTAAAATCTTGGCTGCTCTAATCGCCTGGGGAGAGTAGTCGGCAACTCTTAGATAGGCTTTGATAAACTGTCCCGTCAACCATGGCCAGGCTGTCCCTTGGTGATACGCGGCATCACGTTCATGTACAGCTCCTGCAAATCGGGGGCGATACTCCGGTTCCCCTGGAGCTAACGTCCGCATCCCACCAGGTGTATAAAGGTGTTCATAAACCCGTTGAACTACTTGCGCTGAGCGCTCCAGGCTGATGAGTGGAAATGGCAGGCTCACGGCGAGAATCTGATTCGGGCGTAGTGCTGGGTCCTTTTCCCCATCAGGTTTAATTAAATCATAGAGGCAGCCTAGCTCGTGATTCCAAAATTCGCAGGCAAAGGTCTGCCGTACTAACTCCGCGGTTTCGTCGTAGCGAAAGGCCAGATCAGATCTTCCGACCTGACCTGCTAATAAAGAACTTATCTGCAAGCTGTTATACCAAAGGGCATTGATTTCGACCGGATAACCGGTGCGCGGGGTAACCACCCAGTCCCCGACTTTTGCATCCATCCAGGTTAATTGAACCCCTGGACTACCGGCAAAAAGCAGACCGAGGTTGGAGGTATGGATGTTGTATTCAGTTCCAGTCAAGTAAGAACGGATCACTTCGTTAATCGCCGGCCAGATTCGCTCCAAGAACTGATGATCTTCGGTGGTGCGCAAATAGTGGTAAACTGCAATCACAAACCATAACGAGGCATCAACGGTATTATAGGCTGCGCTACCATGCTCTGGAAATCGATTGGGCAGCAATCCGCCGCGAATGTGCTCGGCATAGGATAACAGAATATTGCGGGCGGTTTCATGTTCACCGGTAACCAGACACAAACCGGGTAAGCCGATCATGCTATCTCTTCCCCACCCGGTAAACCAAGGATAGCCGGCGATAATATCCTGTCGATCGGAGATCTTAACTATAAAGTTGCGCGCCGCATCAGCCAGAGTTAACAGCCGCGGCCATAACCAGCCATCGAAGTCAGCGATATTTTGCCGCAAAATATTCTGCCGTTGCCAGTACGCTTCCAGCTGGCGGTGAAATAACTCCCGACGTTGGCGGCGTTGCTCAAGGATATCCGCGATTTTCCAAACCGTCGGCTTGGTCTGGCCGGCGAGAACTTCCCCAGAAATCTGAACGCTTTCACCGGGCGCAAGCACCACCCGGAAATGCCCTGGACGAAAATGATTTTCTTGATCCGATAGGCCCCTGAACCGCTCCACCCGGTAATGAAAATTAAAGTGCCAAGCGGGCTCCGTAATAAACTGCCCCTTTGAAGCGACTAAACAGAGCCGGTCAACTGAATCAGCTAGTTTAACCTGACACTCCTGTTCAGAGTGGTCTACCGCAAAAGGCAATCGTTCGATGGTGATCCCGTGGTAATCGCGATGGTTAACCAACGGAACCATCACCAGCTCAACCGGGCCGGGGGCTGAAACCACCTCATATTCTACGAGAGTAGCGTTTACACCGGGAACCATGGTGATTGTTTCCGCGATGATAATCCCCTGCCCGGCATAGAAACGCCGCAGAGAATCGCCGTCGACCCTGGCCGACAGCAAATGACGATACCCATCCGGATATAAGGTACCGTCACTAAACTCATTGGTAGCCAGCTCCAGTGGGCGTCCCCCCACTTTAACGGTTGTGTCCAGCTTGGCCCAGAATAATAGGCGTCCACCGTGCTTCAAACCCGCGGTCAATAAACCATGATAGCGGCGGGTATTGCAACCGGCAAGGGTTCCAGCAGCAAAGCCTCCGAGGCCATTCGTCAACCACCACTCTTTGCCAACCGCATCAGCAAAGGTCAGCCTGGCATATGTGAGCATGCAAAAACACCCCACCACTACCTTGGCATTTACCCGGGCAAATCATGCATCTATTCCTCCGCTTTGTGCCGGCGGCGCCAATACACGACAGCTACCCCGCCAACCAGCACAGCCAAGGTACCGATGATCCAGGATGTCGCCTCTTGCGTTGCCACATTGCCTACCGGATACAAGACCGGACCGGTCTGGGTCTCGACATCGTAAGCCAGCTGCTGAGCCTGGCTATGTTGGCCCCCTTTAGGGGCTAACAAATCAATAATGTTGCTGTCGAGATGGGCATCTGTACCACCGGCAAATGTCCACTCGCCACCTTCGGCGGTTACCACCCGGTATCCGTCAGGACCAAATCCGTCATAACCCCCAACCAGTACATAATATCGCCATTTTTCAGTCGGCAAAGGCAAGGTTTCCTGGGGTACGACTACGCGGATGGTCCGGTCACCGACAACACCTACTTCAACTCCCTGCCGTTCAATTAGCTTATCGCCATCTTTTTCTAAATAGTATGCTTTGCTGCCACCCCAGGGTGCGATCCGAATCCACAAATCCCAGGGATACTCGGGGGCAAAAGTAACATTAGCCCCTGGCTGTGGAGTTATGGTTCGACCATAACCATCCCGACTGTCTATATAGATATCGATGCGTTGATGGAAGAAGCCCTCCGGGGCATTCCAAGGGTTGGTAATTAACCCAAAATCAAGTTCATACCAGGCCTCATCACCTTTGGTGATTACGCGAAAGGCTAACAAATCAAGTAAACTCTTCTGCGGTTCAAATCCGGAATGGGTCGGGTAGCGATAATTACCGGGACCATGATCATCCCCCACCGGATCAGTGAAGGCAAAGATCATTTTCTCCCCCAAATCCCCTGTAGTTACGATCGTCTGTTGCTGCCCATGCAAGTAACCAAAGAGCAAAAGTGCCACTACGAAAACGACCGCCAACTCCGAGGCGATCTTCAGGTTCAATTCAGTTCGCTTGCTCATCATGTTCCCCCCGTGTCGCTACAGAATATGTCCGCATAATTGGGATTATTCGAGCCAAAACTTGAAAAACTACTCTCCAAGGAGATGACGAGATGATCTGGACAGATTGGAGTCTTAGCAGGCTCAGTGTGTTAATCATTGGTCTAGGTTACTTGCTAACTTTTGCTCAGGTAACGATGTATCATTACCGCCAGAACTTCCGACACTACGCGATGTGGCTTCCGGTCATCGTTGGGCCGGCCGTCGGCCTTAGCGCAACGGCACTCGCATTACTTAACCTGGCCTTGCTTGTCCCCATCACCAACGGGCTCTTCTGGCTCGCCACAGCTGGTGGAATAGTTGGCTTCGGTTACCATTTCGTCGGGGTTGGCGAACGCGTCGGGGGCTATCAGACCTCAAACTTTCTAGTCGGCCCACCGATCATCTTACCGCTGATCTTCAGCGCCTTAGGGGTTCTGGGCCTGATTGCCCTATATTGGAGGTGATCGGGTGGCTACTGAGTCACATTACCCACATTACAATGTGCTGGATGCTGCCGAAGATTGGGATCCTCATACCCGTCAGGCTGTCGAATCACGTCTGGCGCCGTTAGAATCGGTGGAGAACTTTACGACTGAAGAAACCAAAAACCTATATCAGATTGCCGCCGCTCTGGTCGATGATGACCGCACCGAGATCTTGGACTACGTTGTCAAACACTTTGATAACTCGATGGGTAAACGGATCGGCGAAAGTCAACGCAAAACCGATGTCCCAGCACAAGCGGATCTCATCCGCCGCACCCTCACCGGGCTTGCCAAAACCGCCCGGGATAACTATGGCAAACCCTTCCATGAATTGTCCATAGACGAGCAACGCACGATCTTAGGTCAGCTCGAGCGCGGGCAGATCCCCGCCACCGGTATCTGGAAAAACCTGCCGCAAAAAGAGGCGTTTTCTAAATTGCTCTCGCTTACTGTCGAAGCCTATTATTCTCATCCGCAGATCTGGTCGGAGATCGGCCATGGTGGACCGGCCTATCCACGGGGCTACATCAGAACCGAACCAGGGCTTGTTGACCCCTGGGAAGCTCAGTCAGAGGAGTGACAAAATGGAGCGCAAATACGGTGACCAAGAAGTAGATATCTGTATTGTCGGCGCCGGAGCTGCCGGCGGGGTTCTCGCCCAGGATCTTGCTAAAGCCGGATTAAAAGTGGTGGTGCTTGAAGCCGGGCCATTTTGGGATCCGCAGAATGATTTTGCCAGCGATGAACTGAGCATGCAGAAACTCGGCTGGCAGGAGACTGTCTTGGTCGCCGGAGCCAACCCCTTAAAGATGGGACACAACAACACCGGGCGCGGAGTCGGCGGGGGAACTGTCCATTTTACCGGCGTCTTCCTCCGATTTCACGAGAGTGATTTTCGGGTCTGTAGTCAGGATGGGGTGGCCGATGACTGGCCTATCTCCTACGCTGACCTGGCCCCGTATTATGACCGCATCGAGCGAGAGATCGCCGTATCTGGCCCGAAACACTTTCCATGGGGTCCTTTTGCCGGACCGTACCCATACCCTGAACGCGAACCGACGAGTAGTAACGCCATCGTCTTTCGACGGGGCTGTGAAAAACTCGGGATTAGGAGTGCGGTTGCTCCCCTGGCCATTCTCTCTGCACCCTTCGATGGGCGGCCACCATGCATCAACCGGGGCTTTTGCAACCAGGGGTGCCTGCCTAATGCGAAGTTCAGCACGCTCATCCAACATATCCCGAAAGCCATCGCCGCCGGGGCGGAGGTTCTGCCTGATTGTACCGTGACCCAGGTTGAAGTAGATGATCAGAGCGGCAAGGTTACCGGCGTCATCTTCATCCATGATGGAACCGAGTACCGCCAACAGGCCAAGATTGTCATCTTGGCGAATTTCGTGGTGCAGATGCCCCGCCTGCTTCTGAACTCGGCCACGCCTGCTTTTCCTGATGGACTTGCCAACTCCAGCGGAATGGTCGGGAAGGGAATAATGCCGCATAGTAGCTATGATGTCTATGCGAAGTTCCCCGAAGAGGTCCGACTATATAAAGGAACTCCTGTCCTAGCGACGACGCTGGACTTTTATGAAACAGATAGGACGAGAGGGTTTGTGCGCGGCTACTCGCTTCACGCCCATGGGGCCCGGCCGGTTGCCATGGCGACCGGGCTCAGTGTCAGCGCCGGAACCTGGGGCCCCCGCCTACGCCAGGCTATGCTTGATTTTAACTACTACGCCCGCATAACCCAGGTTGGCGAGGTGCTCCCGTCAGAAAACAATACTGTAACCTTGGCGGCAGAAAAAGATGATAATGGTCTCCCATTGCCTCTGGTAACCTTCGGTTACGGCGATAATGATTTGAAACTCATTGACCATGCCGTCTCGAAAATGAATGAAATTCTGACAGCGGCCGGAGGAAAACCGGAATTTGTCACCCCAGATACCGCTCATTTAATGGGAGGGTGTCGGATGGGTTCAGATCCGAAAAACTCTGTCGTTGATCAGTGGGGCCGCACCCATGACCATGAAAACTTATACCTAGCCGGAGCGCCGATCTTTGTTACCGGTGGGGGGGTCAATCCCACCGAGACGGTCATGGCACTGGCCGCTCGGACCGCAGACCATCTGATTAAGAAAGCTAGAGGCGGTCTCTAACTATTTTCAGGAAAGCCTCTACCACTCGGGGATCGAATTGGGTCCCGGCACAACGTTGGATCTCCGCGATGGCCTCAGCCTCCGGTAATCTTTCTTTATACGGACGGCCGTGAACCATCACATCATAAGCGTCGACTACCGCTAAGATCCGAGCGTTCAGCGGAATCTGCTCATTTTTGAGTCCCCTAGGATAACCGGTACCATCCACCCATTCATGGTGAGCCAAAATTGCATCGGCGATCGGGACGAGGTCAGGATCCGAACTGGCAATTCGATAGCCGATCTCCGCATGACGTTTGACCATTTCCCATTCTTCGGCTGTCAATGGGCCTGGTTTGAGTAAAACTGCATCCGGGATCCCGAGTTTACCGATGTCATGCAGCGCTGCCAGCAAAGCCAACTCATTGAGCTGCGTTTCAGTTAGACCAAGCTCAACCCCTATTTTTAACGCCAACTCTTTGAGGCGTTCGGCATGTTCCTCCGTCTCGAACTGTAGTTCTCTGAGACTTTTCTTTAATGAAGTCAAGAGGGAATTGCGAAAGTTTCTAGCCTCCAATAGTTTATCCCGATACATTCGGTCTTCAGCCACATGGATCAGATCATGAATTAATTGATCGGTCGAGGTTTTGGCTGCTACCCCGAGAGCTATACTCAGACTAATCCGATTATCGGTCTTAAACCGGCTGCAGGCTCGTTTAATCCGGCTGGCTACTGTAGCAGCCTGACTCTCGGTTGTCTGCGGTAATAAGATGATAAATTCATCACCGCCCCAGCGGGCAATGATATCTTCATGACGGGCACAGGACTTGAGAATTTTGGCGATATCCACTAACAATTGGTCTCCCATTTCATGCCCGAAAGCATCATTGACCAATTTTAAGCCATTCACATCGCCCATAATGATGCTGACCGGTAGTTGTCGAACAACATCGAGGCGCTGCAGTTGTTCCTCAAAGTAAGCACGGTTGTATAAGCCGGTCAACTTATCGTGAAAACTGAGGTATTTAACTTGCTCTTCCGCCCGGATGCGTTCGGTAATATCGAGCCAGGAGACAACGCTTTGCGTGGTCCCCGGGATTTCTTGTATGGTACAGAGTACTTCGCACTTCCGACCGTCTTTGGTGACTAAGGATAATTCATTGCCTGGCTTGCTATGATAGCTCTCCAAGCGGTTACGCTGGGCCGGCACCACGAGATCCGGTAGCCTGTACAAACCAACTACTTCTTGACGCGAGTATCCGGTTATCACCTCGAACTCTCGATTGACCAGGACAATGGTTAAATCCGCTTCAACAATTAACATCGCTGTCCCGGTGTTCTCAAAAGTTGCCTCATACATCGCCTGCATTCTTTGGTGCTCCGTGAGGTTGCGGATGATGGTAAATAAAATCCTGCTCCCATTAACCTCTGAGCCGATTGAGCTAACTTCTACCGGGATGGGCTCCCCATTTTTATGACGGTGAACCACCCGAACCAGTATGCCCTCAGTATCAGCCTCCCTGATCAAATTGCTAACCTCCGCTTCACTCTCTGAGTGATGAAGCTCATAAATGCTTAAGTGCTTTAATTCGGTAGCGGTGTACCCATAGGTCTGAACCGCCATCGGATTTGCATCCACTATCCGGCCAGCCAAGTCAATGAGAAGGATCACATCCCGCGTATTCTCAAAGAGAGCCTCATACCTCCGAAACAAGGTATCACGTTCCTGACTGATCCTTTGAAGGCTGATCAATAGCATCGAAATGGCGGTTGCGACCGTCAACGCGCTAGTAATCCAGTAACCATAAGGGGCGATTTCCGGAAGATAGCGCAGAAATGGATAATCAAATTTGTGTAGACCGGCTAGGATCATACTGGAACCAACCCCTAAGCTCGGCCAATACGAGAATGTTCGAGAGGAGCGCAAGAAAAAATATCCAACATATATCTGACCTAGACCCAGGAAAAAAGAGGATGGAACCGTGCTGATCAGCGGGTTAGACCAAAAGAGATTATTAACTATGCTCCAGGAGGATATCACAACCGCAGCCAGCACCAGATATTTTTGCCACCGGCGTGCCGCGGGCCGGATTTGCCAGACACCATAGAGAAAAAACACTCCGGCAAAGCAAGTACTGATATCAACCAGGACACTCCAAAGGGGAAAGGCCGGAAAGATCCGCTGAAAACCGTCAAGAGCAAACCGCGCTGCGTAGAGGCCCCACGCAAATGCCCAATACATCAGAGCTTGCACTTGGACCAGGCGGCTCCATAAGCTAAAGTGGACAATCGAAACCGAGAGACTGATTAAAAACGCAGTCCACGCTGCCAGCAAGGCCATTTGTTCCATTCGGTCCCCCTCCCCATCCAGCGCTTAACTTCGCGGTTGCCTGGTAAAAATTCCTAGAGACAAACGTTCATAAATTGGCTCTATTTGGCAGGAATCACCCTTCCGAAAGTCAATAGAAAATAGAAACTCTAACAAAGGTGGCATCATCATGACTAATCAGCGAAATATCGATCTGCGCAGCGACACAGTTACCGTTCCAACCCCGCAAATGCGGGAGGCAATGGTCAAAGCAGCCGTTGGCGATGATGTCTACGGCGAGGATCCAACCGTCAATGAGCTCGAAGCCCGAGCGGCTGAACTAATGGGCAAAGAAGCAGGCCTTTTCCTCCCCAGCGGAGTGATGGCGAATCAAGTGGCGATATTGGCCCATACTGATCGCGGTGATGAAGTAATCGTAGACTCACAGTCACATATCTTTCATTATGAACTAGCTACCCCGGCGGTAGCTGGCGGGGTACAACTTTACCCGGTACCTGATTTACATTCTCCCGAGGCGCTCGTCCAAATCCAGGAGGCTATTCGCCCGAAAAGTTTTCTCTTTCCACAGACCAAATTGCTCTGTTTAGAAAACAGCCACAACCGGCAGGGCGGCACCGTTACCCCGCCCGAGCTGATGCAAACCATTTATACCACAGTTCATAATCAAGGCATATTTGTCCACCTCGATGGCGCCCGGATTTTTAATGCGGCCGTTAGTCTAGGCGTTCCAGCCCTGGAAATCGCGCGCTGGACAGACTCGGTGATGTTTTGCCTATCCAAAGGACTAGCCGCCCCCGTCGGTTCGGTACTCACCGGCCGCCGCCAATTTATTGACCGAGCCCGTAAGTACCGTAAATTGCTGGGTGGGGGAATGCGCCAAGCCGGTATTTTGGCCGCCGCCGGGCTAGTGGCGCTCGATACAATGATCGATCGCTTGGCCGAGGATCATGCCAACGCTAAACACCTAGCCGAAGGCCTCACCCAAATCCCCGGCATCACTCTGGATCTGAATACGGTCCAGACCAATATTGTGCTTTGCGACATTAAAAAGACCGGATTGAATCCAAACGAATTCATCTCCGGCCTCAAAGATAATGGCGTATTAGCAAATAGTTTCGGAGGTAATCTCATCCGGTTTATCGCGCACAAAGATGTTAATCGCGCCGATATTGATCTAGCCCTGGATGCGATCCGCTCCCTCGTCGTCAAAGTAGTGCAGTGAGTTAATTATCAAGCAACACAGCCAGTGCTTCGGCGGTAGTTTCCCCCAAGGTCGGGTGGGCTCTGATCACCTCAGCCCACCTGGCTATCGGAATGCCCTGGGCCAGTGCCAGTACTGCCTCTGGCAGCAAGTCTGATGCATGCGGACCCAGGATATGTACCCCAAGCGGCTGCCCCTCGCGGGTAGCGACAATTTTGACCAAACCCCGATTATCATCGGCGGCCAGTGCTTTGCCATTGGCTGTAAACTGCTGCAATCCAACAATCGGGTCGAGCCCCTGCTCTCTAGCCTGCTCTTCGGTAAGCCCAACCGCGGCCGCCTCGGGGCTGGTAAAAACCACGCTCGGCACTGCCGAGTAATCCATGGCTACAGCTTCGCCGCTCAGATGGCGAACCACGATCTCGGCCTGTTTAGAAGCAACGTGGGCCAATTTGTAGGGCTGATCGGTCACGTCGCCGATGGCGTAAACCCCCGGTATATTGGTTCGCAGATAATCATCGACGATGACTTCACCCCGCTGGTTAACTGCCACGCCCACCGTTTCCAAACCAAGATTGCCCGAATTGGCAGCCCGGCCAACGGAGATCAAGACCTTTTCCCCTTCATACCGGCCATCCGCGGTAACGATTAAGCCTCTACCATTCTCCGACCGGACAGACTCTACCGTTACTCCGGTCTTGATGGTAATCCCCTGTCTTTTCAGGTAACTCTTAAGGCGCTTGGTTATATCAGCGTCCAACATCGGTAATATTTCAGGCATCGCCTCTAAAATGGTAACCTTCGAACCCAAAGCTGCAAAAACCCCGGCCAACTCACAACCGATATACCCACCGCCGATAACCACCAAAGACTGCGGTATGGTTCGCAGATTAAGCAAGTCATCACTGGTTAAAATGGCCTCACCATCGACAAGCCAACCAGGAAAGACCCGAGGCCGCGATCCGGTGGCCAAAATAATATTTCGGGCTTGATATTCGGAAACTTGTCCTTCGGGGTCGGTAACCGCTACCGTGGACGCTGATCGCAGTGTGGCCCGTCCGCTGACGAGCGTTACCCCTTGCTTGGCGAATAATCCATGGATCCCTTTGCGCAAACGCGAGGTGACACTCCCTACAAACGTCCAAATACCCTCAGAATCTAGGGTTGCACCCGACACTTTGATCCCTAATTTATCGGCCGCTAAGATGCTCTGATATCTTTCGGCTACGCCAACCATGGCTTTGGTCGGAATGCACCCGCGGTTAAGGCAGGTCCCCCCAACCTCCCCTTCCTCGACAACACAGACCGACAGACCTTTAGCAGCGGCTTTTAAAGCAGCGACATATCCTCCAGGTCCTGCTCCGATAACTAGTAGATCAAAAGAGTTTACACTGGTAGGCACCCTTACTTACTCTCCCCTCTCCGGCAGCGATGACAATAGCCATAAAACTTGACCTGATGGTCCAGAATATCAAACTCATATTCGTCCCCGATCGCCCGTTCGAGCCGTTCTAACAAATCCTCATTTACTTCGGCCACATCACCACACTTGATGCAGATCAAATGATGGTGGGCATGTTTGCCGTGCTGGCTGAGCTCATAGCGATTTTTCCCGTCACCGAAATGAACCCGTTCGATGATCCCCATTTTGGCAAAGAGCTCTAACGTCCGGTAAACCGTGGCCAAGCCAAGCTCTGGAAACTGAGCACTAACCAGATGGTAAATATCCTCAGCGCTTAAATGCTCTCCTTCATGGTCACAGAAGATCTGCATTATCAGCAGCCTTTGGGGGGTTACCCGATAGCTCTTAGCGGTCAGTTTCTCCTGCAGAAATTGGAGTCTTTCATGCAAGCGAATCATCCTCCTTGGGTGGGCTGATTAATTCACCACCTGCTTAACCAGTGCTTCAAGCAAAGAGGCGGAGATGGCCCCTACCCTTTTGGTTATAATTTTACCGTCCGGGCCAATAATGAAGGTTGCCGGTATCCCTTGCACAAGGTAACTAGCGGCGGCACTGCCATCAACATCAGTAAGGGTCGGCAGCGAGTACCCATTAGCCTGCATGAATTGCTTGACCACAGTCGGCTGCTCTCTTACGTTAACCAGCAAGAAGGTGGCATCTTTACCCTCACGTTGAAAACGCAGATGCATTCGGTTAAAATCCGGCAGCTCCGAACGGCACGGTTCACACCAGGTCGCAAAGAAGTTTAGGAAAACCACCTTGCCACGCAAATCACTCAGGCGAACCTTTTTACCCGTCAAATCCTGGAGGGCGAAATCAGGGGCTAATGACCCCTCAAAAGGAGCAGCCACGTCACTATTAGCCGAATAGTTGACCGACTGTTGCCTGACCCCGTAATAATAAAGTCCTCCGGCGACAAGAGCGATCAAAACAACGATGATGATTGGAAAAAACTGGCCCTTTGTTCTGTTTTCGGCAGACACCTAAGTTCATCCTTTCTTTTTGCAAACTTTTTATGAGAAAAATGTTAATTCTGCATTAACTCCAGCTTGCGAGGGTTGAAAAGAGATTAAAATAAACTAGTAAACCTAGGATTACTAACAACACGCCTGTAAAGACCTTAATCACACCAAGATACTTCTGTAGTAGGGGAAGATAATATTTACCAAAACGATCTAAAGTCAAGGCAATAGTCAAAAATGGCATGGCCAGCCCTAGCGAATACGAAGTTAGGAGCCAGATACCGGCTGCAAGGGTAGTCCGGGTAGAAGCATAGGCCAAGATTGAACCCAAGACAGGGCCGATACACGGAGTCCAGCCAAAACCGAAAGCCAATCCGAGCGAGAATGATTTCATAAGCTCAGTGGAAAAGGTCTGTCCCTTGGCCTGTGCTTGAAGGCCGGGACGCCATTCACGCTGAAACAAACTGATTTTGAAAACTCCTAATGTCTGGAAACCAAAGAGAACAATCACCACACCGGCAACTTTCCGGATGATCGCCTGATTGACAAGTAAAAACCGCCCTAGGTATGTAGCTGAGGCACCTAACAAGATGAAAATCAAGGAAAATCCGCTGATAAAACCAAGGGCGTTCTTAAAGAGCCGCCAGTTAAAGGTGGGCGCTTGACTCGATCGATTGACCCCTCCGGCTAAATAAGTGATATACACCGGGACCAATGGCAGAACACAGGGAGATAGAAATGATACTAACCCGGCGACAAACGCTACCAGCGTAGAAATATTAGACTCCATAACTCTCCTCCACCCACAGTACCTTTAATCATCGAAGTAAGAGATTTGGACCACTTTTTCGGCCGAGATTGCTCTGCCATTTTTGATGTAAACGCGGGGTATGCGCGGGCCGATATTGCAGATGATCTCGTAGTTAACTGTCCCCATGTGGGTGGCGACCTCCTCAGCAGAGATATATTCGTCACCTTGACGGCCAATGAGAACAACCTCATCCCCCAGCATGGCTTCGACATCCGGCGGAACCTCAATCATGAACTGATCCATACAAATTCGACCGACGATCGGAACACGCCTGCCGGCCAATAGTACTTCTGCCTTAGCGCTTAATAGCCGTGACCACCCATCAGCATACCCTAGCGGCACCCCAGCAATCGTCATCGCCTCATTCGCTCGGAACGAACGCCCGTAACTAACATAACTTCCCGCGGATATTTTCTTCACAAAAATCAACCGGGCTTTCAGCGATAGAACGGGTCTCAATTTGAGCTCTCGGTGAACCTCCTCTGATGGATAAAGACCATATAAAATAATGCCAGGTCGGACCAGATTCTCTCCAAACTCCGGTGTATCCAAGATAGCTGCACTATTGGCAGCATGAACCCAGGAAAAGTCGATTCCATGTTCATGTAAGTTTTCTAAAACCCGTTTAAAAGTTTTATATTGGGCAATCGTATAGGTTTTATCCTGCTCGTCAGCGCTGGAAAAGTGTGTATAGATCCCGATCAGGTCGAGATTTGGCAGCCGCCGCAGCTTTTCCACAAAAGCGAGTACATCCTGTGGCAGAATGCCCAGCCGCCCCATGCCTGTATCCACCTTGACTTGCACTTTAGCCACTCTGCCATAGCGACGGCCGGCCAAGGCCAAAGCCTCAGCCACTTCGAGATCACTTACCCCGCAACTGAACCCGCCGCGAACAACCGCTTCCGCTTGTTCCGGAGGGGGCATACTCATAATGTGGATGGGAGCGGCAATCCCCGCTCGGCGAAGCTCCTGAGCCTCTTCAACTAGACCGACGCCGAGCCACTTGACCCCATTCTCCAAGGCCACCTTAGCCACTTGTACCGCTCCATGCCCATAACCGTTAGCCTTTACTACTGCCATCACCCCGGCAGGCCGGGAGTGTTCAACAACCGTTCTAACATTGTAAGCCAGGTTATCTAAATCAACTTCTGCCCAGGCAGGGCGCATACCTACTGGCAGCTCAACCATTACACTCACTTCCTAATCGATTTTGCCAGCACTCTTCGATGGCAAACGGTAAGTAGTCTAGCAGATCTCCGGCGACCAGTCCAGCCCCTAGCCCAGCTTGCCGGGCTTTCGTTCCCGACAGGCCATGCAGATAAACACCGATGATTGCCGCAGCCTCCGGGTGAGCTCCCTGAGCGATAAAACCTGCAATAATCCCAGCTAATACATCACCCGTCCCGGCAGTCGCCAACTCCGAACCACCGGTCGTATTAACGTAAACCATTCCCGTTGGTGTGGCAATAACAGTGTTAGCCCCTTTAAGAACTACGATACTCTGCCAACGGCGAGCAGCTTCTCTGGCCATCGCAACCCGCGATTTTTGCACTTCATGCGTACTGATGCCGAGCAAACGAGCTAGCTCAGCGGGGTGTGGTGTCAGCACCGGCGGCACGCTGCTATCCGCAAGGAGAGAACTAAATGCTTTCCGATCAGTAGCCATGATATTTAACGCATCGGCATCTAATACTAGACTGCCCTGCACTACTGTTAAGAAATCAAGGAGAAAACGCGTCGTCTCCGGATAGGTAGAAAGGCCCGGTCCGACCAAGATAGCCTCAAATTCACCCAATGTCTTGATAACTTCATTGGCCTTAGTGGAAATAGAATGTGCTTCAGTTTCAGGAAGTGGGACGGTCATTACCTCGGTAAGTTTAGTAGCTAAAACACTGTGCAAACTCGCAGGCCCTGCTAGAGTGGACTTGCCGGCGCCTGATCTCAAGACCGCCATTGCCGCCAAACATGCTGCCCCAGTAAGCCCCATGCTGCCACCGATGGTAAGTACATGACCAAAACTACCTTTGTGCGCAGAGGCGGGGCGAGGCGGTAGGAGTGCCGCAACCAATTCGGGTCGTACCCAAACCTGACTAGCAGCAGCCTGGCGAACCAATGAATCCGGAATCCCGATGGTATTTACCGTTAGCTGACCAATAAAATCGTAGGCTGGATAGGATAATAAACCTAGCTTGGGTCGGCCAAAGGTTATCGTGTGGTCGGCTTTGATACATACCTCGTCGACCTCACCGGTATCGGGGTTTACCCCCGTCGGGATATCCAGAGCGACACAAGGACATTCCAAACTATTGATCAGGGTGACCAATTCCCGATAAACCCCGGAAAGCGGAGATTTGATACCAGTCCCGAGCAGGCCATCCACAACTAGATCAACCGGTAAGCTCTCTTTCAAGGCCGCTGGCCAGTTTGGTTCGCTGCATTCGATTAGCTTTATCCTCTGTCGGTCTGCTATGGGATGCTTATTTTGAGCCTCGATCATGCGGCTAATCGGTAGTAGAACCTCCGCTGCCAATCCTTGGAGAGACCGGCTGTCAGCGACAAGGACGATGATCACTCTGCCCCCGGCATTAGCGAGGTATCTGGCTAGAACTAGTGCATCGCCACCATTATTACCTTTCCCAGCACAAATCAAAATCCGCCGCCCGTCTACTGACCCGCCAAGAACCCGCTTAACCAGGCCAAATGCGGCCAAGCCAGCGCTTTCCATGAGTGTGCGCGGCTCGAGCCCATATTCTAACGAGGCACGCTGCTCGATGTCACGCATCTGCTCAGTGGAGACTAGCTCCATTACCGTTACTCCTCCTCACCACCCGCATTCACAGCCAAGGCCATAGCGATTGCATACTCTCGGCTATGTGAAATCGTGATGGTAAAAGATACTCCCGCTTGGCGAGCCAGCTCTGCCGCTAGACCATGCAAGCGAACCTTAGGTGCCCTGCCGTCTTTGACTATTTCAATCTCTTGAAAAGAGGGCGAACTGCCAGAACCAGGAAATGCCTTAATTACAGCCTCCTTAGCTGCAAATCGCGCAGCCAAACATGGCCAGGGGTTAGTACGTTTGTGGCAATAATTTAGCTCAGCGGTAGTGAAAATCCGACCGAGAAAACGCTGATTTTGCTCTGCTGCCGCTTTAATCCGGTCAATTTCGATGATGTCGACTCCGGTACCTTGCACCAATGGCTACCCAACCTCCGGCCGCTGATAAAAAGCAGTGTCTAGCGAGTTGAAACCATATTCTTTATACCGCAAAAGGGGCTCTGTCCCGCCAACCATTAGCATACCCCCCGGCCTGAGAGCAGCGAAGAATTTTTGATATAAGATATGCTTAGCCTCTTCGGTAAAGTAGATAACCACGTTACGACAGAGAATTAGATCAAGATCTTTTTCAAAAGGATCGGTTAACAGATTGTGGCGCCGAAACTTTATCAAGCGTTTCACCTCGGGTTTGACCGCATATTTGTCATTGCCGAGAGGGGTGAAATACTTGGTCAGCCGGGACGGTGTGACATGTCTCAGCTGCTGGATGGTGTATTCTCCCTGTTGTGCCTGGCCCAAAACAACTTTATCAACATCGGTCGCTAAAACCTGATGGTTCCCCTGCGGAGCCACCTCAAGCATCATAATCGCCAAAGAATATGGCTCCGGCCCATTTGAACAACCGGCACTCCACAGCTTCAGGTTCGGGTTTTCTGCCAATAGCATGGGGATGAACCTGGACTCCAAGACCTGCCAACGCTCTGGGTTACGGAAAAATTCAGAGACATTGATCGTCAACCTCTTGACAAACTGGTCATATTTGGCCGGATCGCTTTTTAAGAGTCGTACATACTCCGCGTACGACTCGACCCCAACAAGATCCATGAGTCCGTTAATTCTGCGGCGCATCTGCTTTTCTTTATAATTACGAAGATCAAGGCCTGTTAAACTTAAGATATCAGTAATAAACTTATCGTAATCTTGGTCTGATCTGCCGCGAACTGGTTCGGTCATTACCAACATCCTTTCTCTTATCTGACCTTGCTTGTATTCTCTGGTTGCCAAGTCTTTCCCTGCCCGGACAAAGCTGTATAAACCAGAGTTTCCTACGGGTATCCTTTATCTGAATAGAAGGGTGGAAACATGGTGACACCACGCAAATCTGCCGATCAAGACTTGAGCGAACAACTGCATGAACCTGGCCAGCATGGGTCAGATGAGGGGCTTAGCACCAGTCTCCAGGAGAATATTACCGCGATTACTGAGGTAATGGGGGCCGATAACGCGGATGTTATTGTCCGCAAGTTTATCATCGGTACTCAACCCAAGCCTACCCCGGCCGCAATCATCTACATCGATGGGCTGGCCGATACTACAGTTCATCAATTTTCAATTATCCAGCCTTTGCTCTATCTAGGCACCCTACGAAAGGATAACACTGCCGAGGTCACCCAAGAAAACCTGGCTAACTACATCCGCTACTGTCTGATTTCCACACCCAACTCCAGTGAGGCTACTACCAGGCAAGAGGTGATCAATAAGATCATTACCGGGGATACCGCCATCCTCGTTGAGGGCTTAACCCAATCCATCATCATCGACACCAAGAGTTGGGAGCATCGGGGGGTTGGCGAACCGAAGACCGAGGCCTCGGTTAGGGGGCCGCATGAAGCCTTCACCGAAACGATCCGAGTCAACACGGCCCTGCTCAGGCGGAGGATCCGCTCCCCACATCTCCGGATGGATATGATGCAGATTGGGCGCAGGAGCCATACGGATGTTGCAATAGTTTGGATGGAAGGGGTTACAAACCCTAATTATGTGCACGAAGTCAAAAAGAGACTTAACGCGGTCGATGTGGACATTCTCCCCTACGAAGGCATGCTCGAAGAATTCATCGAAGATAACCCTTACTCGCCATTTCCGCAAGTCCAGATAACCGAACGCCCAGACCGGGTAGCGGCCGCCATCTCTGAAGGACGAGTAGCAATCATTATTGATGGCAACCCGATGATACAAATCGTACCGACCACTTTTTCAACCTATTTTCAGACCGGCGAAGATTATACCGAACGCTGGATGTTTGCGACCCTGCTGCGGATTCTGCGCTTATTATCTATTATTAATTCTTCCTTGCTTCCGGCGCTTTATATCGCGATTACCAATTACCATCAAGAAATGCTGCCAACTCCGTTAGCACTAGCCTTTGCAGCAGCCCGGGAGAGCGTCCCCCTCCCAGCCTTCGTCGAAGCTTTGATCATGGTGCTAGCTCTGGAGTTGGTACGCGAAGCAGGTTTGCGTTTACCTAGCCCGGTTGGATCAACCGTCGGCATCGTTGGCGCCCTCCTATTAGGAGAAGCTGCGGTTTCCGCAAATTTAGCCAGTCCGATTCTAGTAATCGTCGTTGCCTTAAGCGGATTGTCCAGCTTCATCTTGCCACAGTATTCCCAAGGGCTTGTCCTGCGTTTCATGGTCTATCCGTTCATTCTCCTCTCTGCCGGCTGGGGATTGTTTGGATTGACCGCCGGGATCATGGTCATCGTCATTCATTTATCAAATCTCACTTCGCTCGGTGTACCCTATCTCGAACCACTCTGGCGACCAAAGCAGGCCTTTAGGGACACCTTCTTCCGCTTGCCGATGTGGTTAATGCAGAAACGGCCGGGCTTTCTCCGTCCGCGTGATCTGCAGCGACAAAGGCAGAAAATCCGATCCTGGGAACCGGCGTCGCTGGAAACAGACCAAGATAACCAGGGCAAAAAGGAGCAACCGTAATGCGCAAGGGTTATATCGATAAAAGGCAGCTAGCGGTCTTAGTGATTTTGATGATCATGGGCTCATATTTTCTCGTGGTTCCTCGGACCATGGCTTACTACGCTGGGTCCGGAGGCTGGCTAGGCGTCCCGCTGGGTGCGCTCGGCGGCGTCATCGTCGCAAGCTTAGTGATACCTCTCCACCGGCGATTTCCCTCACATGATCTGATAGGAATGTCCGAAGTAGTCCTTGGCAAATGGCTTGGCAAAGCGTGGTCGCTGCTTTTTTTTCTCTACACTCTCTCGTTTGCGGCCGTAACCCGTGAGTTTTCGACAACCCTACTTACCCCTTTTCTCTCCGATTCACCCATCGGACCGGTCATTGTCATCGGAATGATAATTATGTCCTATTTGGCCTTTAGCGGGATCGAAAGCATCGCACGGACAGCCCAGGTCTTTTTACCGCTCATCGTGATCAGCATTCTGCTGATTCTGGTAACCTCAATTTCTTCGGGGGATATTGGCCGAAATCAACCGTGGTTAGGGAAAGGACCTGCATCTCTAGCCATGGCTGGTCTTAATGCCGGAGCAGTATTTGGCGAAATCGCCGTATTTACGGTCTTCCTTTCCCATCTGCGCCGGACCAACGATGATCTTGCCGCCCTTGGTTGGGGAATTTTCTTATCCTTAGTACCGTTGACCCTAATCACCATTGGCGGAATCAGCCTTTTCGGCCACGAGGGGGTAACCACCCTGGCATTCCCAGCTATCAGTATCGCCCGGCGGATCAAAATCGGCATCTATTTTGAACGTCTTGAAGCTCTATTCATCATCCTCTGGTTCGTCCTCTCCATGCTAAAAATCGGACTGATCCTCGTAGCATCCGTGATCACCTTAGCCGGGATCTTTGAACTCAAAACCTACCAACCCCTGGTCTTGCCCACCGCTGTTCTATCCATTTTATTGTCTTTGCAGTTCGAAACCGATTATTCCGTACTACAATTTGTTGATAAGTTCACCACTTATTCGCTACCCTTTGCCATCCTCATACCAGGCTTAATATTACTAGTTGCGATCATTCGCGGGAAACGGGAGGTACAACAATGAATAGGCTGGCCAGAACCATTTTTCTGGTTTGTATTCTCCTCGGCGCTACGCTCTCTTTAACCGGATGTTACGGTCGCAATGAAGTTGAAGAAACCGCGTTTGTCACTGCTTTCGGAATTGAAAAAGGTAGCACCAAAGATTTCAAGTTGACCATCCTCGTTCCAGCACCAGGAAAAATAGCCGGTTCCAGCAGTGCAGGCGGTGGCGGTGGTGGTGGTGAAGAGCCCCCGTATTGGCTAGCCTTTGCTGAAGGTAAGTCCCTGTGGGAGTGTTTTCAGGAATTATCAAAGCGCTCTAGTCGCAGAATCCAGTTTGCCCATGCTGTAGCGGTGATTGTCCATGAAGAAGTAGCTCGCCAGGGACTAGAGCCGCTAGTTGATACCTTTAACCGCAATGCGCGGATGCGACCGGACACTAATGTCTTGGTCACCTCTGACCCAATCGAAGATATTCTCAAGGTAACCTTCCCCTTAGAGGCCTTGCCATCAGCTTATCTGGCTCGGTTGCAACTGTTTGCCCATCAACATAGCCAAACTACCGAATATGAGGTTGGCGACTTCTATGCTTCCAGCCAGGCTGGCCAAGAAGCAGTAATCCCTCGCGTTAACATTTGCGAGGAATCTACACCACCAGACCAAGGCGAAAAAAGCGAGGAAAAAGAGAAGCCCCCACCCAAAGCGTTAATAATTGAAGGGGCTGCAGCTTTTCGACAAGATCGCCAGGTTGGCTGGCTGAGCGGACAAGAGATCTTTGCGCTGGAGTCCATCCGTGGCCGTCACGTGAGAAACCCGCTTACGGTCGAGGTTGATGGCAGTACTTATACCATTGTGATTCGGGAGAACTACAGTAAAATAAAGGTCATGCCTAATCGGGCTGATTTAGGTAGCAGTAAGATACAAGTAAGTGTGAAATACGAGACTGATCTCGGCGAGGTAGACCGCGCCGGACTATTGATTACCACTGATTTATTAGCTAAAATAGCCGTCAAAGCCGAAGAACAAGTGACGGAATTAATGCGCAACCTAATCCAAAAAGCTAAGTACGAGTTGGAAAGCGATATCTTTGGCTTTGGTGAGCACTTGCGCCGCAAGGTACCCTACCGGATCTGGCACCAGGTTAAAGACCGCTGGAACGAAGAGTTTCCCAATCTAATCATCTCCATTGATACTGAGGTCGTTATCCGGCGAATCGGAATGACTGTCCGCAGTCCATATATCAATTGAATTAACGGAGAAAGATTTGATACACTGCCAGGGCCATAATAAGACTTAGATATATCATGATGCCGATGGCTCCAAAGCGGTTTTTGTTCGTAAACTCCTGCCGGACCGTTAACAATGTAGGCGCCAAAACAAGCAAGACTGCAAACATAGCCAAATAACTCAAAGCGGGTCACCTCGAAAGTTATGGTAACCCGCTTGTCCGCCTTTATATTCGTTGCTTGTTACTCCACAGTAACGCTTTTGGCTAAATTGCGCGGCTTATCAACATCACAGCCCCTAGCCAAGGCAGCATGGTAGGCAAAGAGTTGCAGAGGCACCACCGATAAGACCGGGGTCAAGATTTCGTTGGTACGCGGGATAGAGATTACCCGGTCGCAGGCCTCTGGAACGAAACGGTCGCCCTCATTGGCCACTGCAATAACGATCGCATCCCTAGCTTTGACCTCTTTGATGTTGCTGATCATCTTATCGCGCAAACTCTCCTGGGTTACTAAAGCAAAGACCGGTACCCCTTCGACAATCAGAGCCAAGGTACCGTGCTTTAGCTCACCGGCTGCATAGGCCTCAGCATGGATGTAGCTGATCTCCTTGAGCTTGAGCGAACCTTCCATGGCTACAGCGTAATCCAAGCCCCGCCCGATAAAGAAGATATCTTCTTTGCTCTTAAACTCTTGCGCAAGTTCGGCGATGATCTCCTCGCTGCTGAGGGTGGCGCTAATAGCCTGAGGCAGTTCCTGTAAAGCCGAAACGTATTCGGATAATTGTTCCTCAGATAGACTCTGCCGCTCTTGGGCCAGGTACAGGGCGAAAAGATACAAGGCGATCAGTTGGGTTGTATACGCCTTCGTCGAAGCAACCGCAATCTCCGGCCCGGCCATGGTATAGATGATATCCGAGGTCTCGCGGGAGACCGAACTGCCCACCACGTTAGTGATCGCAACCACCTTGCTGCCAAGACGTTTGGCCTCGCGGAGGCTGGCCAAGGTATCTGCCGTTTCGCCACTCTGACTAATTACGATTGTCAGACAATCCTGATCAATCATCGGGCTCCGATAGCGAAACTCCGAGGAAAGATCGACTTCGACCGGGATCCGCGCGAGCTTTTCGATGACGTATTTCCCGACTAAACCGGCATGGTAAGCCGTCCCGGCCGCCGTAATAAAGATCTTGCGCAGACCCTGGAGATAAGCTGGATCTAAATGCAGATCGTCGAGGACAACCCGGCCATCAACCAAACGGCCAGTCAACGTGTCCCGCACCGCTTGGGGTTGCTCATAGATCTCTTTGAGCATGAAGTGAGGGTAACCGCCTTTTTCGGCGAGCACCGGATCCCACTCCACCTCGAATACTTCTTTCGTCACCGGCTTACCGCCAAAATCAAAGAGTTCGACCCCGTCTGGGGTTAGTCGCACGACCTCTCCATCATCGACGATATAAACCTTCTTGGTATATTCGAGAACAGCAGGGATATCAGAGGCCAAGAAATTCTCGCCATCCCCCAATCCAACAACAAGTGGTGAATGCTGCCTTGCGGCCACAATCGCCTGGGGCTCGTCAAAATGCAATACTCCGATGGCAAATGAGCCTTCTAACCGCTTAAGGGCTTTGCGAACAGCATCGACCAGATCACCCTCATAAAAGCTCTCGATCAGGTGGGCGATGGTCTCGGTATCCGTTTCAGACTTAAAGGTGTGTCCATCCTCAACCAGCCATTCTCTGAGTTCTTTGTAGTTTTCGATAATCCCGTTATGCACCACGGCAATCCGCCCGCTACAGTCAATCTGCGGGTGAGCATTATGATCAGAAGGGCGGCCATGCGTAGCCCAGCGGGTATGCCCGATCCCGGGACAGCCCTGCGGCAATCCATTCTCGGCCAAGAGCGCGCGAAGGCCTTGTAATCTGCCGACCGTCTTGATTACTGACAACCGATCTGCATCCCGAACGGCTATACCGGCTGAGTCATAGCCCCGATACTCGAGTTTTTCCAGCCCCTGCAGTAAAATAGGGGCCGCTGGCTGAGGACCAATATAACCAACAATTCCGCACATAGTTAGTCCTCCAGATAATTCATCAACTCTAATGAGCCACTTAGACTTTCTTTTGGTCCTGTGTCACCACAGGGTTTGTGAAGGTCCTGACGACCGTGGCTTAGCCGAGGGTCACCCGCCGATAATCCGAGATCCCCTACCTCGTCAACTCGCCTATTTTTTGCGAGTCCTGGCGCTCACATGCTCAAGATCCCCTCGACCACCTCCCGCACCGCAGCATTAACCTTATCTTGATCCGGCCCCTCGCCCATTACTCTGATCAGGGGTTCGGTCCCGGACGGCCGGACAAAGATTCGGCCCTGTGGTCCGATGATTGTCTCGGCCCGAGCGATCAAGTCCTGTAATTGTCGACTCTCCGCCACCGCCTGTTTGTTTTCCACCCGCACTGATTCTAAGACCTGTGGGAAGGTGCGCATTACGCGAGCTGCCTGGGAGAGCGTTTTCCCACAACGGCGCAAGGTTGAAGCCACTTGCACGGCGGTCAGAACTCCATCCCCGGTCGTGTTGTGATTGAGCATAATGATGTGGCCGGATTGTTCCCCACCTAATACCAGCCCATGTTCGAGCATCGCCGCCAAAACGTAGCGGTCTCCAGCCTGGGTGCTGACGACTCTACCCCCGGCGCGCTCTAGGACCTCTTGTAGGCCCAAATTGCTGTAGACAGTAGCAGCGATCGCATTCTCGGAGAGTTTTCCGCGTTCAATCAAGTCAAGTGCGAGAATGGCCATCAGATGATCCCCGTCCACAATCTCGCCCTTTTCGTCGATGGCTATAACCCGATCAGCATCGCCATCAAAAGCAAAGCCAAGATGGGCTTGGTTGGCCACGACCATCTCTTGGACATAGGCGGGGTTGGTTGATCCACAGTTGACATTGATCCGCGAACCATCGGCCATCGAGTTATACTCCAGCACTTCGGCGCCCAGAGCCCGGAAAGCGCGGGGAGCTACTTTAAAGGCGGCACCAAAACCGCAATCTAGGACTACTTTTTGTCCGATCAGATGTTGATCAGAACTCTGCACTAGAAACTGAGTATACTGCTCAGTCGGATTGATACACGGAATCACATTGCCAACTAGCTCTCCGATCGGCCGTGGCAGCTCATCTCGTTCTAAATCTATTAAGGCTTCGATTTCTCCTTCTAACTCATCAGGGAGCTTAAAACCGCCACAATCAAAAAACTTGATACCATTATCGGGAACCGGGTTATGCGATGCCGAAATCATCACCCCGGCATCGGCATGGATCTCGCGGACCAAAAAGGCCACCGCCGGAGTGGGAATCACGCCCAAGCGCACAGCATCCGCACCGACCGAGGTTATTCCGGCGATCACCGCCGCCTCCAACATCGGCCCTGAAAGACGGGTGTCCATACCCACTACTACCCGCGGTTTGCTCGAGCTTTTCGTTATCGCAGCTAACTGCTCCTTGAGCAAAACATAAGTGCCGACCCGGGCGATCTTAAAAGCAAGCTCCGGGGTTAACTCTCGGTTGGCGACACCACGTACACCATCTGTTCCAAATAAATGTCCCATATCTTTAACTCTCCCACCTAAACTAGGAACCCTCTGGCAGTTTATGTGCCAAAGTCCCAAGTCGTTCTATGCCACCACAAATAGTATGAGCTTTGCCAAACTTCCTATGTCCGCAAGGGGCGCAGCAGATCCGGCAAGCTTTGCTTACCAGGCTGCAGTAGGGCCCTTAGACGTTGCTGCAAAGTCTCAGAGTTGAAGCCACGGGTCATTTCCCCGCCCACAGCAACCGATACCGTCCCGGTCTGTTCGGAGACGACAATGACTACACAGTCGCTCACCTCGCTGATCCCGAGAGCAGCGCGATGCCTGGTACCCAATTTTTTGGAGATGTTGGGGTTATCCGATAGAGGTAAGACCACACCAGCGCTAACAATCCGGCCTTCTCGAATGACCACCGCTCCATCGTGCAGCAGGTTATTGGGCTGAAAAATGGTAGTGATTAATTCCATCCCGGCCAAAGCATCCAAGGTGACGCCGGTATTTAAGAACTCCTGCAGACCCGTTTGGCGTTCAATGACGATTAGACCACCCCAAGAGTGATCCACCAAATATTCGACTGAGCGGACTAGGTGAGTGATTAGGTCCTCTGTCTGGGCTTTGTCCAGGAAAATAGACCGGATAAAAAGCTGTCCGCGTCCTAACTGCTCCAGTGCGCGGCGCAGTTCCGGATAAAAGACGATGGGCAAAGCTACGATGATACCGGTCAAGACCTTCTCCATGATCCAGTTGACCAGAGTCAGACCGAGCAAATCGCTCAGCCCGGCGAGAAGCGCGATAATCGCCAGCCCTTTGAGTAGTGGTACGGCCCGCGTATGCGAAATCAGGCGCATCGCCCACAACACCGCTATGGTAACGATAATGACATCGATGATATTGATAAAGGTAAATTCGGCGATCCTCACGTTGAACGGCATTTTATCTCCTAAACGGGTTCTCCAAGCGGCCAATCCCTTGTATTTCCACTGTTACTGTGTCGCCGGCTGCAACAGGGCCAACCCCAGAGGGGGTCCCGGTGCTGATGATATCCCCTGGTTGCAGAGTCATAATTTCGGAAACATAGGCGACCATCTCGTTGACCGAAAAGATGAACTCGCTGGTCCGAGAGTGCTGCACGCGCTGATCATTGCGATAGCAGCTGATCTCCAGGTCAGTTGGGTCAAGTCCATCTACGATCCAGGGGCCTACCGGACCAAAGGTGTCAAAGCTTTTCGCCCGCGTCCACTGAGAGTCCTTGGCCTGCAGATCTCGGGCGGTCACATCATTAAAGCAGGTAAAACCCCAAATATATTTATCCGCATCCTCAGGTAATACCTTCCTGGTTTCACGACTAATGACAATCGCCAGTTCTGCTTCATACTGTACGTCATTTGATTGTGGTGGCATCACCACGGTTTCGCCGGGGCCAACGATACAGCTTGGTGGCTTTAAAAAGATTACCGGTTCAGATGGGATAGCTAAGGCCATCTCCCTGGCATGATCGCGGTAATTTAGGCCGATGCAGACCACCTTGCTCGGGACAACAGGGGCCAATAGCTTGACCTCGCTAAGCGGATAGACTCTACCGGTCAGCGCGAACTGCTCAGGGTGAGCTCCTTTGAGCTCGCTAACGGTATCCACCCCTGCTCGCGGCTCAACAAGACCATAACTGACCCGATCTTTGATCTGAAAACGAACAGTACGCATGAATAACCCCCCCAATAACTTGTGGTTAGTGTGTGCAAGCACCCGCAGGGAAAGACCTAAGGTATGAAAATAAGTTTACCATATGATGGGGGTGAAGGAAAAGAAAAACCTGGGAAATGTAAAAGGGCGGGAAATCCCGCCCTTGTGTGCGTTTGGCTGTGGTAAGTCTTAGAATTTAACGGTTACATAACCGCCGAATTCGCCATCAGTTACGTCAACACCAAGAATGAGGCCATTGTATTTGGTCTCAGCGTTGAACTCCCATACTTCGGCTTCTACGTCATAGTCGAAGGTCAGGTCGAAAGCACTAACGGTGGTGGTAACGCCAACTGCCAGCATGTCAGCCTCAGCAGCATCCTTACCAATCTCACCATAGACAGTGAAACCAGCTAGGTCGTACGCAGCCTCAACGGCGTAGGCGCTGTTAGCATCTTCAGCAGTAGACATCATGAAGTCACCGTAGACAGTCAGGCCTGCCATAGGAGCAAAGGAACCGTTGAACCAGAAACCGGTGGAGTCTGGGTCGTCGTCGGGGAGGACTACTGCACTGGCTTTACCACCGTCAAAAGCATAGGTAACACCAACTGCCTCTGTAGCTCCGCCAAAAGTATTCACCTCACCACCACGACCAGGGTTATATCTCCCAGCCTTTACGGTAACAGCATCAACAACGTATTCCATCCAGGCATTGTTCACTCTCTCGCCATTGGTCTGAAGAGTGACTTTCAGGTTATCATTGATCTGAGAAGCAAAGTTAATTTTGCTTGACCAAGAATAAGAATCCATCAGGTCATCCTCATCGTTGTTTTTAACTGTCAATTTCAATTCGCCAGAAACCTTTACATCAGCAGCGCTAGCAGATACTGCCAGGCCAAGAACCATAACTAAACTTAACAGAATAGCTAACTTTTTCATTAGGATATTTCCTCCTTGGTTTTCAAGTAATTTTGATAAATGCACCTCGGAGTGACCTAGTTTCCTCCGGGGCCGTTGTCACCCAGCACCAAGCAGGAGCACCTCCTTTCCTCCTGGGGGACAACTTGGCATAATTGCCGTTCTTTGGAGTTAGTTCTCTCTTTTTCCTATAGTTCCTTCCGAATGGATAACTTTTTTATATATTCTCCATCCGTTTCCAGTTTTTATTCAACTGATTCCGTCAAAAAGGCCACTAATACCTGATAAATATCCTCGAAATCCGATTCGGCCACCGTCTCAAACGGGCTATGCGTATACCTCGCCGGGAAGGCAATCACCGCGGTTGGGATCCCCCGCTGCATCAAGGTGATCCCATCGGTGCCGAAGTTCCCAAAGACCCCATGCTGCAGCTTTACCCCGGCTTTATTCGCAGCTACTTCGAGCTGCTTGGTCACGCGGCGACTGTACACAACCCCGTAGTCCTTGTGTACGATAATCGGCCCCTCGCCCAGCGCTATCGGCATATCCTTGTAGTCAACCAGAGGGATATCCCCTGATAAACCAACCTCAACCGAGATCGCCAGATCAAAATCTTCCTTGCTAAATGACCCGGCCCCGATGAGCCCGATCTCCTCTTGCACCGTCGAGACCACAAATAAATCAAAGTTATAGTTAGTCGGATCAGTCTCCCGGATAATTCGGTCGAGGATCGCCAGGCCCCCCCGGTCATCCAGGGCTTTACCGGTGATATAGTGGCCTACTCGGCGAGTCGGGGGGTTCCAGATCACGTGTGATCCCACCCGGATCCCCTGAGCCAAGACCTCTTCCCGGCTCTTGGCCCCGATATCAATAAAAAAGTCATTCCAATCAAAACCGGTCTTTTCCCGCTGAGCAGGTGTCATCACATGACCGGAGAGGGCTGCGATTGTCCCGTCAACTAACACCCCATCACCAAGCACCAAACAGGGTTGCCCGGTCATGTTCATGCCGATACTGCGGGTTGGTCGTGAGACCATGTCAGCCTGTCCGTAAGTGATAAAGAGGAACCCATCTTCACTGACACTCTTGACCATAAAGCAGATCTCGTCCGCATGGGCGGTGAGCAAGAGTTTTGGCCCCTGCCCACCGATATGGGCGACCAGATTGCCGACCCCATCGATCTCGATCTCATGCGCATAGTGCTGCCAGCGCTCAAAGAGAAACTGATTGACCCGATCCTCATAGCCCACCGGGCCAGGTAGCTCTGTCAGCTTTTTGAGCAGCTCGAACCACACTACATAGCCCTCCTAGCCATCTCAACATAGTAATTAGCCAAAGCCTCGATTAGACGCTCACCGAACTCTTTGGAGGCTACAGTAGCATCGCCTAAAACGCCGATCTCCGTGATCTTGTGCATCCCGTCTTTATGCAGCCATTCGTCGAACTCGGCATCAAACTTGCCAACATAACCCCGGGCCAGTTTGTCCATCCGCACCGACTCCGGCTCGCTGGCCATTAAGAAGCTGGTCTCGCTCCCACCCGAGTGTACCCCGGCATCGCCCTCGCTCATCTGAAACTCTTCGAGGATCGAATTTTGCGCCTCAACGAAGTCGGCAAAATCTAAGATATCGATGATCTTGACCCCACTCGGCTCATATTTCTCCTTTAACTCCGGCACCAACTCAAACATCGGCTCGAAGTTACCACCATGCGTTGTCGCCAGAATAATCTTCTTGAAGCCATGGCGAACCATGTTGTCCACATAATCCCTGACCACATCCTGAAAGACCTCAACTCTCAGGGTCATACTGCCAGGAAAGTGCATGTGGTGTTCGGAGCAACCTGGACGAATAATCGGCGCGACAAAGGTCTGGCCAAGTTTCGTGGCAAACCGCTCCGCTAAAATCTCGCCGCTATGGGCATCCATCTTGGTCGGAAGGTGCAGACCATGCTGCTCGATGGACCCGGCCATGACAATTACCGTATCCCACCCGGCCTCCATCTTCTCCTTGATCTCCAACCAAGTCATTTCTTCAATAAAAACGTCACGTGAAAGCATCCTCATTCATCTCCAATAACTAATAGTAATTTACTGTTTCATCCGTGGATCTAAGATATCACGCAGGCCGTCACCTAACAGGTTAAAGCCCAAAACCATCAGCAGTATCGCAAACCCAGGAAAGACCCCCATCCACCAGGCCTGCCTGATATATGAGCGACTGGCGTAGGCCATCGCCCCCCACTCCGGCGTTGGTGGCTGGATACCTAAGCCCAGAAAACTCAGACCGGCTGCCGACAGGATCGCCGTACCAAACTGTAGCGTCGACAGGACAATGATCGGTGCCACCACATTCGGCAGGATGTGGTGGAGAATGATCCGCCCGTTTTTGGCGCCGATCGACCGGGCCGCCGCGATATACTCCTGCTCCCGCACGCTCAAGACCGCTCCCCTGACCACCCGGATATATTGCGGTGTCGCTGAAATCCCAACCGCGATCATCGCATTGGTTAAACCGGGGCCGAGGATGGCGATAATAGCTATCGCCAGGAGGAAGGTCGGAAAAGCCAGCCAGACATCGGTAAACCGCATAATCAAGTTATCGATTTTCGGAAAATACCCGGCCAAAACACCTAAGATAACCCCGCAAACCAGGGCAAAAGAAACCGCGACTAGGCCGATCATAATGGAGATCCGGCCACCATAGAGAATCATGCTAAAGATATCGCGGCCAAATTCATTGGTCCCGAACCAGTGCTCAGAGCTTGGCGGGGCCAACCGATTGGCAAAATCAATCTCGATCGGATCATAGGGGGCCAACTTTGGCGCAAAGATCGCCGACAATACTAACAAGGCCAAGAGTACTAATCCGGTCATCGCCGAACGATTGCGCTTAAATGATTTTAGGGTCATACGCAGATAACTGTCGGGGTTTGAGAGACTAGTCACCAAAGGGAGATTATACCACCATTTTGCTTCTGCCTTCATCTTTCTCACCCCTTACTGCAACCTGATCCGGGGATCGATTATCCCGTACATCAAGTCTACGATTAGATTGGTCAGCACAAACAAGGTAGCTACGAACAGGGTAACACCTTGAATCATCGGGAAATCACGGGTCGTGATGGCTTGTACCGCTAGACGACCGATACCTGGCAAAGCAAATACCGTTTCGGTAATAATCGCCCCGGCCAAAAGCGCTCCAAACTGCAGCCCAACCAAGGTGACCACCGGGATCATCGCATTTTTCAGCGAGTGCTTCATGACCACAGTTTCTTCGTCTAAACCCTTGGCCCGCGCGGTGCGGATGTAATCCTGGCCAAGAACTTCCAGCATGCTCGACCTGGTAATCCGGGCAATCGAACCGGCAGACAATGCCGCTAGCACGGCAGTCGGCAGGACCAGAGAAGCCAACCCCGAGTACCCTGAGATCGGAAACCACCCCAGGTTATAGGCGAAAACCATCATAAAGATCAGCGCCAGCCAAAAGCTGGGGGTGGAAATCCCAAAGAGCGCCCCGATCATCGCCAGCTGATCCCAGAAGGTATTGTGACGCACCGCCGCAATTATTCCGGCCACCAAACCTATCACCGAACTGACAATGATACTATAAATAGCTAATTGAATGGTCACGGGGAAAGCCCGGGTAATCTCGTCAACCACCGGAGCGTTGGAAATCAGTGATCGGCCCAAATCACCTTTAATGGCTTTGCCCAAAAACTTAAAATATTGTATTGGTAGGGGATCATTTAAACCGAGTTGATTTCGCAGCTCCGTAACTCGTTCCGGGGAGGCAAACTCGCCGAGAATGTGCTGGACCGGATCTCCCGGAATCAGATGGATCATCAAGAAAACGATTACCGAGACCCCCAGCAATACTGGGATAGCGGAAATGATCCGGCGAATCAAATATTTTAACATCTTCTTCACTCCTGTATGGTGGGAAGCGAGGCGCCTGTGCACAGACACCTCGCCTCCCCGACTTACCAACTTTCAGAGCCAGTAAGTGAAGTTATAGCATCACATCATTTAAGACTAACTGCTCCCAGCGATACTGGTGCATCTCGAAGTTCTTTACCTCCGGGTTAACCGCAAAGACGTTCTGTTTGAAATAGAGCGGCACCCACGGAGCAAAGTCGACCAGGTTGTTCTGGATATCATAGTAGATTTGTTTCCGTTTCTCCCGATCAACTTCGGTAGCACCGGCATCAATCAACTCGTCCAATTCCGGACTGGAGTACCAAGTTCTGGTAGATACACCGGTCTTGAACATGTTGCCCAAGATCTCCGGATCGAACCAGCCATACTCCCAAAGGATGGTATCCTGAGCGCCATTGGCCATACCAGAGCGGTACGCAGCATCCTCAACGATTTCGATGTTGACTTTAGCACCGATTTTAGCAGCTGAGGATTGGATGATCTGACTAATCCGCTGCTCGACTGGGAAGTTGCGAACCCATAGTTTAAACTCGAGCGGTTTGCCATCTTTTTCAACCACACCGTCGCCATCGGTATCGACCCAGCCATCAGCGGCGAGAATCGCCTTCGCCCCTTCAGGATCATAGCCGTAGAGTTGTTTGGCGCGAGCTTCGATCTCTTCGCTGTAACCCCAGATGCTTGAAGGGAGCGGACCATAGTTTGGCTCGCCTAGGCCTTCAAGAGCATACTCAACGATCTCTTCACGGTCAACAGCCTTGGCCAGAGCTGTACGGACAGCCTTTTCGGTAAATGGCCATTTTTTGACGTTAAAGCCCCAATATGTGATACCGTTGGCTGGTGCCTTGGTAATCTGGAAACCCTTTTGCGCCAGGCGCTCAACATCTTGCGGTGGAACCGAATACAGCAGATCGACATTGCCCCGCTCTAGCTCCATTACCGCGGTCGACTCGTCGGGGATGATCCTCATCTCGAGGTACTTAAAGTTCAACGGCCCCTTGTTTTGGGCATAATCCGGAGCCCATGCATAGTCTTCAAAGCGCTCATACAAGATATGTGAACCACGAACATGCTCGACAAACTTAACAGGACCGGTGCCAATGGGGTGCAGACCAAAATCATTGCCTTTTTCAGCTAAATACTTCGGCGGATAGATTGCCAAGAAGCCAGTGCTGGCACCCGAATTAAGCAAGGACGGGAACGGCTTAGAATAGTTCAGGTTTACGGTATACTCATCAACTACCTCAATACTCTCGATAAAGTCACCGAGCATATAGGTGACCGGTGAAGCGGTCTTCGGATCACGCATCCGGTCAAAGGTCGCTTTTACCGCGTGAGCATTGAAAGGCTCACCATTGTGGAAAGTCACACCTTTGCGCAGTTGGAAAGTCCAGGTCAAGCCATCATCAGAGAGTTTCCATGATGTAGCCAAGCCGGGGATGATTTCACCGGTGTTAAGATCCTGGCGGACCAAAGTATCATACATAATGTCATTGGCCGCGTCCACCCAGGTAGTACGCTGAGTATCAAGGGTGTCTGGATCACGAATGATCGCTACGGTCAAAGTATCTTTCTCATCACTGCCGCCAAAAAACTTCAGTGATGCAAATCCGGCTAGAGCTACTACAACCACTAACCCAACAATAATCCACAAACGTTTAGACATCTACTTCTCCTCCACTTCTACTAGTCTACTAATTTAGTCCTATTGGGACTGTCTACATATTTTAGGTATTGGAGGCATCACCACCTCTAACAATTCCTGGAAAATAATCATTTTTCCGTGGGTTCGGCCCCGATACCAGCCTGGACATGGGCAACCGACAGGACTCCGGCCTGCTGGTTGAATCCTCCGGCGATCGGTTCCTCGGCCAGACAGAAGAACCCATCGAGATCAACATAGCCAAAACCACCCAACCCGGCTACCATATGGACAGCCATACTCAAAGCCAGCCGCGACTCGATCATGCAGCCGACCATTAGCCCCAAGTTGTAGCTCTGACAAATGGCGTGGATGTTAACTACGTCTAAAACAGAAGCCTTGGCCAGTTTGATATTGATGATATCGGCAGCACCCTCCATGGCTACTCGCAGCGCATCCCGCGAGGAGAAAACCGACTCATCAGCGGCGATCGGCACCGTCGAGTTCTGGGTTACAAACTTCAGCCCTTTCAGGTCCCACGCCGGTACTGGCTGCTCCAAGAGTTCAAGGGCGATGTCACGCTTCTCCAGCTCTCCAAGAAAGGTCAGGGCCTCCTTGGCTGTGTAACCCTGGTTGGCATCGACCTTGAGCAGACAATTGGGCGCCCCTTCTCGGATTGCCGCTACCCTTTCGACATCCGCTGCCAGGTCAGTGCCGACCTTAATCTTAATATGATTAAACCCCTCTGCAGCCCAGTATTTAGCTTTGTCGAAGGCTTCGGCGGCTGGCATAATGCCGATGGTAATATCGGTTTCAACCTGGTCACTCATCCCGCCGAAGAACTGGTAGAGCGGTATGCCCCAGCTTTTGGTCAGGGCATCGAGGATCGCCATCTCTATCGCCATTCGGGCGGAGGTCTGGACCCAAAAAGTCCGGGCCAAATCCGCAGCGATCGCCCGATACGCGGTTGCATCTTTGCCGACAACTAAGTTGCGCGCTGCCTCAACGGTCTGAATCGCCGTTTGCTGGGTTTCGCCGGTCACATAGGCAAAGGGAGCACCTTCGCCAAATCCGATCACTCCATTTTCTAGCTCAACGCTGACCAGAATGTTTTCCGCAGAGTGGGTCGTTCCCAGGGAAATCACGAACGGCTCGGTCAATGGAATATTAAACTCTGTAACCTTAAGATCAACAATACGCAAACTCATTCTGTCACCTCTGGTTGGAAATGATATCTGTTTTCGAGCTTCAGGACTGTGTCTACACCATGTTTTACGGCGATCTTAACCAGTTCAGCCTGGCTCAGCTGGGAAAAGGGTAAATTGGCTTCATTAGCCATGGCAGCAGCTAAAACGGCCATCCAGGCTACTGATCGTCTGATTGAGGGTTCACTAACCTTGTCCAATGTATCGTAAGGGGTATGGTTAATCATCTGCACGAAGGAATTCCAGGAGATGGTGTGCATACCAGGAACTCCACGTTCGACCAATGGCCAATGGTCGGAATAAAGGTTGACCGTATCTGAAACCTTGATCTCCGGCCAGTTTTCGGCCAAGAGCGACTGGATATAGGTTTGTAATGCTTTGTGCCCGTTGCAGAAGATCTCCTGGGGTGCCCCGTCGACAGTGATGCCATCAAGGTTAAAGACCGCAACTACATCATCCAGGTCAGCTGCATGTTGGTCTGCATAGGCATAGGCCCCAAATAGGCCGATCTCCTCAACACCAAAAGCTACAAATTCAATGCTGCGCCGGTATGGGCCGGTTTCAGGGAGTAGTTTGGCTAGCCCCATCATTACGGCAACCCCACTGCCATCATCACCGGCACAGGGTGAGTTATACCAGCAATCATAGTGGGCTCCGATGATCACCCGTTCGCCGTCGGATTCGGTCCCCGGCAAAAGAGCCCTGATATTCCAAGAGGTTTCGGTTTGCATCGAGGAATCTGCCCAGACCCTGGCTCGGACAGGGCCCTTGGCCAGAAACCGTCTGATTAGCATACCATCCTCGTAGCTAATGGCCAAAGAGGGTACAGAGGTGATCTCGCCTTTCATGCCGCAGGAACCTATCCCGATAATCCCACAGGGGACATCCCGCATTAATAAAAAGCCGACCGCACCGCGCTGCACCGCTCGCCGGTACTTTTCCGTCCGGTGTAACTCCGGCTCTCCGGGTGGATCGCCGTTTAATAAGAGGGCGATCTTGCCGTTAACATCGACTGCGTCGAACTCGGACTCTTTACCGTATCCGACGTAAACTATCTCTGCTTCGGCCTCACCATTACCGCTCCAACCCAATACCTTCGCGGTAATCTCACGCTCAAACGGTACCGTGATCACCGTTCCACCACCGGTGGATTTCCATAACGGATAGGTAAACTCCTCCACTATCGGTTGATAACCTAGTTTCGCAAACTCGTTAGCGAGATAATCTCGAGTCTCGCGCTCCTGGGGTGTCCCGGCCATACGTGGGCCGATCCCATCGCACAAATGGGACAGTACCTCATATCCATACGGATCAGTCAGCGCAAGCCCAATTAACTTCTCCATCTGCTTTCCTCCAAAAAAGATAATAAACAATTGATAATTATTTAGTATTCGTCTCTTACCTGGGCAAACCTGCTAAGAAAA
>CAZAAT010000002.1:56095-79522 GCA_964483175.1 uncultured Bacilli bacterium
ACAATTGATAATTATTTAGTATTCGTCTCTTACCTGGGCAAACCTGCTAAGAAAACGCCCTCAACCATATTGGCAATTGCGCAAATATTCGCTATAGCGTGACAAAATGCACCATTTCAATATCAGGGTAGCGTCCCAACTTATCTAAGAGCTTCTGGGGGATCGGTTGGTCGACTCGCAAGACCATGACCGCCTCGCCGCCAACCTCGGAACGGCCCAGCTGCATACTGGCAATGTTGATCTCCCCATCGCCGAGGATTGACCCAACTGCCCCGATAATGCCCGGCCGGTCTTTATGCCTGGTCACCAAGAGGTGTCCCTCAGGAACAGCATCGATATAGTACTCGCCAATCTGTACAATCCGCTGACTGCCATCGCCAAACAAGGTGGCGGCCATCTGCTGCCGGCCACTGCTCGTGTTGGCAGCTAGGTGGATCAGGTTTGTATAATTACCGTTGCTGCGCTTCGATTCAGTAACCTTAATACCGCGTTTGCGAGCTAGGTACGAGGCATTGACCGAGTTTACCTCTGCTCCGAAAGCCGGACGCAAAAGCCCCTTTAGCACAGCCGCCGTCAGCGGACTGACCGCATAATCAGCCAATTGCCCGCTATAGGTAACTTCGACTTCCTGTACGGCTCCGGACAAGACCTGGCCCATGAACGAACCCAACCGTTCGGCAAGCTTGATATATGGTTTGACCTTGGCAAATGCCTCCGGACGTAAAATCGGCATGTTAACCGCGCTCTTGAGCGGTTCGCCACGCAGGGCAGCCATGACCTCTTTAATCACGTCTATCGCTACGTTAACTTGGGCTTCAACCGTTGATGCGGCCAAGTGTGGGGTCGCGATCAAATTCGGTGCCTTAAATAGGTCAAAATCAGCCGGCGGTTCTTGCGGATAGACATCAAGAGCTGCGCCAGCTACTTTTCCGGACTTGAGAGCTTCTACAAGGTCAGCTTCGTTGACAATCCCACCGCGGGCACAGTTGATAATCCGCACCCCATCCTTCATTTTAGCGATGGTCTCTTTGTTGATCAGGTTATCCGTCTCCGGGGTCTTGGGTGTATGGATCGTAATGATATCAGCCTGGGCAAAAATTGTCTCGAGGCTAGCCGCGGTAACCCCCATATCCTTAGCCCGTTCCTCGGTGATAAAGGGGTCATAAGCCAAGACATTCATGTGAAAGCCTTGGGCAATCCGAGCGACCGTGCTGCCGATGCGACCAAAGCCAATCACACCCAGGGTCTTGCCGGCCATCTCACTGCCGACAAATTTTTTGCGGTCCCAGCGCCCCTCGATGAGGGACTGATTAGCTTGCGGTATGTGGCGCGCCAAAGCAAGCATCATCGCCACCGTATGCTCTGCGGTCGAGATGGTGTTTCCTTCGGGAGCATTTAAGACCACGATACCCCGCGAGGTAGCGGCATCAAGGTCGATATTATCAACCCCGACCCCGGCCCTGCCGACGACCTTCAGATTTTCACCGGCCTCCAAGACCTCTTTGGTGACCTGAGTACGGCTGCGAACGATGAGAGCATGGTACTTGCCCACCTCTTTGATCAGGTCTTCGGCACTGATATCCTTTTGCACACTGACCTCAAAATCAGGTGCAGCCTGTAGCATCTCAATACCCTCGTCAGAGACGTTATCAGCGATCAACACTTTGTACACTAGCGCTGCACCTCCTGAAGCCAGACCTGCTGAGCGGCTTTGACACCTTGGCCCAGAACTTCCGGTCTACCATTGGTCGCCAGAGCACATTCTAAGGAAGCAATGATGGTCAGCATATCACGCGGCCCAGCAAAACCCATGTGACCGATGCGGAAGATCTCGCCTTTGAGTTGATCTTGACCACCGGCAACCTGCACCTTGAACTGATCCTTTAACGTCTTGCGCAGCGGTTCGCTGGGGATTTGACTGCTCCCTTTGACCGCCGTCACCGTGCTGGAGGCACAGCTATCCGCTGTCAAGAGTTCCAGGCCCAAAGCCCGTATAGCAGCTCTGACCATATCCCGCATCAAGTCATGGCGGCGATAGACATTAGCTAGACCTTCTGCTTGCATTAGGGCAAAGGTCTCCTCTAGACCAAAAAGTAGGGAAATGTTTGGCGTGTACGGTGTTTGCGCCTTATCACCGGAAGCCTTATATTTTTTCAGATTGAAATAGAAGCGTGGTGTTTGAACCTGATCAATGACTTCCCAAGCCCGCTCGGCAACACCGATTAACGCTAAACCCGGCGGAAGCATCAAGGCTTTCTGAGAACCGGTAACAACGATGTCCAAGTGCCAGTCATCCATCCGGACCTCCATCCCACCGAGCGCACTGACAGAATCGACAACAAGCAACGCTCCCCGCCCGAATTCGTGGACGGCGCGACCGATTGCTTCGAGATCATTGGCCACCCCAGTTGAGGTCTCATTGTGCGTGACAAAGACCGCCTTATAGGGACCTGCAGCCCGTAACTTGTTAACCACAGCATCCGGATCAATGCATTCGCCCCATGGGGCCTCTAATTTGTCAATATCAGCCCCATACGCGGCGAGAATTTGACCAAATCGATTGCCAAATGATCCACAAGTCAAAAGCAATACCTTATCCCCAGGTGAAACTATGTTTGCTACCGCAGTTTCCATCCCGGAGGTGCCTGATCCGGTTACAAAGAGGACATCACCGGATGTGCCGAATAACTCCTTGGCAAATGGGGTTAGCCGTTCATACAGGGCCGAAAACTCATTGCCCCGGTGGCCAATCATCGGTTGGCTAAGAGCCAGCGCAACTCGTGGTGGAACCGGGCTTGGCCCCGGTATCCGCAATTGGACATCTTCAATCATTGAAAAGTTCCCTCCCCAGCAAAATGAGTTTATTTTTTAATCCAGGGCATCATGGCCCTGAGCTTCTTGCCCACTTTCTCGATCGGATGGTCAGCTTGCTTTGTCCGCATCGCATTAAAGACCGGCCGATTGGCCTGATTTTCGAGAATCCAGGCTTTAGCGAACTCTCCATTTTGAATTTCACTTAAGATCTGCTTCATTTCTTGGCGGGTGGCCTCAGTGATGATCCTCGGCCCGGTGACCAGGTCGCCGTATTCGGCTGTATCACTGATCGAATAGCGCATATTCGCAATGCCGCCTTCATACATGAGATCGACAATCAGCTTCAGCTCGTGCAAACACTCAAAGTAGGCAACTTCCGGCTGATAACCCGCCTCGGTCAAGGTGTCAAAACCTGCTCTAACCAGTTCGGTAACACCACCGCACAAGACGGCCTGTTCACCAAAGAGATCGGTCTCGGTCTCTTCGGCAAAGGTGGTCTCGATGACCCCGGCGCGAGTAGAGCCGATCCCCTTGGCATAAGCCAAGGACACGTCGCGAGCGCGGCCGCTATAATCCTGGTAAACTGCTACTAAAGCCGGAACGCCTTTACCTTCAACATACATCCGGCGGACCAAGTGTCCGGGGCTCTTGGGCGCAACCATGAAAACATCTACATCTGCTGGAGGGGTGATTTGGCCGTAATGAATGTTAAAACCATGGGAGAAACAGAGCGCCTTTCCACTGGTAAGCTGAGGTGCAATCTCTTGTTTGTACATCGCCGCCTGAGTCTCATCAGGGGTCAAAATTTGGATGATATCAGCCTCGCGGGCAGCTTCGGCTACTGTCATCACAGTTAAGCCATCTTCCACCGCTTTCGCCCACGACTTACTGCTTTCACGCAAGCCAACAACGACGTTTAGACCTGAATCTTTGAGATTCTGTGCCTGGGCATGCCCCTGGCTGCCATAACCAATAACAGCAATAACTTTGTTCTTCAAAAAACCAAAGTCCGCATCAGCGTCATAATACATTTTCGCCATACTACTTCCTCCTTGTTATTATCCTTAACTACTTGGCGTTCGACCGGACCAGGGCGATCGTCCCGGTCCGAGCTAATTCAACAATCCCATAAGGGACTAGCATCTGCAAAAATGCGGTTAGTTTGGACTCATCACCGGTGATCTCAATCGTCAGCGCGGTAGGAGCCACATCCACAATCTTGGCGCGAAAGATATCGACGATCTGGCTGATCTCCGAGCGATTAGCCGGTGTAGCCGTGACCTTGACCAGCATCAATTCTCTGAGCACACTTGGTACATCAGTAATATCAATAATTTTGATTACATCGATTAACTTGTTCAGTTGCTTGTTGATTTGTTCTAAGGTCGCACTATTGGCGGTAACGACAATCGTCATCAACGATACAGCCGGATCCTGAGTTTCACCAACCGCGAGACTGTCGATGTTAAATCCCCTTCTGGCAAACAAACCGGCAATCCGGGTTAACACACCTGGTTTGTTGTTAACCAAAACACTGATCACATGCCTGTTCATCGCGTACCACCACCAATCATCTTATCTAAAGAGGCATTCGGTGGAACAATCGGCAAAACATTGGCCTCCCTGTCAACCATGAAGTCCATTACAACCGGTCGGTCGGTGATGGCCAGGGCCTCTGCAATCACATCTTTGGTCTCTTGTGCGTTGGTTGCCCGAAAGCCTACTGCCCCAAAAGCTTCGGCAATTTTAACATTATCCGGGTTCGAACGCAGGCAACTCTGCGAGTAGCGATGGTCATAAAAGAGTTCTTGCCACTGTCTGACCATTCCGAGGAACTGGTTGTTTAAAATTGCTACTTTAATAGGAATACCATACTGGGCGGCAGTGGCTAATTCCTGTACATTCATTAAAAAACTTCCATCACCGGAAACATTTATTACGGTCCGACCGGGATTGCCAACTTGAGCGCCTATCGCCGCCGGCAACCCATAACCCATCGTCCCCAACCCGCCCGAGCTAGCCAAAGATCGCGGTTGGTCAAACTGGAAAAACTGAGCCGTCCACATCTGGTTTTGTCCGACCTCAGTAGTGACGATCGCATCGCCGTTGGTTTGGCGATAGAGCTCCTCAACTACAAACTGAGGCGCGAGCCCGGATGGGCTCTCTGGTGGACCATAGCGCAGTGGATACTCTGCTTTCCAGCCTAAAACCTTCTTCAACCATTCCTCGCGCACGGCAGCCTTCTTGTCCACTGACTCTGAGCCGCAAGCTGCCAGCGCGTCCACGATATCCGCTAAGATCAGACCTGTGTCTCCTACTATTGGGATATCGACAGCCACGTTCTTGCCTATCTCGGCGGGATCAATGTCAATATGAATGATCCTGGCCTTAGGCGCAAAACTGGGTAGATGACCGGTGACGCGATCATCAAATCGCGCGCCCACAGCGATAACAAGATCCGCTTCTAAAGTGGCATAGTTAGCTGCGACAGTGCCATGCATCCCCAACATACCGACGAACTTGGGATCAGTACTCGGAAAGGCGCCTAAACCCATTAGTGTCGCAGTAACCGGCATCGGCATAAGCTCGACCAGTTTGGTTAAAGCAGCGGATGCACGCCCGCTGATCGCCCCGCCCCCGACATATAGCAGGGGTTTACTAGCAGCGAGCAACTCAGCGACGGCCCGCTCGATTTGCCGGGGATGACCGTTCAGTGTCGGCTTGTAACTGGGCAAATCCACCCGGTCCGGGTACTGAAAAACGGTAGTAGCCATGGTGACATCCTTTGGTAAGTCGACCAATACCGGGCCGGGACGACCGGTGGTGGCGATACGGAAGGCCTCCTTGATAACTATCGGTAGATCCTCCACCTTTTTGACTAGGTAGTTGTGCTTGGTAATTGGTAGCGTAATCCCGGTAATGTCGGCCTCCTGAAAGGCGTCCGTACCCAGCAAACCCGTGGCAACCTGCCCGGTGATGGCCACTAACGGAACCGAATCCATATACGCGGTGGCAATCCCGGTAACTAAATTGGTCGCTCCAGGCCCTGAGGTAGCAAAACAGACACCCGGTTTTCCAGTGGTCCGAGCATAACCATCAGCTGCATGGGCCGCTCCTTGCTCGTGCCGAACCAGGTAATGACGGATTGGGGAATCTAATATTTTGTCATAGATCTCCAGTACCGCCCCACCCGGATAGCCGAAGACGACTTCGACACCCTCTTGGACTAAAGACTGGACCAATATTTCCGCTCCGGACAACTTCAATCCTACTCACTCCTTCGAAGCGTTCAAAATATAAACTGACCTCTCCACTAGGATTAGTAGAGAGGTACCAGACAGGGAAAATATAACCTGCCGAAAAGAGAATTACTTATTATTATATTTTCGGCCCTTGCCTCTGTCAAGCCATTTGCTGCGCTACTTTTTCTTGGATGTAGGAGATAAAGGTTTCGACAACCAAGCTGAGGTTCTTTTCCTTACGGTGCACCACATATAGCGGGCGTTTTAAGGAGACACCTGCTATTGGCATGGTAACCAGCTGCCTGAGTCGGAGATACCGCTGGGCAGCATTTGCGGAGATGATGGTAGCAAATTTCCCGGAGACCGTGGCGTTAAGCACAGCCTCAGTGCTGCCAAGCTCCATTTTCATTTGGAGCCGGTCTAGGTCAACCTTGTTCTCCACGAGAATTTTTTCGATGGCCTGGCGAGTGCCGGATTCTTTCTCCCGCCAAACCAAGGGCAATTGCTCAAGTTCTTTAGGGGTAATCGACTCACGCGCAGCCCACGGATGGTCAGCCGGAATTACCAGCGTTAACTCATCTTCGGCAAAAGGGAAATACTCCAAGTGAGGATGTCCGGGGTTAAATCCGACCAACCCAAGGTCCAAATCCCTTTGGATAATTAAATCTTGAATCCGCCCGGAATCAGCAATCTCCAACTGTAGATGAACATCAGGGTAGCGACTGGTAAACTCGCCAACCAAGAGTGGCAGAACATACTCACCCGGGATCGTACTTGCACCGATCCGCAAAATGCCTCGCACCTCATCTCCGAGCTTTTTCAAATCACGCTCGGCCTCTTCAAGGGTTGAGACAATTCGCCGCGCATATACGACCAATCTTTCGCCTGCTTCCGTCGGTTCGGAACGCCAACCTTTCCGCTCAAACAGGGTCACGTCAAAATAACGTTCCAGCCCTTGAATATGTTTAGTAACTGCAGGCTGAGTAAGATGTAGTCGTTTGGCTGCGGTTGAGAAACTTTTTTCTTGCACTACGGTAAGAAAAGTTTCCAAGAAGCGAATATTCACTATTCATTGGCACCTCGATCCTCGTTAGTACCTCCTAAGACGGCACCGGCCCCGGCTGAAGTCACCATTCGACTATAGCGAGCCAAGTACCCGGTGGTCACCTTGGAGGCTGGCTTCGTCCAAGATTGCCTGCGTCGATCAAGTTCCTCATCTGAAACCAAAAGGTCTAAGCGACGTGCCGGGATATCAATTGCGATTTGATCACCCTCCCGGATTAAGCCGATCAAACCACCGCTCATCGCCTCGGGTGAGACATGTCCGATAGCAGCGCCCCGGGTCGCACCGGAGAATCTCCCATCGGTAATTAAAGCAACCGACTCATCCAAGCCCATTCCGCACAGGGCAGAGGTCGGGGTTAACATCTCTCTCATTCCGGGACCGCCTTGTGGGCCTTCATATCTAATTACGACAACATCTCCCGGTTTTATCTGCCGATCCAGGATACTGCTCACCGCCGCCTCCTCCGAATCAAAGACCCGAGCCGGTCCGGTATGTTTCAACATTGCCGGTTTGACGGCGGCCTGTTTGACCACGGCCCCTTCGGGAGCTAGATTGCCCCAGAGTACGGCCAAGCCCCCTTCCCGACGATGCGCATGCTCCGGCTGGCGAATCACCTCGGGATCACGATTTTTGCTATTAGCAATAGTCTCGCCAAGTGGACCAGCAACCGTTTTGGCCGTTAAATCAAGCCGGCCGATGCTGTTTAATTCGGCCAGGACGGCCGGAACCCCCCCGGCCTCATGTAGATCCTGGATATGGTATTTACCGCCCGGACGAAGCGAGACCAAATACGGGGTTTGCCGGCTAGTCTCATCGATCTCGGCAAGGGAAAACGGTACTCCCGCTTCGTGGGCGATAGCAGTTAGGTGTAAAATAGTATTGGTCGATCCCCCTAAAGCCATATCGAGTGCAAAGGCATTGGCAAAGGCCGCTTTGGTCAAGATGTCCCGTGGTTTAAGGTCTGTTTTGACCAGCTCCAATATCCTTCGGCCTGCTGCCTTGGCAATTCTGAGTCTGGCTGCTGAAACTGCTAAAGCGGTGCCATTGTATGGCAGCGCTAAACCTAACGCCTCGGCCAGACAGTTCATCGAATTGGCCGTGAACATCCCGCTACATGACCCACAACCCGGACAGGCCTCATTCTCTAACTCGGCCAACTCGGCCTCATCCATCTGACCGACCTGTACCGCACCGACCGCCTCAAAGAGCGAGTTTAGATCGACATTTTGACCACCAAACCGTCCGGCCAGCATTGGTCCTCCGCTAACCACTATACTAGGTATATTCACCCTGGCGGCCGCCATCATCATCCCCGGAACGACTTTATCGCAATTTGGGACCAACACCAGCCCGTCAAGGGCATGGGCCTCCACCATAATTTCAATGCTATCCGCGATGAGCTCCCGACTGGCCAGTGAAAAATGCATCCCTCGGTGTCCCATCGCAATACCATCACAGACACCGATAACACCAAACTCGACCGGTACCCCGCCGGACTCCCAAATGCCGGCTTTAACTGACTCTACCACTTTATCTAAATGTTGATGTCCGGGAATAATGGTATTCGCAGAGTTCGCTATACCGATTAGAGGTTTACCGAGGTCCACATCGTCCAAGCCTAGGGCCTTAAATAATGAACGATGGGGAGCCCTTTGCAATCCTTCAAGAGCAATCCGACTTCTCATCACGGCCTCCCCCTTTGTCTATCCATAATCTCTTGGCTGATGGGATAGGAAATTCCTGCTTATCTATTGGGGAATTTATCCAACAGCTCCCTGCTACGCTTAACAGCTTCTCGAACCTGCGCCGGTGCAGTTCCACCTTGGCTGGCCCTAGCGGCAATACAGGCCTCAATCTGCACCATCTCGAGAATATCAGACTCAAAAAGCGGTGAAAACTCCTGCCATTGGGGCAGAGAAAGTTCCTCTAACCGTAAACCTTGGTCGATCGCATATTTGACCACCTTGCCAACCACCTCATGCGCATCCCGAAACGGCAGTCCTTTCTTAGCCAGATAGTCGGCCACATCGGTCGCATTAAGATAACCCTCACTACAGGCCTGGCGCATCTTATCCCTGTTAAATTTGAGCGTCTGTAGTAACGGGATAAAGATCTCCAGGCACGCGAGTACGGTATCGATGGCGTCAAAAAGGGCTTCTTTATCCTCTTGCAGATCTTTATTGTAGGCTAGTGGGGTCCCTTTTACCACGGTTAACATCGTCATCAAGTCACCAAAAACGCGACCAGCCTTGCCTCGGACAAGTTCGGGAACATCCGGGTTCTTCTTCTGTGGCATAATGCTCGAGCCGGTGCTATAGGAATCATCTAGTTCGACAAAGCCAAACGCCGGATTTGACCAGATGACCAGCTCCTCACAAAAACGACTCAGGTGAACCATGATGATACTCAGTCCAGCTAGAAACTCGATGACAAAATCTCGATCACTCACGGCATCAAGGCTGTTCGACATCGGCGCTTGAAACCCGAGCAACTGAGCAGTAAGCTCGCGATCGATCGGATACGTTACCCCGGCGAGGGCCCCAGCCCCCAAAGGTGAAAAATCGGTCCGGTGCAAACAATCCTGTACCCGGGTCAAGTCACGGTAGAACATCTCAAAATAGGCTAGCAGATGATGTCCTAAGGTGATCGGTTGGGCGGGCTGTAGGTGGGTATATCCAGGCATGATGGTCTCGATTTCAGCTTCGGCTCGATCAACTAGTACGCCAGCAAGTTCAATTAAGAGATCCTGCACTTTGCAGGCCGCTTCCTTTTGATATAAGCGCAGGTCAGTGGCTACCTGGTCATTACGGCTACGCCCGGTGTGTAGTTTCTTACCAACCTCACCAATCTCGGATGTTAGGTAGTGTTCTACCGCCATGTGGATATCCTCAAGACCGGCATGAAGGGGCAACCTCCCCTGTTCAAGACCTTTTTCCACCTCAGCCAGTCCGGACAAGATCTGTTCCTTTTCAGTTTCAGTAATGATACCACAGGCAGCAAGCATCTGGACATGAGCTCTGCTTCCCGCGATATCTTGTTTGTACAGGCGTTGATCAAAGTGTATTGACGAATGAAAATCGTCCATCCGTTCATCTGTTCCTTTGGTAAAACGCCCACTCCACATCTTAGGCACCTGTTTAGACCTCCACTTCTACTGCTCAGGCTTTAGCAATGCTTGCACCTTCAGCGGCAAGCCGAAGAGATTAATGAACCCTTCTGCATCAGCCTGATTATAAACTTCATCCTCACCAAAGGTGGCTAATTCGGGGTTGTATAAACTATATGGTGATCTCCGCGCAACGGCCTGACAGTTTCCTTTATATAGTCTCACTCGTACCTCGCCGCTGACCGTCTCCTGCGTGCTATCAATGAAAGCATCTAACGCTTTTTTCAGCGGACTATACCATTGACCGAAGTAGACCAATTCGGCATATTTATGGGCGACCACTTCTTTGTAGTGTAAGGTCTCCCGGTCAAGGGTTAATAGCTCAAGATCTTGATGAGCAGTATAGAGAATTGTTCCACCCGGGGTCTCGTAAGTCCCGCGCGATTTCATCCCAACCAGCCGATTTTCAACCAAATCTACCCGGCCGATCCCGTGCTTGTGTCCGAGTATATTTAATTCTTCCATCAGTTGTAGCCCCGGTAAAACTTGGCCATTGAGTGATACGGGTACACCCTTTTCAAAGCCGATGGTGATCTCCTCGACCTCATCTGGCGCATCTTGGGGTGAGTTGGTTATGGTGTAAACATCATCTGGAGGCGCATTCCAGGGATCCTCCAGCGCCCCGCCCTCATGGCTAATATGCCAGAGGTTATTATCCCGGCTATACGGTTTGGCCTTGGTCACCGGTACCGGAACCCCATGTTTGGCGGCATAATCTATCGCATCTTCACGAGACCTGATCTCCCAGAACCGCCAGGGCGCGATAATTGCGAGCTGGGGGGCTACTGCTTTATAAGTCAATTCAAACCGCACTTGATCATTGCCTTTGCCGGTACATCCGTGGGCGAGGGCATCAGCCTTCTCAGCCAACGCAATTTCGGCCTGACGCTTGGCGATCAACGGGCGAGCAATTGAGGTTCCTAATAAATATTTACCTTCGTAGACCGCACCGCTTTTGACCATGGGCCAAAGATATTCGGTAACAAACTCTTCTTTTAGATCCTCGACATAACACTTGCTGGCACCACTGGCAATGGCTTTGGCTTTGACCGCCTCAAAATCATCTCCTTGACCAACATCTGCGGCCATCGCGATGACCTCGCAGCCATAATTCTCTTTGAGCCAGGGGATGATGACCGAGGTGTCTAACCCACCGGAATAAGCCAAAACTACCTTGTTGATTTGTTTCTTCACATCCTTCTCTCCTTTGCTAACCCAATAATTCGTGTAAAATCGCCTTTTGCGCATGCAATCGGTTCTCAGCCTGATCGTAAATCACTGATTGCGAACCTTCTCCAACTTCCGCTGTGATTTCCTCACCATAATGAGCCGGCAGACAATGCATCACTAGGCAGTCAGGTGCTGCCAGCGCCACTAAATCGCTGTTTAACTGATAGGGGCGCAAGGCCTTCCTTTTTAGCTCGGCCTCGCCTTCTTGACCCATACTCGCCCAGACATCGGTGTAAAGAACATCTGCGTCGCGAACAGCCTCCCCAGGATCGTTAACTACCTGCACAGAACCACCGTACTCAGCGGCTAACTGCTGCGCACGTGCTGTGATCGCCTCAGGAGGTTCAAAGGCTGGGGCAGTAGCGATCGTAACCGATAGGCCCATGATCACCCCGCCGAGCATCAGCGAATTAGCCATATTGTTGCCATCACCTAAATAGGTAAGTTTGACCCCGGCTAAGCGGCCCTTTTTCTCCCTAACAGTTAGCAGATCGGCCAAGACTTGGCAAGGATGCAGCAAATCTGTCAGCCCGTTAATCACCGGAACATCAGCATATTCAGCTAACTCTTCTACGATCGAATGGGCAAAGGTTCGGACCATAATGGCATCCACATACCGGCTTAGCACCCTAGCCACATCGCGAATGCTCTCTCTCTTGCCTAACTGGACTTGCTCCGGAGAGAGCACGATGGCGCTACCGCCCAATTGGTTCATCCCCACCTCAAAGGAGACCCGGGTGCGCATCGAAGGTTTTTCAAATAGTAAAGCCAGATTTTTTCCGTCGAGCGACCCCGTTCCGAGCGGATTGGCCTTCAGCCTGGCGGCCACATCTAATAGGTAAGTTAATTCGGCCGCGGTAAAATCTGCGAGTGTTAGAAAATCTCGTCCCACCAGTCTCTGATTCATTACACCTGACCCTCCTTGAGGCCTACGATTTGACGAGCCAGAGCCTTAGCAAACCGATCACAATCTGCTCGCGTGGCTATTAACGGTGGCAGTAAACGGAGCGTATTGTTGCTAAGCGCATTGGCCAAAATCTTTTCGTTATTAAAGAGGGCCTGGTTCAACTGGTTTACCTCCACCGTCTGGCTAAACTGTACTCCGATCATCAGTCCGAGACGCCGTAATTCGACAATATCTTCGCCGGCTGCGGCCAAAATCGCCGCTTCCAAATAGCCGCCTATTTTCTCCACTTCTAGCAAAAATTCCTGCTGTTTAACGATTCCTACCACCGCGAGTGCTGCCGCGGTAACCACTGGGCCTCCACCAAAGGTAGAGGCATGGGTTCCGGGAACAAAGCCCTTAGCAACTTCAGCCGTGGCCAGTAATGCACCAATCGGCAAGCCACCTGCTAGCGCCTTGGCCGAACTGACCAAGTCAGGTTGGATCCCCAACCGTTGATAAGCGTAAAATGACCCACAGCGGCCGACTCCGGTTTGCACTTCATCTAAACCAAACAGAACCCCATTTTCTTGGCATAGTCGGCTTACCCCTTTGAGGTACTCGCTTGTTGCCGGATATACGCCGCCCTCACCCTGAACAGGCTCGAGCAAAACTAGCGCAGTCTGAGGGCTGATCACCTCCGCTAGGGCTGGTAAATCATTATACGGGACGTACTTAAACCCTGCCCCGAGCGGTTCAAACCCGCGGTGATACTTGGGCTGTCCGGTCGCCGCGAGCGCCCCATAAGTACGGCCGTGAAAAGAATTTAGGGCGGTAATAACCTCAAAACGATCTTCGCCACGCACCTCACGTTGAAAACGGCGCGCCAACTTAATCATGGCCTCGTTCGCCTCGGCCCCGCTATTACAAAAGAAAACCTGATCAAGCCCGCTGATATCGGCTAATTCTTCGGCCAAAGCCTCTTGCTGAGCAATTCGATACAGATTAGAAACATGCAACAATCGGCTGGCCTGCTCCGTAATGGTGCTGACAACCGCGGGATGAGAGTGTCCAAGGTTATTCACTCCAATCCCAGAAAGGTAATCCCAGTAAATCTCGCCGCTTTTAGTAAATAACTTTAGCCCCGCACCCTGAACAAATTCGACATCCAAACGGTTATAGGTCTGCATTAATCGACTCATTAATTCTCATCCTCCCCGTTATCTGGAGTTACCATCGTACCGATGCCCGTATCGGTGAAAATCTCCAACAGCAACGAGTGGTCTTGACGGCCATCGATAATGTGGGCTCTGCCAACTCCACCACGAACCGCATAGATACACGCTTCTAATTTCGGCAACATCCCTCCGCTTATCGCTCCGGAGTGCAATAAAGTTTCGGCAGTTCCGGGGTTCAGCTGGCTGATTAACTTCTTGCGCCCCTCGATAGTCTGGGAAATTCCTTCGACATCCGTTAGCATAATCAGTTTGGCCGCGTTTAGAGCTACCGCCACCTCCCCGGCCACCAGATCAGCGTTGATGTTATAGCTATGACCATCAGGACCTAACCCGAGCGAAGCCAGCACCGGAATATACCCGTCTTTACTTAACATCTGCAATGATCTTGGGTTAACCTCGGTGATGCGACCGACCCTGCCGAGTTCCTCAGAGATCGGCTCCACTCGAATGATTGGTCCATCCAATCCGGAAAGGCCGATTGCTCGTCCGCCGCTAGAGTTAAGTGCGGCTACAATATCCTTGTTCACTTGGCCGGAGAGAACCATCTGTACGACCCGCATCACATCCGGGCTGGTCACCCGCAAACCGTTAACAAAATCGCTGGAAAGCGCAAGTTTTTCGAGGAGATCATTGATCTCCGGGCCGCCACCATGTACCAGCACCGGATTAATCCCGATATGCTTCAACAAAACCAAATCAAGCATGAGAGAGGAGCGGGGCACAGACTCCCGCATGACACTGCCCCCATATTTAATTACAAAGGTAGCCCCATAAAACTTGCGGATATAAGGCAGAGCCTCAATAAGTACCGCAGCTTTATTTAGTGCGGCTGAAACCATGTTTTCTCCTCCTAGCTGCGGTAACTCGCATTAATTTTGATATAGCCTTCAGTAAAATCGCAGGTATACGCGGTAGCGCTGGCTGAACCAACCCCTAAATCAACGGTAATTTCAACCTCTGATCGACTTAACACCTCAGAAGCAACCGCTTCGTCAAATGGGAGGGGAAGCCCACCAGCAAAGACGTCGATTCCGCCGATGGACATCTTGACCTTATCAAGCTCAAGGTAAATCCCGCTATACCCGACTGCGCATAATACCCGTCCCCAGTTAGCGTCGGCGCCATAAACAGCCGTTTTGACCAAGTTGCTGCGCGAGATTGCTCTGGCAGCTATGCGAGCTTCGTGCTGGCTGCGCGCTCCGCTCAGAGTGATGGTAATTAGTTTAGTAGCCCCCTCCCCATCGCGGGCTATCTCTTTGGCCAAATAGGTACCGGCCTCAAGAAATGCTGCTCGGAGCTCAGCATATGGCGCGGTATTGGGGATGATCGGTCCGCCGCCAGCCGCACCATTGGCGAAGGCCAATACACTGTCGTTGGTACTGGTGTCACCGTCCACACTGACCATATTAAAGGTCTCATCCGTTATCTCCTTAAGCAAACTTTGCAGATGCTCATTGGAGATCGGGGCGTCCGTTAGCAAAAAAGCTAGCATAGTGGCCATATTAGGATGAATCATCCCTGAACCTTTGGCTATTCCGGTCAGCGTATACCGATTGCCCTGACCAAATCCCACGGAGATTACTTTCGCCCGTAAATCGGTGGTCAATATCGCCTCAGCGGCGTCCCCAATTTGCTCAGAGGCAAGGTTATTAATGGCTGAGCTGATGCCTACCGCAATTTTATCCATCGGTAGAGGTACCCCAATCACTCCAGTTGAAACAGGGAAAACCTCCTGTACACCAAGGCCCAAAGCCTTAGCAGTTAACTTGGCCATCTGGCGGCTATCTGCCAATCCTTGTGGTCCGGTACAGGTGTTGGCATTTCCGCTGTTAATTACGATGGCCCGGCCACGGCCATGCGCCAAGTGTTCCTGACAGATTAGCACCGGAGCGCCTTTGACCGCATTAGTTGTGAAAACCCCGGCAACCGAAGCCGTACGCTCGGAAAATAACAGCGCCAGATCTTTTTTAGCCCGTTTAATCCCACACCAGACCCCGGCACTTTGATAACCTTTAGCCAGGACCGCCTGGTCTCCCGTCAATATCTGCATCATAATCCCCCATTACACTATAGGTGCATTGTTTGAAAGCCCCATCATTTCCGGAAAACCCGCCATGACATTCAAGTTTTGGACAGCCTGTCCGGCGGCTCCCTTAAGTAAATTATCTAGAACCGATACGACGATCAATCGGTGCAAGCGCTGATCAACAGCGAAACCGAGATGGCAGCTGTTTGAGCCAACCGCCCAGCGAAGTTCGGGCAAGACACCTGGCTGATGGCAGTGGATAAAAGGTTCTCCCGCATACTGGTCAGCGTATGCCCGCTCGATATCCCCGACCTCAACACCAGGCCGCAGCGTCAAATAGCAGGGAGCCAAGATCCCGCGTTGGATCGGCAACAAATGCGGGGTAAAAGTCACCGATAGACCATAGTCGGCATAATGATTGATCTCAGCGGTATGCCTGTGCCCAACCGGCTTGTAAGCGCGAAAATTCTCGTTCAATTCCGCTAACAATCGGTCCTGAGCCAGGCCACGCCCGGCACCGCTCACCCCGGATTTGGCATCAATTACAATTCCAGCTCTTTCCACCAGACCACCAGCTAACAGAGGTCTTAAAGCCAATATGGCCGCGGTAGGATAACAGCCCGGATTGCCGACGATGGGCGCTGCGCGAATCGCTTCCCGATAATATTCGGTCAGTCCGTAAACCGACTCGGCCAGCAAATCTTTGGCGCAATGAACCGTGTCATAGGCACGCTCATAGACAACCGCCTCGGAAAAACGGAAGTCAGCACCTAGATCAATCACCCGAGAGCCTGCTCTTACCAGTTGAGGGACATATTCCATCGAAACCCCATGCGGTAAGGCTAAGAAAACATATTCACATTCGGCATATGAGTCATCAGGCGCACTGCAGATGAGGTTGATTCCGGCTAAGCTAGGGTAGAGTTGATTAACCCGCTTTCCAACGGCCGAGCGCGCCCCCACCTTAACCAATTCTACCCGTGGATGCATCACCAACAACCGGACCAACTCTGCTCCCGCATAACCGGATACCCCTATGATTCCAACCTTGACCTTGTTCATCCGATAATAACTCCTTAAAATGGAATTGATTTATAATTATACCCTTATATGTATAAAAATGCAACAGTCTTTCCCTCTTTTTTCTGCGGAGAGCTGCCCGCAAAACGGTCATTTAATTTATTCCTTTATGTTATATTGCAAATTAGTATTTTTCACCGTTTGTTTATAATGACCATGCAGGTAAACTTTTCTAGCCCGCGAATTATTAGGCCTTGTAGACTAGGTGAGAATGCAATATCTGCCGAATACGCTATGGACTACATTCCATCTAGTAATTACGCAATTATTTTGGAGGTGCACGAAATGACTGAAAAGATGTTATCCAGACGAGAATTCCTCGTCGGCAGCAGCAGCTTTATGGCTGGTGCTGCAGTTGGCTCCATGCTCGGTGGCAGCTTCTTGTTGCCAGCATCAGCTGCTGAGGTACCAGAATGGCCGTGGCCGTATAAACAACTGGACCCCAAAGCAGCTTACAAAGCCGGTTACGAATTATACTACAACGGTGGCTGAATGAAGGGTAGCGCTGGTGCTATCCTCCTGCAGTTGCAGGAAAAAGTTGGTTACCCCTATACTCTACTCACCCCGGATATGTATCGGTGGGGCGCTGGCGGCGGAGCCGGCTGGGGCACCCTCTGTGGCACAGTTGCCGGTGCCGCGAACATGATCAACCTACTTGTCCCGGCAGCTGACGTAAACAAATTGGTCAGCGAGTTATTTGGCTGGTACTCGGAGACCGCCCTGCCCACCAAAAACCATGAAAGCTACGCCAAGTTCCCCAATAAGACACAAAGTGTAGCTGGTAACCCGCTATGCCACGCTTCGGTCAGCAATTGGTGTGCTGCTAGTGGCTACAAAGAAACCGATCAAGAGCGTCTAAACCGCTGCGCAATGCTGGCTGGCGATGTAGCTGCCAAAGCAATCGAGCTTCTAAATAGCTACCACGCCAATAACTTCAAGCCTGTCTACAAAGTTTCTGATGAGGTTGCCAAGTGCCAAAGCTGTCACGTCGGTAAAACCAGCATGTTAGCTAACACCCTGACCAACATGGATTGTACTCCTTGCCATCCGAATGCACATAAAAAATAACTAATCATTATCACGCCGAATCACTGACCGCGGGATCTTCCTGCGGTCTTTTTATTCCTCACCTAACTAGTCTTATTCTTTTTACTTATGGCTATATTCCGAATTTTATTAACATATGTTCATTAGTTTTGCAGGTTTTTTCACAATATTGATCAATTTTAAAATTAGTGGCAATTATTGGTCTACTTGGTGGAAATTAGGAGGTGGTAGTGCTAGCATTAGGTTTCTCAATCAGCTTTGAAAAATTACAGGAGGTGCACTTTGATGACTGAAAAATTACTAAGTCGGCGTGAATTTCTCTTAAGTAGCAGTAGTTTCGTTGCCGGAGCTGCAGTAGGCTCCGTACTCGGCGGTAATTTCTTGACCCCTGTCTCTGCAGCAGAAGTTGAGGCTCCCTCTTGGCCGTGGCCCTACAAAAAACTTGATCCCGAAGCCGCTCGCAAAGTTGGTTATGAGCTGTATTACCAAGGTGGTTGAATGAAGGCTAGCGCAGGCGCTATCCTCCTGCAGTTGCAGGAGCAAGTCGGCTATCCTTTCACCATCCTTTCTCCCGATATGTACCGTTATGGTGGTGGGGGCATCGCCAGTTGGGGCACGCTCTGTGGCACAGTTAACGGTCCCGCCGCAATAATCAATCTTGTCGTACCAGCAGCTGATATCGGCAAATTAACCGGTGAATTACTCGGTTGGTACTCCGAGACAGCCCTGCCTACCGATAAACACAGTGCGTGGGCTAAGTTTCCCCAAACTGTCCAAAGTGTTGCCGGTAATCCTTTGTGCCATGCCTCTGTAAGCAACTGGTGTGCAACTAGTGGACTAAAAGAAAACTCCGACGAACGCAAAGACCGCTGTGCCAAGCTCTCTGGAGATTGTGCTGCGAAAACCATCGAGCTTCTCAACGCCTATTTTGATGGCAAGTTTGCCGAGACCTACCAGATCTCGGCCGAAACAGAGAGATGTCGCACCTGCCACGTAACCAGAAGAAGTGACACCTTAACCAAGATGGAATGTGCCCCTTGCCATCCCAACGCGCATAAGAAATAGAACTAAAAAACCTCTAAAAAACTCCGAGACCGTAGGCATCGCCTGCGGTCTTAAACCTCTTCTATCTTGTCTTATTCCTTTCATTTATCAGTCAATTCCGAATCTTCAACATCGAATCCTCTAAATCCGCAGGTTTTTTTACAGAGTTCGTATAATACTCGCAATTGAATGACAATTGATGCCAAAATTGGCGGATCACAGGGAGGTGATTTTAGCGTCGAAGATAGATTTTTCGGTTCAACGATCTAATATTTTAGGAGGTGCACTTTGATGTCGGAAAAATTACTTACACGTCGTGAATTTCTATTAAGCAGTAGTAGTTTCGTAGCTGGAGCAGCTGTTGGTTCAGTGCTTGGTGGAAATATCTTCGCCTCCGCAGCTGAACCAGAATTTCATGCCTTGCCGTGGCCATACGTTAAATTGGATCCGGAGGTCGCGCGTAAATTAGGTTATGAACTATATTTCCAAGGTGGTTGAATGAAGGCGAGCGTAGGTGCTCTCCTCCTGCAGTTGCAGGAAAAAATCGGTTATCCTTGGACAACCATTTCCCCTGATATGTACCGTTGGGGCAGTGCAGGAATTGCCAGTTGGGGTACTGTCTGTGGTACCGTCAATGGTCCACCCGCTATTGTTAATCTAGTTGTACCATTTAGTGATATGGCCAAAATTAATAACGAATTATTCGGCTGGTACTCGGAGACCGCACTTCCACTAGACAAACATCAAGCTTGGCAAAAGTATCCGACCGCCCAGAGCGTTTCCGGAAATCCGCTGTGCCACACCTCGGTAAGCAAATGGTGTGAAGCTAGTGGCTTCAGAGAAGATTCTGCGGAGCGCAAAGAGCGCTGCGGCAAACTCTCCGGTGATACGGCCGCCAAAACCGTCGAACTGCTTAACGCCTATTTTGACGGCAAGTTCGTAGAGGCCTACAAGCTTCCGTCCGGCACTCAGAGCTGTTACAACTGCCACGTGACCAAAATAAGCAACACCTTAACCAAGATGGAATGTGCTCCGTGCCATCCGAACGCACACAAGAAATAACTAGAAAGGCCCTCATGCGAGGGCCTTTTCTGATTTTCGCACTATTCTATTCTTCGGCGAACAAAGCATTTAAATCTTCCATGATTTTATCTTTGTTCTGACCGTGAACCATGGCTGCCTCAGCAATAGTTTCGCTCAACGCTCCTGGACAGCCAAAACAGGTCATACCGTATTTCATCAGCACATCCTTGGCTTGCGGGTGAACCTGCAAAGCCTGGTAAATCGTCATATTCTCCGTAAACTTTTGTCCCATATTTATCCTCCTCATCTCATAATGGGCTCCGCCCTGTGTATTCTTCCCCAAGTTCTGGTGCATTTCCTGCGTAGACATAACGCAACTGTTCCCTACCCAGATCAACTGCTTCCTTTAGCCTCTGTAGGCTGGTTGGCGGATTATTCATCCGGTAACTTGGGAAATAGCGCGAAAAATGCGTTGGCACCTCAGCACCTAGTTCGGAGGCTATCCAGTCAACCAACTTTTCAATTTCGGCCAGGTCATCATTGATACCCGGTATCAACAGGCAGGTCAGTTCCAGATGAATCCCTGCGGCAAGCAATAGTTTCGCCGACTCCAGCACCGTTGATAGTTTACCACCAACCATCTCACGATAGAAACCGGGGGCAAATCCTTTAACATCTAAATTTACTGCATCCACAAATGGAAGCAATTTGCCCCAGGGATCAGGGTTAATCATCCCATTGGTCACCAATACTGTTTTCTGCCCGACCGCTTGGATCTTGGGCAGCGTATCCAAGAGAAACTCGATGCTCATCAACGGTTCATTATAGGTAAATGCTACCCCGATGCTCCCCATTTCTTTGCCGGCTTTTTGGGCTAAAGCAACTACATCATCCGGTGCGAGTTCGCTGACGGCCGCCCGTTTGGCCCGGGCAATCTCCCAGTTTTGGCAGAACGGACAATTCAAGTTGCAGCCAAAAGAACCAAGCGACAGGATATAACTACCGGGATAATAATGATATAACGGTTTTTTCTCGATCGGATCGACGGCAATCGCCGTGAACAGCCCATAGTTCAAAGAAACTAGGCCGCTTTCCATCGCCGCCCGGGCTTGGCAACGTCCTTGATCACCCGCTTTGAGACGGCAATAGTGTGGGCAAAGGTCACACTGAACCTCTTCGTGTGATAGCCAATGCCAAAAGCGCGCCGGATTACCTATAGCGGGTCACCTCGAACTCGGCTATATTTACACCGTCCTCATCTGGGCCGATCCCCGCTTTGCGCTTGGCAATCTCGAGTTGTTGTTCAGTCGTCTCTATTCCCTCGAGATCAGGCAGGAGCAAACCACGGCGTTCCCCTTTGGCCACGATGATCCCGTGTACTTTGGGGTCATGATCGGCCAGGTCATCCACCTCGCGGGGTTCACCAAGCACATCCACCGAATAGACCAGTTCGGGAAGTTCGTCGGCTGTCACCGGTTCAAATCTCGGATCATTTGAAACCGCGTGAACAGCATTAAAGACCACTTCCTGGGCTAAACTGGGATGGGTCGGGACGAAGGTGCCGATACACCCGCGCAAATTGCCATGCTGGTACAAAGAAACAAAAACTCCTGCTTGTTTTGGCAAATCGGTCGGAAGCTCTGGTAAGTCAGTTAGGGTTTTTCCCTCCCGGACGTAGAGTTCAGCAGCCTGCCTTGCTAGACGGACCAACGGAGATTCGTTGGCTCTAATTTGCTCTAACTCTTCGCTTGCCCGAGCATTGATCCAATCTAAATAGCTCCGCGACTCATCTGGAGCCCCTACTTTCCAGGTTGCTACCGCATAACCGACTCCAAACGGGGCTTCATACGAGTAAAAGTTGGGTTCGACCGCAAAACCGTCAACAGCCCCAGCCATCATGACCAGCGGGCGATACCCACACTCTCCGGCATCTTTGCATAAATCAGCCGGTAGACTGAGTAAGCCCTGGATATCAGCCCGCTCTACTAACCTGGTAATCGAGGCATCAAACTCCTTGCCCCGCGGATGAAAACCATTAGGAGACTCGGGCGCAAGGCGGTGTGATAGATCTCCGCTGGCCAGAACGGCTACCCGACGCCCAAAATTAACGGCCGCCCGTTGCACGGCAACTCCGAATGCATATAGTTTCTCCGTCGGCAACATACCCATTGTTACCGAAACAACCCTGCCACGCCAACCAGCCTGGTGTAAGAAGTACAAAGGTACCATTGCCCCATGATCTAATTTAATACTCAGCTGAAAGCGCTTCACCAAATCCAAAGTTAGGGGAATGATCTCCACCCCAAGTTTATCAGCTTCGTCCTGAATCGCTCCGGCAAATGGCCCGTCCACCAAAAAGGCGAGTTTTTCCTCGGCTGCGCCAAAATCCCCAAAATCTCCATCAACCTTGGGCGCACAGTTCACTACCAACCCATCTTGAAAGACCGGGCCATGCGGTGAGATTAGGACGATTACTTCAGGATCCGCTGCAACTACATCCTGGGCAAACCGTTCCATTGCGCTTAAAGTCTTTTGCACCTTGCCACGCTCATTTTTGCCCACTTTCGGAATTAACAACGGTGGATGGGGTGCTAACCCCGTTAGAACAACTCCATTTTCCATCAATTCTGCCTCCTACATAGTTTATTTCGGGGAAATTAATTCTTCGCGCCTATATAAAGGACGTCCCAACCAGACGTGCCCACCGATGCTAGTATCAGATTCTGCTCCAACCCTTAGGTACACCTGCTGATTCGGAAAAAGTTCGCTGATGGTATTTACTATTCCGTAAACCACCAGTTCTTCGGAGTGGCCGCCACCGCGAAAAACTTGTTCTACTTCATTGTTCAGGATTACTGTTATCGCTTCTGCATCCACCTGAACATCTTCAATCTTAATCCCTGCGGGAATGAGTGGGTGTAAAATACTACCGGGACCAGGTCCTTTACACAATTCCGCTAGGGTCAACTTGAGCACCTCTGCTGAACTAAGTTTTTCTGCCTCCGCAAGTTGCGGAATCTGGCGCACTTCCGCAACTAAACAATCATCTTGGTTGTTGGGACCAATAAAGTATAAGACCACCTCATCTCGCTGTAAAGTCGCCCATGATCTGCTGCTAACCTGCTTCTCCGGCTCTCCGAGAGGGCTACGCTGTTTGGTTTTACTTTCGACCAAATACTGAATCACACCCTCAAAGATCGCCTGCGCCACCTGATCTCTGTATTGATCGGTCGAGAGCAGCTCGGCCTCTCGCGGATTGGAAAGAAAGCCTACCTCCACCATGGCCGCCGGCATCTCCGCCTTGCTTAAAACCCAAAAATCACCGGCCTTGGCCTTACGACGATTGGGGCCCAACTTGGTGACCAAACTGTTTTGGATGCTAATGGCCAATGCTTTACTATCTTCTTGGCCAGGATAGTAAAACGTTTGCGCACCTGACCAGATGGACTCCGGAAAACTATTAGCATGAATACTGATAAAAATATCCGCCCGGGCTTCGTTGGCTAGGTTAATCCGGTTATCCAACTCGGATCGTTTCCAGCCTATCGTACCAGCCGGCCAAACTTCG
>CAZAAT010000003.1:0-51081 GCA_964483175.1 uncultured Bacilli bacterium
CAGTGGTTTCCTAAACCATGTGTCAGAGGTTCGACTCCTCTCGGGGCCGCCATTTTTTTTATGTCTGTAAAGCGCTTTTTAAGACTTCCGTTCTTCTTTCCTTTTCTTGAAATGCAAACAGTATTGATGAAGAGTATTACTAACCCAATGAATACCTACAGCAAATGGTTTGAGGCCAACATCATCCTGGCACCACAACGTATTTCCAACATAATCATATCTCCCGTTCTCTCCAGATAATCTGATAGCCAAATCCCAAGCTAATGGATATACTACGTGTTTCTTTTTCACATTTTTTAAGACTATTGTTAAATAACCATTGTCCTCAAGTTTGTCTGCTACCTGATTGTAGACCGATTCCAGTGTACAAATGAATTTATGGTAGTCAGAAATATTGCCCAGGTCTCTTTTATCTTGGGAGTATACCAATGGGAGGTTTTTCTTACGTCGTGCTCTCTGATTCTCGCTGCCAGGATTTTTTAACATTGACCAATACGGGGGGCTTGTAACAGCATACTGGAATCTATGACCTTTAAACTCGTTAATATTATTTAATTTGGTAGAATCCCCTTGAACAATCAAAGTCTTTGATCGGGGGTAGGTTTCAAATAATTGAAGTTGGTTTTCAGCTTCTACCCGTTCTCGGGCAATTTTTACATACTCCGGATTTAGGTCAATGCCATAACCGTTTCTGCCTGCCCGGGTGGCGGCCACAACAGTGCTCCCTGTGCCTACCATGGGGTCAAAAACATTATCCCCCTCACGAGTAAATAGTTTTATAAATTCTTCAATCAGTGTTTCTGGGTATTTAGCGGGATGAAGAATTTCATTAGGTTTTCGTGGAGGCGGCTTTGGCATGGTCCAACCTGGTATATTCATGGTGGTTTTAGCCACTCTTATCATTTCTGGTGCTAATATTGTTGTAGGGAGTTCATCCTTAGTTGCTTGCATAAACAGACAATAAAATAAGGTATTGTTACCTTCGATTAAACCAACTTTCTCGTCACGGAGCCTCAAATAATCTCTACATGCTAATGCTACCGACCAGGGTAGAGGAAACCCTCCGCCTCCTTGTCCCTCCATTCCAACTAGTACCCCACAGTAACTTCCTGGTTCAAGTAATTTGGCTAAGAGTTGATAAAAGTTTTCCGACTTGGAAAGGAACTTTGCGAGTGCTTCGCTGGTCTTTAGCCAGTGGCGAAAATCAAAAAGAATAAAATCAAACTTCCGGTTTTGCTGAACCAAGTCATTAAGAGTATTTAATACGTCATCAATTGATTTGGCCCGATTATGGTACTCAACAACTCGCAGAGGCAATATCGGATTTGCATCTAAATCAGAAAAGCCAACAATTAAGGATTTGGAAGGTTGATTGTTAGGCCATACTGCTTTGGTGAAAAACGCGATACACTCTTCTACTAATAACTGAGAGGATTTAAACTTGAAGAAACTCTTTTGGAATTTCATCCAATCCCGATAATTCATATCGTTCATCCGATTAGGGGGGGCCACTCTTCTTGGGTCTAGCTTTTGCTTCTTGATCGTTCAAGAAGAGTGAGGTTTGAGTCATCAACATTCATCCCTTTATCAGTTCTTATTAACTAGATTAAAACATAATCTAGCAATCTGCAATCCGCTCCACACAGCTAACCTCGAGATAATACCGGGCGGTCTCTTCAGGTGTATATTTCATTCTGTTATCAAGCCACCAATTTACTGTTTCGGCGAAGCTACCTACGAGATGGTTTAACACGAAATCGGCGGGGGCATCAACTTTGATCTCGCTTAAATATTGGGAGAACAGCTCTGTAAGGTATCCTTTAAAATACTTCATAAAGAGTTCGCCGCTTTCGCAAGATAAGATACCTACGATGTTTTTTTCGCTGTCTTTCAAATGATGGAGAATGTGCGCCAGCCTAGTTTCAAGCCCATTGTTACTGCTTGAAAAATCATGGGTTTTCTCTGACATGAGTTCATCTGAAAATACATGGCTGAAGATATCGGTACACATTGTCTTGAGTAATTCGTCTTTTGTAGCAAAATGGGCATAAAAAGTACTCCGACCAATGTTCGCCTCATCAATGATTTCCTGTACCGTGCCATGGCCAAAAACAGGGCTGACATTGAGGGCTAGAATGAACCAGACGGTTAGGCAGGCTGCCCAGAAAGTTCTACCACGTCTAATAATCCCAGTCATCAGATGGCCCATCCGCAGTGACTAAGGTGATTACGGTCTGCCATGCTCCTCCAAAGAGCATGTTCGGTTGAACCGTCAGACCCTTTTCTGGGAACGGAGCCTGGCCGGAGATGGCAATGAAGTAGCTGTTTGCCTCCCAAGACTGAGCTGTCTTGCCGGTTTTTTGTTCGTACCATCTGATAACTTCGGCTGGTGTGTCAGTAGTGAGGAAGATGTACATATTTGATCCGCTAAGTGACATTCCGGCTGATATATCCGGTTGGAATTCGGCATTCGGATAGATTGGGATGCCGATGCTTTCCGCGGTGGGCGGGGAAAGGGCCATTTTCAGGGAAAGGCCGGCAATCTCTGCATCCATAGCTTCATCTTCCATGTCCCAGGTGTCTTCCGCAGACATGTGCGTATACTGATGCATAGAAATAAGAGTCCTGGTGCCTTCGAATTCGGTGTAATCCAGGCCGAATGATCGGTCCTCGCAATCAACTGCAAATAGAACTAGGTTTCCGTCTAGGTCTTTATAACTCCAACTAATGTAGACTCTCGCGAGCCAACCTCCCGAGGCCCAAGATTTTCTGTTCTTGGTCAATGTGTCGCGGATCATTTTTCCGGAACGAATTAGTTTTCCTTCATAATCGTAATCGTCTTCAAACTGCCAGTCATAAAGGGAATACTCCATGTAGACCGGGCTAGATTCACCATAGTCCAGTATTTCGAGGTCGTAGCCGGAGTTGTATTCTTCGATAGCATTTAGTTCCCTAAGGTAGTATCTGGCTACATCCTCCAAGGGAGCATTGACTGAATAGAAAGCGTGATCCTCTGATAACAGTGGTAATTGAGTGCCACCCACAAACAGGTAGGAGTTACCGAATCCGATGTTCTCTTCCCAGAAGGCCGCTTCCTCTAGATCTAGCTTAGATCCGGGAACAAGGGGAATCTCCTCCAATGACGTTGGTGAGGCGTTTGTGCACAGCGAAAGGGTTAGCATTATTAGGAACAACAGAGCCGTACTGCAGAATCCTTTTTTGCACTTGGTAAATGCCATTTAAGCCACCCCATTTTCACCCTGCGTGATTGTCGCAAGGATTATCGTTCCAATTATAGCATGATTGTAATAAATTGGATAGTTCTGAAAAATAATATTCGACTGGCTGGGAGTTTAGATCTCAAACACCTCCTTCCAGGTTGATGCGTAGACTATACCTAAAGAAGCGAAGGGAGATGACTACGATCAAGATCAACCTGGACTGGAGATGCAACGAGATTCTTGATTGGGATGATGATGGGTCGATCTTAGATTCGTGGTTTGCGATTCATAATCAATACATCTGCACCATAGAAAGAATAGCGAAAGAAGCTTATGCCTTTTCGGTTATCCATGGAAGTGAAGATTTGCCGCCTGTCGAAGACTCTTTAGTAAGCAGTTGGGAAGAGGCGGAGGCGGCGATCAAGGCCATTATCGGGGAGTAGTTTTGGCCTAATACCTTTTCCCACTAATCTTATCAATGTGGACCGCTAGTACATTTACACTTTGCATATCTGTTATGGTCAGCGGGGGATACTCGGATCCGGCGCAATATTTCTCCATTAATGCCGCCAACACGGCCAGTTTTCGATTCGGATCCGAGATCGATTCTACCTCACCAAAAACCAGCACACTCCAACGGTGGATCGAGAAGTTACAAGCTTTTGGCCGGTCTATCAGCTCCCCGGCACCACTAATCTCAAAGCACACCTTTGGGTTATCAGCAATGTTATCTAGTTTTAGCCCTTCTAATCCTGAGTGAATATAAATGCGATTTTGCAGATAGACAAAGTTGACCGGAGTTATATACGGTTGATAGTTACGACCACAGGTAGCAAGCCTTCCGTACACTTCCCTACATAACAGTGTTTCACATTCCTCGGTGGTGAGCCACTGAGCTGGCAAAAGTATCTCCCTCCTAAGGTTAATTGCCCTAATTTTAGCGGACTTATCTTGGTTAATCAAGATTGGGCAACTAAGGTTGAAAGCCTTTTCAGTATCGTGAAATAATATGCGAAAAAAGGCAGGAATTGGTGCCTTCTACCAGCATGATTTCGACATATGGAATGTAAATGATTCCCAAATGAAACATCATGAGGCTCAGAACAGCAGTTTTAATGAGCGGCCGCGATCTAGAGAGAAGAAGAAATATTTATTTTTTGTGAAATTAATCTCGATATTGGCAGGAATTACTGCCAAAACCGAGTAAAATATGTAAATATAAGGTAGCGAAAGACGGAGTACGAATTTATTTATAGGAGGGATTGCAAAAACAGAAAAGTGAGCAGAACCACAGACATGCTGCAGTAATGGTTGAAGAATTGAAAGCAGGCTGACAAATGGATTCGAACGAAAAGAAGTCTGGAGTAAAAAAGAGAGTATCCAGACGTGAATTTTTGAAAATGACCGGTAAGGTCACTGCGGGAGCGATATTGGCCCAGACCGTTCCGAGCTTTTTCTGGGTTGGTGACGCGATAGCAGCTATCCCTGTTTCAGGTGGTTACTTACTCATCGACACGAAAAAATGTGGCGGCTGTTGCTCATGCATGTTGGCCTGTTCCTTGGCCCATGAGGGTGTAGAGGATCTTTCCTTGGCTCGCATTCAAATTGCCCAAGATCCCTGGGGGAAATATCCCAACGATTTGATTACCGGCCAATGCCGGCAATGTGTAAATGCTGAGTGCGTAAAGGCCTGCCCGACAGGGGCATTACACGCTGATCCGAAAAATGCCAATGTGCGCGTGGTGGATGCTGACAAGTGTATTGGCTGTCAATCCTGTGTTCAGGCATGTCCCTATGCACCTAGCCGCGCTATTTGGAACTCTTATGCCGATTGCGCGCAAAAATGCGATCTTTGCGCCGACACCCCCTATCTTAATGGTAAGGGAGGCCCGGGTAAGATGCAGGCCTGCGTAGAAATTTGCCCGATGAAAGCAATTAAATTTACTACCGAGGTTCCCTCGCAGATTGGTGATGCTGGATATAGTCCTAATCTGCGCACGGCAAACTGGGAACGCCTCGGCTTTCCGACAAATAATTAGGGGGTGACGGAGAATGTACGGATATGCTGGTAAAATACTTAGAATCAATCTAACGACGCGTAAAATATCGACTATAGATACCAAAGCTTATGTAAGATTCGGCGGCGGCCATGGTATGGGCAGCGCCCTCTTTTGGGACTTATGCAAAAACAAGGCCATTAGTGGTTTTCATCCAGACAACGTAGTCACGATTATGTCCTCGCCGTTTTCCGGCACCCTGGTTCCGGCTGCCGGAGCTCGGTGTGAAGTTCAGGGTATCGGCGTACAAGGTTACCCAATCGAATGGTTTACCCGTAGTAACTTCGGTGGTCGTTTTGCCGGGATGATGAAATATGCCGGTTGGGATGGCATTGTTATCGAAGGCCGGGCTGACAAACCGGTCTGGGTGAACATTATCAACAACGAGGTTAAGATAGAGGACGCTCGCTGGTTGTGGGGGATGGATACCTGGGAAACGCAACAAGAGATCTGGCAGGAGGTCACCCGAAATAAAAGTGTTCGAGACTGGTATGAGACCAAGGGGATTAGAACCTGTCAGCCTCCAGCAGTGTTGACCATCGGGCCGGCCGGGGAAAACCTCTGTCGCTCAGCTTGCTTGATCCATGAGACTGGTAATGCAGCGGGTCAAGGTGGGTTTGGCGGTGTTTGGGGCTCTAAGAACCTCAAGGCCATTAGTGTCTTGGGAACCGGAAGCGTCACTATTGCTAATCCTGCCGCATTGTTGGAGGCTCGCCGTTGGTTCCAGCAAAAGCAGTATAACCCGGATGATCCGCTCAGAGTACCTGAGAAGTTACCATCCTACGGTATCTTGTCGCATTCTCCTGGGTTCATTAACTTCGCCGGACGGACTGTCGGGGATGAACCTAACCGCCCACAGGGCTGCTTAGGCTGCTTTGTTAACTGTCGTCGCAGGACAGCTAGTGGCGCTAGGAGTGGGTCACAGTGCGTGGAATTTGCTTTCATCAAGACAGATAATGAAGAAGACACCGCATACTTGTGTGATCTGTCTCAGAGACTAGGCCTTAACGTTTTTGAAGTACGGCACCATGCGTATCTGAACAACCTATACAAGCAAGGCATACTTGGCCCAGGTAAGCAGATCGAATGTGATCTACCCTTTGACAAATACGGAACGCGTGAGTTTGGCGAAGCCTATCTCAAAGCGGTTGCCTATCGCAAGGGTAAATTCGGCGATGATTTAGCAGAGGGCATGGTCCGGGCCGTCAAACGCTGGGGCAGACTGGAACAAGACCTTGCCGACGGAAGCTTACCGTGGGCGTACTGGGGTTATCACTACCACTATGATCCTCGCGTACAGGCGGAGTGGAGCTATGGTTCGGTTTTGGGCGACCGCGAGCTCAATGAGCACGACTTTGAGATGCATGCTAACCGTGCCATGCCGATTGCCCTTTCTGACGGGGCAGAACCTCTATACTCGGCTGCAAAAATGGCGGAGATATATGGCAAGAAATTGGCTCCATTCTACGACCCGATGATGTTAGACTTCAGTGAGGAGGGCGTGACCTCTGATGCGATGGTCAAAACCATCGCTTGGCATCGCCGTTACTCACGCTTCTGGAAGCAGTCGTTGGGTATGTGTGACTGGTTCTGGCCAGATATCATCAACTATAATTCGCCTGACTTCGAAGGGTGTTCACCTGAGGCCGAACCAATGTTCTATAATGCCGTTACCGGAAATAACATCACCTTCGAAGATGGTATGGAAATCGGCCGGATGGTTTGGAACCTCGATAGAGCCATTTGGACATTGCAAGGTAGACACCGTGATATCGAGGTCCATGCTGAGTATGTATACAAAGTGCCAATTTCCTCTCCGTATTGGAACTCCGTTTATGAAGATGGCGAGTGGAAATTTAGTGACAACATCGGCCGGGTTCTTGATAAAGACAAATTCGAAGACTGGAAGACCAGGTATTACAAGTTCGAGGGCTGGGATGAAACTACCGGCTGGCCGAAACGTGAAACCTTGGAAGAGCTCGGCTTAGGATATGTAGCCAACGAGCTAGAGTATCACGGAAAACTCGGCAAGTAAAGGATAAACAAACACCTATTAGTGGTGGTGTTGGCGGCGGCGCCTCGAAAAATCGGGGCGCCACTCTCTCAGTCTTGTCCCCAATTGCGGAGCTGTTGCGTATCCTGTAGTAGTAATACTATAGGAGGGACGCACTTTGAGTACTTTTCAAGCACAGCAAGTTCCGTGCCCAGGCGGCACTCTCTATACAATTAGGGCCGGCGATACGCTATTTGCTTTAGCACAACGCTTTAATACCACTGTTCAGGCGATAATTAACGCGAACCCGGGAATTGACCCGAATAGCCTGCAAGTTGGGCGGATGATTTGCATTCCGGTAGCTCCGGGTCCGGGCCCATGCCAAGGCGGTTTTTTATACACGATCCAGGCAGGTGACACTTACTTTAGCATTGCACGTCGTTTTAACGTCACCGTAGATCAACTTGATCAGGCCAACCCTGGTGTTAATCCGGATGCTTTACGAATTGGTCAGCAAATCTGTGTTCCGACCCAACCCCCAGGACCAGGGCCGTGCCAGGGGACGCTGTATACAATCCGAGCCGGAGACACCTATTTCTCATTGGCTCAGCGCTTTAATGTTACCGTAGCTGCCTTGATCGCAGCCAACCCGGGTGTTGACCCGAACAGACTCATGGTTGGGCAGCAAATCTGTATTCCGACCGGGGGCGGACCGGGGCCAACTCCGTGTCCAGGCGGTACTCTCTATACAATCCGAGCCGGAGACACCTACTTTTCATTGGCTCAGCGCTTTAATGTTACCGTAGCGGCTTTGATCGCAGCTAACCCAGGTGTTGATCCGAATCGGCTCATGGTTGGACAGCAAATTTGTATTCCGACCGGGGGCGGACCGGGGCCAACTCCCTGTCCGGGCATGATGTATACGATTCGAGCTGGAGATACTTTCTTCGCTTTGGCACAACGCTTCGGTGTCACTGTCGCGGCATTGGAAGCAGCCAACCCGGGGGTTAACCCGAACAACTTACAAGTCGGACAACAAATTTGCATTCCCAACGCTCAATAATACCAGTAATGCATTCAATTAACAGAAAGAGAAATCCCGCAGTCTCAGTACATCTGCGGGATTTCTCTTGGGCTTCTTCGAGAGAAAAACGGCCCTTCTTGTTCGCGAATTTACCGGACTATATTTACCTAGTCTTCGCGATGAGGGCCGCAATTCCTTTACATATTTTACCAGTTTTACAAGGAGGCTATAGCACTGGGGTATAACCATATTCGACTAAGATTTGTCTAGCTTGCTCGGTTTTGAGGAAATCTAGAAACTTGGTGACCTTTTTTGCAGGCTCACCCTTAATACAAAAACCGAGTTCAGAGACGAGCGGATACCGTCCTGATGCGATATTGTCAGGGTTCGGATTGATGCCATCGAAAGCGACAGGTCTAACAGGCAGATCATTAGAGTTCAAAGAACCCAAATCAGTAAATCCGATACAGAAGGGCATAAAACTCAGGTTATCATTGTTTTCTGATGTAGTTAGGGCGATGATGGCATCATCTCTCATTGCCAGTTTGTTCCATCCATCGATCGCGCTATTGAACATCAACATGGCCGCGGCCTCTGGCTCCCGACTCATTACGGTAATCGGTTCGTTAGGGCCGCCAACCTCGCTCCATGAATTGATTTTACCCGAGTAAATACCAAGAATCTGTTCGGTAGTCAAGTTGTCTACACCAGTTACGGTTTCGTGGACGACAAAGGCCACAGCGCCTTGAGCGTAGGGTACATATCTCAACCCAAGCTCAGTTTCATTGGTGGTTAACGGACGAGCCATGAGGCCGAAATCAAGTTTCCCAGCGGTCACTTGTTTGACGGCTGCGCCTGTCCCGATTTTGGGAAGGAACGTAATTTTGACACCCGGGTTGGTCTCTGCGTAGACCGCTGCGAGAGCCTCTGTCACCTCATAGTTAATCCCTGCACCGCAAAAGACTAGCTCTTCCGCAGCGCAGATCGGTGCAGCCACGAGTAAAATCGATAGCAGTATTAATAGTTTCTTCATTTTCGACACCTCCGTTATAGTGAGAACTTTTGTATGCTATTGTCTAGGGACTGGATTAACCCCTCAAGACCGTCGGTGACTTCCGAAAGCTTTTGGGTGTGGTTTACCTGCTCTTGGGTTGAAGAGGTAACTTCTTCGGCGCTGGCCGACATTTCTTGGGTAATAGCAGCGACATCGTTAATAAAGTTAGTGGCCTGTGTTGCGTTATCCATCAGCAGAACCGCTTTATCTTGGATGCTTGCTATCTGTTCGGATATATCAAGTACCGAGGATTCAATTTTAGCGAATGCCTCCTCTGCATGGTTGATACAGGAGGAACTGGTCATTGATTTTTCCTGACTTTCGTCAACAATTTTGGTAAGCTGAATAAAACTCTCCTGCAAATCGCTCACCAACTCGGAAACTTGTTGTCCTGCTTGTTGAACGCGGTCAGCTAATTTTCGTACCTCTTCGGCCACTACTGCAAAACTGTGGCCATGCATTCCTGCTTTGGCAGCCTCGATGGAGGCGTTCAGGGATACCATTCGAGTCTGTTCCGCTAATTTGCCGATGATCGAAACAATATCATCAATGGCTTCGGCCTTATGGGTAATCCCAGCCACGGAGATGGAAAGAGTATTTAATTGTCCGCCTACGGCTTTGAGCTCACCGACTAAAGAAGAGAGAGAGCCTCTCCCCTCTATTGTATTTAACTTGACCTGCTCAGAAAGGTCTCCAGCGTGGTTTACGGCAGAGCCAACTTCTTCGGAATGGCCTTGGATCTGCATCATTTCTCCCACAGATTTGGTGATTTGATCAGCCGAGTCGCTGGCTCCAACGGCCACAGCGGACATAGCATTCTGGATCCCTTTGGCGATCTGATTAGAATTAGCGCTGACATTGTCGAGGGTGATAATAGCCTCCTGGCAAGCAACAACAGTGTTTTTGATCTCGGAAACCATCCCGCTGAGGTTGGAAGTTACTTGATTAAAAGCTATGGCTAACTCCCCTAATTCATCTTTGTTTTGATCAACCACCTGGACGGAAAGATTGCCTTGGGCGACCTCTTTGGCCATTGAGAGTAAGCTAGTTATGCGCCTAACTAATCCTTTGGCAAATAGAATACTAATAACAGCTGCACAGATTAGACTGATAAACAGGGTAACGGTAGTGAACTTAATTATTTTTCCTTGGGATGAGTCTAAAATACCGGCAGAGCGCTGTTGCATAGCCGCGCTTTGGCTGAGTGCTTGTTGCCGTGCCAGCGGGGCAAATTGATCCACCGAGCTAGCTACGACAGTATTGATTTGGGACTGCAAAGAACTACTAATATCGCTGGTGATCCCAGCAGAGCGTTCTCCGATCTGTTCTTTAACCTCGCCTGATAATTGGGTAACCGGTTCTTGAAATTGAGCCGTGATTTGAGAGTTTAGAGTAATGGCGGTTCGATTAAGATTGCTAAGCGTTAACAGCAATGTTCGTCTGGCATTGTTTTGAATGGCTGAAACCTCAGTCAGCACAGTTTTGGTCGGAGCAAATAGCACTAGGTGGCCATTTTGATATGGCTTAGCAACCCAGAGAAAGGATTTATCCGGGGTGAAACCCACTTCGCTTTGAAGATCATAATCGTTATCAGCTGGTACTGCCCCATACCGCGCGGTGATGGTCCCATTTCTATCGAGAATAACTGCTCCGCCATCGGAGGGCAGGTCTGTCGTGATTTCGGCTCCAGTTGCCAGTTTATCAATTATCAGATTGGCCCGGATGCTGGTGTTATCTTCAAGCATCCGCATGGCCATCGCTTCATTTTGGGTATTTATTTCGGCGATGAGGTCGTTTAACGGTGTGCGAGCTTCTTGGATCAGACCTTTTGATAACTCGTTTATGGATGTTTCGGCTAGAGCAGTTATTTGCGTAGCAGCCTTTTCGACTGCTGAGGCACCAAGGGTAGCCAACTCATTGCTTAGGTTATTTACAACTTCTTGAGTACCGGAGACAATAAGGGCACCGCCATCTTTTTGCATGTTTTCGGAAATATGCTCGATTAGCTCTGAACCGAGTTTGAGTACGGCCTGTTCGCTTTCGGCGATCATTAACGAACTGGCTTCTCTAATAGCTTGCCGGCTGGTAAAACTAACGGAAACACCAACTAGCAACGCGGGCAAGGCGGCAAAGACAAGAACAATGGCAGGTAGTTTTACTCTCAACGGTAGGTGCATAAGTCTCAGTCTCCTCTCCGGCCATAGGGACAAAAATACTGGACATATGTCCCATTCTAGAAGTAGGTAGATATTTCCTCTAAAAAACGAGAAGAGGAACCCTTTTTATAGGATTCCTCACTTGGATTGCTTATTTGTCAGTATTTACCGCTTATCCCTGATTACGGCTTGAGCTTTCTGATAAGCATCGGCCAATTGTTGAGTTGGTGCATCGTAAGGCTTATCCCAGCCTCTTTTGGTAGCTAATTCGATCAAGGCGGAGTGACCGGCCACAACTTGATTTAAGGCCGAAGAATACATCGCTTTTAGTTCAGGCGTCGTACTGGCCAAGGTAGCTGCTAGATAGGCACTTGCTCCAGTGCCGGCAGTAGCTAACATGTTGTTGGCGAGGACTTCATCGCTAATGTCGGTATTCGCCTTAACTGTTGTACCGAGTAAACCCATATTATTCAGCCTCCATTATATTCGCTAATTGATTCTCACTGATGAATTGCTGAAATCCTTTGATTCTGCCCTCAGCGGCTAAAATTCCGGCTTCGGCCTGTTTTTTCAGCTCGTCATCGGTGATTAACTCCTGCATGGCTTTTGACACGGCCAAGGCATCCCTTTCCATCTTCAGTAAACCGGCGAGACTAATCACCTCGTGCTCTGCAAGTCTTCTTGGCATGATTATACCTCCTAACTAAATGGGAAATCGTTACTAATTTGCTTATTTAGCGGATGAATTAGCAAGGAAAATTAAACCAGCTGAGCGGGGGGGCGGGACATTCGACAGTTTGTTATAAACTATCCGAGGGTTTACCAGATTTTCCCCGAATATGATTAACAAAAGGATGGGGTGGTGGCCAGGAGAAAATCTACCGCCGATGCTCCAAGATCTTCCTTCATGATAGCTTTTATTTCGGCGATTCTAGCCGCTATAGTTGCGTATGCCGTTTATCTGACGGATGGAACCAATCGTACTTTTCCTCACCTGATGTACATACCAATAATTTTTTCGGCTCTGCTTAGTAATTGGTATGTTTCTTTAGGAATAGCTCTGTGGAGTGGTTTTTTGGTCTCACACTGGGTGATGCCATTGAGCGTATCACTACAAATACCGCAAGAACCATTTCAATCGCTTTTTCGCATGGCCATCTTCTTAATAATTTCCTATTGGACCAAAACGGTTTATGAACATCAAAAAGAAAGAATTCAACTCATAGATTCCGAACGGATTGCATTGCATAAAATCCAACAAGATAGCTTAAGTGCTTTAATCGACTTAGCTGAGACGCGCGATGGGCAAGTAACCGGCCAGCACCTACGGAGGCTTAAGGAATACAGCCGGATTTTGACGGATGAGCTGCCGGTTGACCATGGTTTCAAAGAGATGCTGGCTAATACCATCGGCTTTCATGATATCGGCAAGGTTGCAGTCAAGGACTCCATTCTAACCAAACCTGGTCCCTTAGACTCGAACGAATGGGAGGAGATGAAGCAGCATACCGTCGCCGGTGCAAATATCTTTAAAAAGCTGGAGGATACGGTTGAGGCCAGTACAAGCAACCAGGTTATGCAGTTTTTGCATATGGCCAAGGATGTTACTCTTTATCACCATGAGCGGATGGACGGCACGGGATATCCTGAGAATTTAAAAGGCGAAGAGATACCGTTAAGTGCCCGGGTTGCGGCGATCTGTGATGTCTACGATGCTTTGCGGTCTGACCGACCGTATAAGGAGCCGATGTCGCACGAGGAGGCTGTGCAAATAATTATCGAAGGTCGGGGTGCTCATTTTGATCCCGAACTTGTTGACCTGTTTTTGAGAAAGCAGTTAGATTTCAAGAAGGTGTTTGACGACTATTTTCCCGATATGGGTAATGATGATAATTGATTATTTTCGTCTGTTTTTCTCTTTAATTATTTCCCGGGCTTGTTTTAATTCACCCAATCCGCCGAACATCCGATTGATCTTTTGTTGTTCAATTTGACGTGAGTTTAAGCCTTGGTACCCTAATTCGGCCTGTAGCTTTTGATAGCTAGCAAGGCGCTCCGGAGAAAGCTGTCCCTCGGCTATGGCAGCTTTAATTGCACAACCGGGCTCATGCTGATGCTTGCAATCAGAAAAACGGCAGGACTGTGCCAACTCATTAATATCTGTGAAGGTGCGAGAAAGGTCGGCACTTTCTATTCCTAGTTCGCGCATGCCGGGCGTGTCGATAACTGTACCCCCATTTGGCAAGGGGATAAGTTGGCGGAAAGTAGTGGTATGCTTGCCTTTGTCGGCCTCGCCAGTTTCGCCTGGTCCGATATATCTGTTCAGCGCGGAAAGACCGTCAAGATCAGCACTTGTTGTGATCAGTACGTCTACGCCTAAAGCCACCGAACTCACTTCACCAACTTTAGCAGGGATATCGTCACATAGGTCTGCTTTTGTGAGCACAACAACCGGAGTAGCAAGGCTGTCCCAGACGACCGAGAGATACCTTTCTAAGCGTCGAAGATTGAAGTTAGTGTTGAGCGACATGCAGATAAAAACGGTATCAATGTTTGCTGCGATAACTTGGCTTTGGTTGGTTGCGCCAGCTGCTTTGCGCACGAGTAAGCTTTGACGGCGAAGGATGTGGTGGATAATCGCATTGCCTGCTTGGTCGTGAGTGCGATCAACCATAACCCAATCGCCAACAACGGGATAGTCCGCGCTTTCTCTCGCGCCAAAACCAAGTTTACCGGAGATCTCAGCTTGGATAGTACCCTTTTCAGTGATGACGTGATACAGCTTTTTGTGTTGAGCAGAGACTCGGGCAAGATACAAGCCTTTGTGGAGAGTTGCTTCTTGGGTAATGCGATCTGTTAGGCCGACTCTTTGCAATTGATCTGCAGCCATGTACTAATATCCCCTTGAGATGATTGTATCGATAGTATAACATGGTCTCCTATAATGTGCTAAAAATTCAGGTGGCGCTCGCGAAGTAGCTGCGAGCGCCACCTGAAGTGAACTCGGGCGGGAGTTAACTGCTGACGATTACGAAATCCTCGACTGCTTTCTGCGGGGACTATAGCGAACGTAAATATTCGACAAGATCCCGTGATTCCTGCTCGGTCAGTCCTAGCCGGAAGACCTGGTTATAGTGGTTTACGACCTCATGTAAGGTGGCAAAACGACCATCATGGTAAAAGCCGCCCTTTTGGTGGGTCCACAGGCCCTTAAGCGGTGAAGTCCGGTATCGGAACTCTGGTGAACGATCTGCTTGAAAACTATCGATGCCGATTTCTTCCGGTCGGTGCATATTAAATCCGGGTTCGCTAAAGGTTGGTGGAACGTGGCAAGTAGAACATTGTGCTTTACCCATAAATAATCTTTGTCCACGGGCGGCAGCTTGCGGGTCAAATGAACCCTTGGGTGGGGGCGGGGCTGCTAGGGACAACTGGTAGATGTGCAGGGCTGGCAGTTTAGGTGAGACGACATCTGGTTCATTGCGGACATTCCACAGTCCCGCTCTAGCGGCGACGGGAAATTGGGCGGGATTGTTTAGTCGCTCGTCAAAGAAAGTACCCTTTCCATGCATCTCTAAAACAGCTACAAAGGCATTCCAATATGGTACTGAGCCGAAACCGGTCCAGGTGTGCAAGTTAACCCCGGCTAGGCCAAAGGCGGGTGGGATTAAGGTTGCGGCGGTCTTGCCATCAGGGCGAAACCCTTTGCCGTCTAAGATCAGTTGGGCATCAAATTTGCCTGGCCCCCAAGCTAAGAGGACCCGTCTAACGGTGTCTTCATCGACCTCCAGTAATTCGGTGAATGGACTTAGGTTTGGGGCGCTAGTGATGATCGCTCCGATATTCAAGTCTCTATTGGCCCAGCCGTCTAGGCGACGGCCGATCCCCATGCTGATTGAGTTATCTACCGTGGAGTGGCAGAGAGCGCATTGGATGCCTAGTGATTCTAGTTCTTCACGATCATTGAAAAAGCCGGTTAACCCAACGACCGCGTTCAGTTTGAGCAGTTCTACCGTTGTAGCCGGGTCATCTAAGTCAACTCGGCCTTTTTTAAGAGCTTCGATTAAAGTCGGGGGAAGCGAGTCTGCATCGACCTTTAAACCTAATGATAAGGCGGTCTTTGGACTAACTCCCGGACCCACACCCCCTAGTTTGGCGCCTAAAATAGTCTCGTGCAGACGTAGTTCGCCGCCCCAGAAATCCTCGCTTTCGAAGGTATCATAACGAAAAATCTCTTTGCCTTGTTGGAGTATCTGCTTGATGCTTCGACTGCCTTCAGGGTGTCTACGGGTGCCCACTGATAGAGGATTAAGGTTGACCCAACCGAGGATTCCAATAGCGACCACTATGGTTAACAAGTAAAACACTAATCTTTTGGTTAAACGGGGTCTTGGTAAAGCCATTGGAAAGTACCCCCCTTTTTTTCAAGATTTATCCGCCTTATTCTTATTGTTGCAGAGTGTTAAAGATGACCTTTTAAGGAAGGAAACCTGGAACAAGGGAAGAAATTACAAGGTTAAGTCGTAGAACCTAAAAAGACTAGGGAGGAAGCGAGTAGAATGAAATTTAGGTCTCTAACTATTGGCATCCCCAAAGAGATTATGCTTGGGGAACGTCGGGTGGCAACGATTCCGGAAACAGTCAAAAAGATGACTAGTGAAGGAGCAGTAGTGTTAGTTGAAGCAGGGGCTGGGGCAGGCGCCTTTTTTTCTGATGAGCAGTATGAAGAGGCCGGTGCCACTATTGTTGCCGATGTAGAGGAAATCTACCAGAAGTCTGATGTAATTCTGAAGGTCAAAGAGCCGAAGTTTAATGCCACAAAGAATAAACATGAGGTCGAGATGATGAAGGCCGGTCAGTATCTGATTACCTTTCTCCATCCGGCTTCACCAGCAAACCATGAGATGGTTAAGCAATTAGCAGCTCAAGGGGTAATCGCCATCACTCTTGACGGGATTCCGCGGATTTCCCGCGCCCAGTCGATGGATGCCTTAACCTCGATGAGCACTGTTGCGGGGTATAAGGGCGTGCTGATGGCCGTGGATGCCCTGCCTAAGTTCGCCTGTATGATGGCTACCGCAGTCGGGATGATTCCGCCGGCCAAAGTGTTGGTGGTTGGTACCGGGGTGGCCGGTTTACAAGCGGTGGCCACGGCCAAAAGGCTTGGGGCAGTCGTTAATGCCCTCGATATCCGGCCTGACGCCTGTGAGCAGGCTAAGAGTTTGGGCGCTAAGCAAGTCGATTTTGCAGTTCCGGCAGAGATTGCAATGGGTGAGGGTGGATATGCCAATAAACTGCCGGAAGAATGGCTTGTCAAAGAGAGAGAAGCCTTGCGCCCGTATGTGGCAGATGCTGATATTATCATTCTAACTGCCTTGATTCCGGGCAAGGTTGCCCCGGTTTTGGTTACTCCGGATATGGTCAACGAGATGCGTCCGGGTTCGGTAATTGTTGATATTGCCATTGACCAAGGGGGAAACTGTGCTCTAACCAAAGCAGGCGAGGTCATCAATCATCAGGGTATTACCATTAACGGTATTCAGAATATCCCGGGAATGGTTCCAACCAGTTCAACCAATATGTTTGCCAAAAACGTCTATAATCTCGTTTCCTATCTGGTCCAGGACGGAGCGGTTTCGCTTGATCGCAGCGATGAGATCATTGCGAAATCACTTGTGACAATCGATGGCCAAATTGTCCATGCTGGAACGCTAGAAGCGTTAGGATTAGCATAAAGGAGTGTCAGGCTAATGACTCCAGTAATCTTAATAGTTGTTTTTATCGTTGCTTTGATTGTAGGCTATCGAGCGATTAGTAATGTGCCGAGTTTACTGCATACCCCGCTGATGTCGGGGATGAATGCGCTATCGGGCGTTGTGGTCTTGGGAGCGTTGGTCGCCTTTGCTCTGGCCATGACTACCGGGGAGGAGATATTTGCAATTGTGGCGATTATACTGGCCATGGTCAACTTGGTAGGCGGATTTGTCGTAACAGATCGGATGCTGCGCATGTTTAAATCAAAAGAAGGGGACCGAGCAGAATGAATTCCATAGTATACAATATTTTGTCCGTAGTCTTTATCATCGGAGTTGTGCGGGGAATTCAGCTGATGAGCAGCCCAAAAACGGCTCGCCAGGGCAATCTGCTAGGGGCATTTGCCATGGCTGGAGCGATGATAGTTACGCTGATCCAGGCTGAGATACTCAATAGTGTAGTCATCTATGCTACGATTATCCTGGGCGGGGCGGTCGGGTATTGGCTCGCTCTCAAGGTTAAAATGACTGAAATGCCGCAGATGGTCGCTCTCCTCAATGCGCTCGGGGGTGGGGCCTCGGCCTTGGTTTCGGTGTTGGTCTTGATGGGTTCTGCCGACGTCACTTTATTTAACGGGTTCAATAGTAACCTCGGTTTGGCTGTTGGTGCAGTGACTTTTAGTGGCAGCATTGTGGCAGCCGGTAAGCTGGCGGCCATGCTTCCCCAACGCCAGGTGCATCTGAATCATCATAACCTGATCAGCATTTTACTTTTTGGTCTTACTTGCGTCTTGATACTGATCAATACGGTAGCTGTGAGCGCCTTGTTGACCTGGACGCTTGGCTTGGCTACTTTATTGCTCGGCGTAATTATTACTATCCGAGTCGGTGGCGCGGATATGCCGATTACAATTTCGCTCTTGAACTCGCTTTCTGGCGTGGCCGGAGCGATTGCCGGTTTTGCGACCAACAACGTGCTGCTGGTTGCGGTCGGCGCAATTATCGGTGCTTCGGGACTAATATTGACCCAGATTATGTGTCGGGCGATGAACCGGCAGTTATCCAAGATAATCTTTGCTTCAGCACCAGTGGGGACTTCGGTCGCAGTTACTGAAGCTGCTCCAGTCTCCACACCGGAAGTTGAGACTGAACCCCCGCTAGAACGTAGTGTACGAGTGCTCAAAGAGGCACAGAAGGTTGTGATTGTACCAGGATATGGGATGGCCCTGGCTCAAGCTCAACATAGAGTAAAAGAACTCGTTGATCGGCTTGAGCAAGCTGGCAAAGAAGTAAAGATTGCCATTCATCCGGTGGCTGGGCGCATGCCGGGGCATATGAACGTACTATTGGCCGAGGCTGACTTGGATTATGAAAAGTTTATTGAGATCGATGAGATTAATCCGGAGTTTCCAGAGGTGGATGCGGTTGTAGTAGTCGGAGCCAATGACGTGGTCAACCCGGCGGCGAACACCGCGGAGGGAACGCCGATTTACGGTATGCCGGTGCTCAATGTAGCGGTGGCCAAGCAGATTATCATCTGTAACTTTGATACCAAGCCGGGATACGCAGGGGTGGATAATCCTTTATACAAGATGGATCGGTCTATTCTACTGCTAGGTGATGCGGCCGAAAGTATCAGTAGCCTTAATGAGCAACTAAGCGCATAAAGAATTAATTTATCTTGTCCGTTTTGGGGGCTGAGTTATGCTCAGCTCCCTTTCTTTTCTGTTCAGCGATAAACCCATCTGAGCTAAACCAATGCCAAAAAATAAGAGATGTAAAAAGTGAATGGTTTGTAACATTAGGCATTGTACAGTGATCCAAACTACTAAGGCTATTCCGATCAAGAAGCTGATCTGTTTGCTATAATGTGACCTGCGCAAGTGGAGTAGAGCTGCGATCATATTGCCCAAACCGATTACGCCGAACAGGATAAGCCCGGGTATCAGAAAACTGGAAAATGGAGAGTACTGTAAGACTTTACTCGGCACACCTAATGGTTGTAGAGGATCCAGGATAGCAGCTAAACCGCCGCTTATAGCTCCGATTCCGACAAAGATGTGCATACCTACCAGGATTTTGAACATACAAAAACCACCTTTCAGGCAAAACACCTAGTCTATGTTAACATCTGCTGGTTATTGCCTCAACGGCCAGAGTGAGTTTAATCGCGCCAAAAAGGACGAAAAATCAAGAAAATAGGCCTCTCGATTGAATTATCACTAAATTCCATTAGTTCCCACAATAAGCAAAGACTTACATTTAAAAGGCGAAATCAACCTATATTCGGTTGTTGTGCGGGCCGCGCCAAATTGGGAAACTGGCTTAATGGATGGACTGCCCTCAGTCATTCTCAAAATTATCCGGAATAGAATTAAAATTGCGAAAAAAGTTACTCTCCCCCCTATAGGGAGGGAGGAAATTGGTAATAATAGGTGTAGTATTTGTGATTAGTTACACAAATGGTGCTAAAGGTAATCCCGGTTAAAGGAGGTGTAGATTTGAGTTAAGCCCTTTGGAACCGAAAAAAACCCAGAAAGAAGATGAGAGGATGTCGAAAAGAAGTAAGGTCGTCGTCTGTCTAATTGGAATTCTGTTGGTTGCTAGTCTGATGGCTTTGGCCAAACCCGCTCCCGTACGAGTTTACAGCATCAATGAGGATATTCAGAATTCTCCGCTCGGTGCGCGGCACTGAAATATTTTCCGTTTTTGTTATTTTAACCCGGAGGATCCTGAACAGACCCATTGCATGGCCTGTCACTCTGCTGTCAAAATCGTCGATGAGCCAGATGCAACTATCCAAGATTTTGTCAGGGCCGGCGACAAGTACTGCATCGGCGAGTATGACGACCCGGTTACCGGCGAGACGATTTTTGAATTCGCCACCGCTACTGAGACCGGTAAGTACGTCGACAACGATTTCGAGGGGATCACCTGTCGGGTCTGCCATGTGCTGGATAAGACCGGGATTGCTCTACGCCGGCCGGATAATACCTGTACCCTCTGTCATGGCCGGGTCTTTAACTGGACGAGAGGTTCGGGTAAACACGTTGAGCAGGCTTTCTATGAAGGCCAAGGTGATGGCTATTGGGATCCTTCGGTCCACTTTACTTTGGGTATGAAGTGTGAAGACTGTCATACTATGAACTCGGTAAAGCATGACTACGAAGTGGCTGACCCTGCCGACATGATTAAAGATGCTCGCTGTCTCAATTGTCACTATTCAGCAGCTGAGTTGGCTGAGATGATCGAAACAACTCAAAGCAGGGTAGTAGTTGCTCTCGATGCGGTTGGCAGACGAGTTGCCGCCGCGGAAAAATTGATAGCTGGCGGCAAGGTCGCGGAGGCTGATCAAAAGCTAGTCTCTGCTGCCAAAGCAAGAGCTACCTTTATTATCAATGATTTCAGCGAGGGTGCGCATAACCCGCAGTTTGCTGCTAAGCTAATCAATGAAGCAAATGCAATGCTCGATAGGTTCGAAAGGAAAATAACTCCGACCCCCGCTTTTGATCTGAGTGATTTGTCCGTTTATTCTCAGGCTCAGGTTTCCCGCTTGGGTAACCGTCACTGGGATATGCTGGAGAGGACTATCTTTAATCCGGAAGATCCTGACCAAGACGGTTGTATCAAATGCCACTCCGCTGTGGCCATCGTTGACGACCCGAATGCTAAAGTAGCCGATTTTCTCCCGAAAGGTACGGAATACTGCATCGGCGAGTTGGATGATGTTCCAGAGGGGCAAAGCCCATTCATCATGAGTGTAACCACCCGCGATGGCAAATACCTCAATAACAGGGTTGAAGGTATCACCTGCCGCGTCTGCCACGTCTTGGGCAATGATGGCCATATCACTCTGCGGCGTAATGACGAGATGACCTGTGGACTCTGCCACGGTCGGACCTTTAATTGGAATAGTGGTTCTGGTAAGCACGTCGAATTAGCTTTTACCAAGGGGCAAGGGTCTGCCGACCACAGCATCAAAGACCTGCCGAGTTACCATTATCAGATGGGCTTTGCGTGCCAGGATTGTCACTTTATGGATGATACCAAACACGATTACGAAGCCGCAACAGCAGAACAGATTGCAGCCAATCCGGCTTGCAGCCCCTGTCACGATGCCAAAGCTATCGGTGCTCTGATCGAGTCCGTTCAGAAGGAAACCACTGCGGCAATTGCCAAACTGCAGCCGAGATTGGAGAAAGCCAAAGCATATATTGACCAGAACCCGGCTAATGCCGAGGCTAAGCAACTCTATACCCAGGCCAAGGCCGGTGTAACCTTTATTGAAAATGATTTCAGCCATGGTATCCACAATCCGCAGTTTGCCGCATACCTGTTAAATCGCAGTGATGATTTGTTGAATCAGTTTGAGCAGAAATTTAAATAGCGGCTTGAGTTAAAGGATGAAAATGGGGCGGCGTATCAGAGCCGCCCCATTAAGTTAAGGGCTATTTTCGACGTTTCTTGTATCCACCATGTTTACGGTGAAATGAAGGGTTTGGTCGTCTACTACCCCTGGGTGGCCTGGGTGACTCATCGGTTAAGGTCACCGGGGTTAAATCAGGTTCTTTGGTTAAGAGCTTTAAGGCGGCAGCAACTAAGGTAATAGAATCGGTCTCCTCTAGCAGTCCTTCGGCAAGCTCCTTATATTGTCCGCCTACACCATCGCTAGCTACCTTCATGAGGCGTTCAATGGCGATTTTTTGCTGTTCCTTGATTACTTCGGTTACCGTAGGCATCGGCTGGCGAATAATGCGCCTTTTGGTTGCCCGTTCGATCATGCGTAGATGGTTAATCTCGCGGGGAGTAACGAGGGTGGTTGCAACTCCGGTCTGCCCAGCACGACCGGTACGCCCAATGCGGTGGACGTAACTCTCAGGGTCTTGGGGCAAGTCAAAATTGTAAACGTGGGTTACCCCAGAGATGTCTAAGCCTCGAGCCGCGACATCGGTAGCAACCAAGATCTCGGTAATACCGTCTTTGAAGTGACGCATCACACTATCCCGTTTGGCCTGGGTGAGGTCGCCGTGAATGCCTTCTGCGGAATATCCCCGTTTATTTAGACCTTCTGCAAGCTCATCAACCCGTCGCTTAGTACGGCCGAAAACGATTGCAAGCTCTGGCGAATGTACATCGAGTAAGCGGCAAAAGACATCGAATTTATGCTGCTCTTGGACTTCGATGTAATACTGGTGCATATTGGGGACTGTGACTTCTTTAGGGGTCACATTAACATGTTCGGGATTATTCATAAAACGCTGAGCCAGTTCCTGAATGGGCTTGGGCATCGTCGCCGAAAAGAGCATGGTTTGGCGTTCGGCCGGCACTTCCTCCAAGATTGTCTTAATATCGTCGATAAAACCCATGTCCAGCATCTCATCAGCTTCATCCAGCACCACCATGGAAACTTGACCTAACCGAAGTGTCCGCCGGCGGATATGATCCATGAGCCGTCCGGGTGTGCCGACGATTATTTGGGGCCGGTTTTTCAAGGCCCGGATTTGGCGGTTGATATCCTGCCCGCCGTAAATCGGGAGGGCAGAAACTCTCTTATACTGGCCAATTTTGTTTAGCTCTTCGGCAACTTGAATAGCTAGTTCGCGGGTTGGCGCAATGATCAAGGCACCTTGCGGATTAACCACCCTTTCAATAAGCGGGATGCCAAAAGCAGCTGTTTTCCCAGTACCTGTTTGGGCTCGGCCGATTACATCACGTCCAGCCATGGCCAATGGGATGGCCTTTTCTTGGATCGGGGTTGGCTCCTCAAACCCCATACCAGCTATTGCCTGTAGTAAAGGCTTACTTAAGCCTAATTCTTCAAAAGTGGGCATATCAGAACTCCTTTTTATGATTATCTTTCCAAGTATAACACAAGTTTATCGTTGAGATGAAAAAAGAATTGTTTCGATGGCAGGATCGCGCCCGGTCTCAAAGTCAGTTAGGGTTAAGATTGCTTCGAGATCAGGGATGAGTGAATCGGTGTCAACGGCTGAGTTCTTAAAGAATTTAGTAGAGTAGCTAACGCGGATGCCGGAGTTTGGCAAGGTAAAACTCTTTACCTCACCGTAATGGTTTGGCTTGCCTCCGGTTGGTTCGCCGACGAGGATCGCGTGGGTTTTGTCCTTGAACGACAGGGCGTTTAAAATGGCTGAGGAGAAGGTGCGTCGACCAATGATGATATAGATTTTCCCGGGTTGGTTTAATTCTTTATTTTTGGCAACCTCTTTGATAAACGGATCTAACAGTCGGGAGTTGCCACCGCCGTTGTTGCGCAAGTCCACGATTAACTTTTCGACAGGGTTCTGGTCGATAAAGGTAAGAACCTCGTCGGTAAATTGGCGTACCGGATAATCCTCGATATCGCGGCAGGAACTATAGTTCATATACAAGGTCTGATCTTCAGTGAGATACTCCCACCAATAGATCCGGTCTGGATGTTTGAGATACAATGGTCGGTAAACAACCTTACTTACCAGGTTAAACCCTGAGCTAAGCTTGACCGGCTCGACCTGGATGGTCAATTCGCGCTCGTTACTGTCCGCAAAAGTGAATTGAGCCGCGGACGGATGCTCAACAATTGAGAGTCCGGTGAGAATTGAGGGAAAACTGAGGTATTGGGGAAGGACGGTCTTTAGCTGAGCTTGATTTTCATGAGGGATGACTGAACTGAGCTCCGCTATTACCTCTTTGATATCCATATTACCAACTTTGGTTAGGCGACAATGTAAAGCTTGAGCATACTGTGGGTCAGCTTGGAGCAGATAAATCCCATCCTCAAAGAGATAAAAGGAAAGTGGAAATACCTCTGATATCGGCAAGTTTAAACTAGTGTGACTATCACCGATTGCTGCGATTAGCTGAGCCAGCCTAGTTAGTATCTGATCGTTGGATAATGAGGGCAAGTCATCTTTCAATGCCGAGGCCATCTGGGTAAATTGGGCTTTATCTATGTTGAAAAACAGGTTTTTATGGACTTTAGGTAAGCGGGTGACGAGATAGTCCACATCCTCAGACCACAGCGAGGCGTTCAGGCTTGATGTGGCCGCAGTCGCGGCAGAGAGAAGTAAGAGCCCCAATAATACTATGGTTAAAATAGATGTGCGCTGCATGGTCGATCCCCTCCCTTAATAATCCGATACTTAAGAGGTTGCTTTCTTAAGGCCTAGATCGCGCACGATTTCGCCGACAAGTTGATCGATTTGTTCGGCGGTGAGGTACTTGGTTTCCAGGATATTATGTTTGGCATCATATTCTTCCCAACTTTTGGCTAGAATTTTCAGACCAAGTTGGTCGGCGTTCTGATAAAAATAGGTCCCGGGATATGGTGAGGTAAAGGAGAGCAAAACCTTGCTCCCGGCCTCAGCAACTTGACGGATAAACTCTTTGGTCTCGCGAATAGTCTCCACAGTATCCTCTGGAAATGGAATCATAAATGAGCTGGCGATGTCGATGCCGACCTGTGTAGCGGCCTTGACGGCGGTAAGTACCTGCTCTTTCTTGATGCCTTTGACGGAGTCCAAGATCTTTTGGCAGCCAGACTCTACGCCATATTGGATCGCCCGGCAACCGGTCTCGGCCATTCTCTGCAACAACTCCGGGGTTACCATGTCCACCCGGGTAGCACATCCCCATTCAAGAGGGTACGGCAAGTTGGTCAGCTCATCCATGATCTCGTTAACCCATTTTTTATCGATGGTGAAGATGTCATCGGAAAAAAAGATATATTCGGCTCCGTGGTGTTCCATCAGAAAGCGAATCTCTTGCATAATATTTTGGGGGCTGCGGGCCCGCCGTTTGCCGCTCCAGATAAACGAGGCCGAGCAGAAGGGGCATTTAAAGGGACAGCCGCCGCGTGCCGCCAGCACGTTAAAGCGGTCTTGATAGAACTCCATGGGGAAAAGTTCGCGCACTGGGATCGGCAGCTGATCAGGATCTAAGAGTGGCCTCCGTTCATTAATATGGATGGTGCCGGAGGCATCCTTATAGCCTAGCCCTTTGATCTCGGCAAATTCGCTAGTACCGGCCTGTACCATTTCGGCCAACTCAAGCATGGTCGCCTCACCCTCACCGACAACAATAAAGTCGACTGTGGGTTCTGCCAGGACTTCCTGGGGCAAAATCGAGGGATGGGGGCCGCCCAAGACAATCTTGACATCTGGGTTAATGTCTTTAATAATTTCAGCAATCTTCAGGGCATTGGGGTAGGTCTCGGTATGGGCGGAAATGCCGACGATGTGTGGTTTATCCCGTTCTACCAGGCGGGTAACTCTTTGAACATGCAGGCCGCTCACATTGTAGTCAACAGCGCTGACTCGGTGTCCGGCCTCAAGCAGAACTGCGGCGATATAAGCCAAACCAAGGGGGGGAGCCAATCTGGAGTGGGGGCTAGGATGAGCGACTGGTGCGTTGATTAGTGAAATATTCATATGCATTGCTCCTCGAAACTCTATATTGGTGCCGGAGACACCGTTGGGATGGAGTGCCTCCGGCTTGTATCTTATGAGTGGGTCACCTGAGTTAACTCAAGGCACTGATTGAGTCTTTGCATCAGTAACTTCTTGACCAGGGGAAGTTGTTTGCCGTAAAATGCCTCTGTGGCAACTTCTTGGCCAATGGCGGTAGCTAATTCTTCATCGCCAAAGACTTCGCGCAACCATTTTTGCAGTACGCCAAAGTCGATGTAGCGAATGGACCCTGCGCCGCCTGCAGCTTGTAGCTCCTCCAGGCTGCTGCTATAAAGGAAATTGCAGGCATCCTGGAAGGAGTAGATCGAACGTTCAATGGTACCGGCCATTGCGTTCATAATGACCCCTTTGAGCTGCTTCTGATAATCTACCTTTTTCATTAAGCGCGCTACTAATTCCTTCGATGGCTTAGACAACTGAACCATGACCTTATGCTCCTAGTTTGCCGTTTTTCTCTAGTTCGTCAGCTACTTCTTTCAGACCCAAACCCTCGAGGGTCCGGCGGGTGGGCCGTCCGGTATTGGGGTCCCAGCCTTCGAGTTTGTAGTAGATGGTCTTCCAGTCTTCGACTTTTTGACGGTCGAGAGTCCGCCCGGAAAGTGCCTTGTATTGCCACTGGCCGTTTTCGTAGACCGGCATGACATAAGGAATTTCGTAGGTAGTGTAACCTGGTTGCGCCCCGACTTCATAAATATAGTCGGCGAAGACCTCCTGATCACGGTGGCGCCCTTGCAATGCCCAGATCGCCCGGTCGAGATTCCAAATTTTTCGGCCGATTTCTATCCCTTCTTCGAAGCTTTGTTCAATCCCTGTTACGGCGGTGAAGAACTTGGGTTCGGCTTCTCCCGTCAGGCCTTTTTTCCCTTCGGCATAGGGGTTGACGAAGTCGGCATAGGCCCAGTCACAGAAGAGCAGCGACTGCTTGTAGTAATTGCTGTAGTGACGGTGCCATTGAACTAATTTAGCCATGGGCTCTTTGTAGATGCCTTCATCACTGTAGTCGGCCATCAGCGGGTCGCTGTAGGGCACACATTTTTCGGCGATAATTGCCGCTAATTCAGCGGCGCTAACAGGAAATTCGGCTCCAAATAGCGCACAAATAGATGGTGTCCAGTAGCAGCAGACATTGAAGTCATGGTCGTTGCAGTCACGGGAGCCAAGTAGACTGCCATAACCCCATTCGACCTCGGTTCGGGCATCGTAGTGGTGAGAGTAGCCCCACTCCTGTAACGGGAGAATACCGGATCTGAGATCCTGTTCATAACGGCCTAGATCGATGGCGGCTTGGGCTAATCCCTTAAATAAGTATTTACCGATACCCTCTTGCTTTTCTATTTGCTCGACCATGCGTTCAACGAAGACATAGTCACCGAGTTGGTCAAAAGGCAAATCACAGTCAATTTGCTTGCCAGGGCCGAGGATACCCTGTTGATATAGATGATTCAGCCAGATGAGCCCGGTCTGCATTTGGTAGACGTTGATGCCGGCTTTTTGCACCAAGTCGGCTGCTTGTAGCAGGTGGTGCGTGATCTGACCGTGTTTCGCGGCATCATAATTATTGTAGAAGAGGTAATCTACACAGTGGGATTCATTACCACCACCGGCGGAACGACCCCGGCACATTTTGTGGCATCCGGTACAGCCTTGTGGGCGTTGTCCGATCCCCGGTGGCAAATAGGGTGTAGCACCGGGACCGGCTGGGAAGTTAAAGCTACCGACATCCGCCGCGGGTGCTTCAACGTTGAAACCATATTTTTCTCTCGTCCATAACCTAGCGTTCATCAACATTGCTGGGTGAGCGATATCGATGCTACCGGTGCCGATTACACTGATGGCCTTGAGGTTTTTGGAGCCGAAAACCCCGCCAAATCCGCCTTGACCGGCACCATTACCGGCATCATGAATTAAACATCCGAGGGGGCTTTGTAACTCGCCGACCCGACCGATGGTCAAAACTGCCGGGCGTTGAGTAGTCCGGCCCCGATCGCGCCAAGAGTCAATTTCAACCCAGTTTCCGAAGCCTTGGCCATCACTAACCTCCTGCCAGATCTCTTCCTGAGTTGCCCAGGTATCTAGGCCCCAGAGATGACCGCCATCACGTATTTTGACATTCCCATTACGAATATCAATCCAGACCGGTTTATCTGCTCTGCCTTCGAGAACGATTCCATCCCAGCCGGCATATTTTAGCTGCGCACCGAAACGGCCGCCAAAGTTAGAGCGGGTATACCAACCAATTGGATGGCCTTGGATGCCGATGCCTTGCACCTCTGTTCGCCCGGAGGCTGCCGGAACTAAAGTACCGGAAAGTGGCGAAGTCATGATGGTGATGACGTTGCGCGGATCACGCCCATCGACGGTTTTGTCAGGGCAGAGATCCCAGAAGATCGCTGAGCCCATTCCGTGACCGCCACCCCACTCTTTATAATCTTCTGTATTGATAGTTGAGATTTTGCGCGTAGTTAAATTGACGCGTAATATCTTACCAACGTAGCCATACATATTCTTATCCCTCCTCACGGTTAGTCTGTGGGCAGGCCTAAAGCGCCCCATGCATCGTGTTTACGTAGATTTACTTTATAGCCGAAATCGCCGACTTGGGTTGGGATTTCTTTGGTGAATTTAATAGCATTAAAAGGACAAACCGCCACACAAGCCTGCTTGCCATCTGGACCGCCTTTTTCTTCCCAATAAGGGGTCACGCTGCAGAGGTCGCATTTTTGTGAATGCCTAGCTTCGTGATTCCACTGAATGCGGGCGGGTTGTTGTGGACAGGCCTGGATACACTGCATACAGCCGATGCATTTCCGACTATCGACGAGGCGAACATGGCCCTTTGTCGGGTCAGCTGTCAGCGCCTTGGTCGGGCAAGCCTCCGCACAGGCGGGGAAGGTACATTGTTTACACTGCTCCTGTGAGATGTCGTTAGGATATTTTTCAAAGGAGTTCTGTAAAACCTGAATCCTGGATAGGGAGAGGTTTTCTTTACCCTCATGAACCAATGAACAAGCCAACATGCAACTGACGCAACCACCGCATTTCTTAGTGTCAACCAAGATATATCCTTCGGAAGCGGGAATAATCAGCGCGTGATCATCGACGTTAATTAACCGGGGCAAAAAGCCGCCAAAGGCTAGGCCCACAGCTGTCCCACTAGCCATTTTCAGAAACGAGCGGCGGGAATATTCTTTGCTATTCCTTTTCCGATCAGCCATTTCGATCATGCTCTCCTTTCTTTCTTGAGTAAATCATCACCCTACGCTTGGGCCGTAGTGGTCTCTTTCTGCTGGTCTTTATTCCTTTTCTTAGCTGGTGGCTCGGGGTCTGGCAGGATTTCTCCGGTCAGCTCCTCATACCACAGTGCATGATGGTGTTTGGCATATTCTAATGGGACATAACCGTTGATCATTGATTTAATGAGTGGCCAGGACCAAGGAACGATTGAGGAGAGGAAGACATGTGCTGCCAGGTTGGCCAATACCAATATCGCTGCGAGATCATGAAAAAGGGTGGTCACCTTCATCAATCCTGCAGGTAGATTCCAATAGTGGGCAGATACCTTGACAACACCTGTGAGAATCACCAGACCGACGGAGAGAACCCACAACGGGTAAGAGAGGCGTTCGCTCGCCAGGAATTTACCCTCCTTTTTGGGGGTTGCCAAGCCAAGTTTAGCACCGTAATGGGCGATGGCATCCCCAAGATCATGGTCGGCCGGTAGATGTTCCTTTAATTTACCCCCGACTAAGACATCGGTGACATGCATAGTGACGCTGAACATGAAGACGAGTACCCCGATGAAGTGCAGGTTGATCATGAATCCGACCATCTGCGGGGTGTTGACTAGTCTCGGGATAAACAGAAAGCCTAAGTAGACCCCTGTTATTAGCAATAAGACGCAGGATACGGCATGACTCCAGTGAATTAAGAATGCGGTTTCATCATGACGCAAGACCTTCCCATCAACAATCTCTGCCTCTTTGCGTTTGGCCGCGGCACCGGCAAATATCCCCAGGAAAACCGCGATCGGAATCAACCAGCCGTAATTAGTGAACAGGAGATTGTACTTATATGAACCGGCAAAAGCGGCTCGATATAGATAAGGCTGGGAGGCCTCGTAGGCAAGGAAAATGCCTATGGCAAAGACCGCCAGCAAGATTATGGTCGAAGAACTGCGTTTAGGCATAATGACCCTCCTTATCTTTTTGGTTATCGTTTTCTGCGGCCAGCACAGCATGGCACCCGTCTAGCCGCTCCTTCATTAACTGTTTCATCGTGCTTATCTTCTCAGCTAAACTGGCCTCGGTAGCAAGTAACTCGTCCAAGGCGGCCACTAGTTCTTGGTCCCCGTAGACCCGATCAACCCAAGTGCGAAGTTCCTGCGGATTGATAAAGGCAATACTCGTGCTGCCGCCCTTGATCATGAGGTCGCCAATATCGCCAATTTTCAAGAAGTTTGTCGCTTCCTGAAAGCTAAAGAGCGAATGGCGGGCATTGCCGACCGCTGGTGACATCCGATATCCGTTGAGGCGGTCAGCGTACTCTAGCTCGCTAAGGACTTTTGTAGCCAGTTCGAGAGATGGTTTGCTTAACTTAGACATAGATTCACTTCCCCAGTCTGTCGTTTTTGGCGAGTTCATCAGCAACCTGGCCTAAGCCGACTGAGCTTAAGGCAGCCCTGGTAGGCCAGCCGGTTTCGGGATCCCAACCCTCAAATTTGTAATAGCGGGTTTTAAAATCTTCCCACTTGTTGCGATCGAGGGTGCGCCCTTCGCAAGTGCTGAATTTCCATTCACCGTTTTCGTAGACAGGCAAGTGATAAGGTACGGTCGTCGGTACATTGTAGACATATCCGGCGTGAACCTCTTGGTCGCGGTGGCGGCCTTGCAGGGTCCAAATGGCCCGGTCGAGGTTCCAGATCTTACGACCTAATTCCATCCCCTCTTCGAAGGTGATGTTCCCGCCGGTAACAGCGTTAATGAACTTTGGCTCAGCTTCGCCGGTAGTGCCTTCGAGGTTTGGAACATTGACGTTGATCAGATCCGGCCAAGCCCAGTCGCAAAAGAGCATGGATTGTTTATAGAACCGTGTGTAGTGTCGATGCCAGGCGACCGATTTGATTTTGGCATCCGAGTAAATGCCTTCTTCGCTATAGTCAGGCATCATTGGATCATTATAGGGGGAGAGTTTTTTGGCGAAGATCTCTGAGATCTTCTCGGCCGAATACGCTGGAGGTTGGCCGGCTGCAGCGGTGACCATGGGCATCCAATGTACATACCAGTTAAAGTCATGTTCATTGATGTCGCGGTCGCCCAGGATCGAGCCATAGCTCCATTCAACCTCCAACCGGGGATCGTAGTGTTCATTAAAACCCCAGTTGGGGAAGGGTAATATGCCGCTATTGAGGTCTTCTTCTAAACGACCCCACTTGGCGGAGGCCCGGATAATGCCTTCACCTAAATCGGCGCCAATACCTTCGCGGTAGGCGATTTGACGACAGTACATATCAATGAATTCCCAACTGCCGAATTTTTCAAATGGCAGGTCACATTCGATCTGTTTGCCGCGGCCTAAAATGCCCATTTTATTCAACTCTCGCAAGTAGTTGAAAATATTGATATCATAGACATTGAGGCCATAACGCTGGAGCAGGTCGGCTGCTTTCCATTGAATCTCAGGGCCGCCATCGAGGTAATAGGCGGTCTCAACACAGGTTGATTCATTGGAATAACCGCTTTGGGTGCGTTTTCGGCAGGCGACAAAACAACCGGCACACCCCTTCGGACGGGAAGGTTCGGTGACCGGTAAGATCAGTGGCGCAAAACCAGGTGTTCTGGCCATGGTTCCATACATCGGCGGGAAGTTGTCGGTGGGGAACTGCATGGCTGGAGCATCAACATTATATTGCCTACTCTGATGCCAGCGTCTGGCCTCGATCAATGCATTTGGATCGGCGATACTGATACTGCCGGTTCCCATTACACTAATGGCCTTAAGGTTTTTGGCTCCCCAGACACCACCGAATCCACCCTGCCCAGCGCCGTTGCCGGCATCATGGATGATCGCAGCGTTGCGATTGAGGTGTTCGCCGGCCTGTCCGATTGCCAGGACAGCAGGCTTCTGAGTACTTCTGCCGCTATCGCGGGCAGTACCCACCTGCCACCAGCCCTCATAATTGCGTTCGCCCATGACAGCGGACCAGATCTCCTCCTGGGTTTGCCAGGCATCTAGTCCCCAAAGTGATTCGGCGCTTTCGATAGTGACTTGATCATTAATGATGTTAATCCAGACCGGTTTATCGGCCTTACCTTCGATGACAATGCCATCCCAGCCGGCATATTTGAGCATGGCACTAAAGCGTCCGCCTACATTGGAGCGGGTGTACCACTCGGTCGGATAAGATTGAATGCCGATACCGCAGATTTCCGTGCGCCCGGAGGCAGACGGAACAAGTGTGCCGGAAAGGGGTGAGGTCATGATCGTAATGACGTTGCGGGGATCATAGCCGCTGATCGCTTTGTCTTTGCAGAGATCCCAAAAGATCGCGGAGCCCATGCCATGACCGCCAAACCACCCCTCGTATTGTGCGGTATCGATCACGGAAAGGCTGCGACTGGTCAAATCAATTCGCAGGATTTTACCCATGTGTCCTTTCATAAAAGAATTCCCCTCGCTTTCTTTCTGCTCGCTAAAGATCAGTCAGTCGGAAACCCAAGGTTTTTCCAGGCCAGACCACGGAGATTGACGGTGTAGCCCTCCATATCTTGCCTGGGAATATCCTTGGTGAAGGCAATGGCCTTCATTGGGCAAATCTCAATGCAGGCCTGACAACCATCTGGCCCCCCTTTTTCATTCCAGTACGGGGTGTTGGCGCAAAGGTCGCACTTGATGGAGTATTTGTCTTCATGATTCCAAACGACTCTGCTGGGATCGTAGTGACAGGCCTCGACGCACTGTTGGCAACCGACGCACTTGTTCTGGTAGACGATCCTGACCCGACCAGTTTTGGCATCAGCGGCCAAAGCTCCGGTAGGACAGGCTTCGACGCAGGCCGGGTAAACGCACTGTCTGCAGAACTCTTGACTGATATCCTCCGGAAAGCGTCCATAGGGATTTTGGAGGATTTGGATCCGGGAAAGGGAGAGATTTTCCTTGCCCTCGTGAACTAGCGAGCAGGCCATCATGCAAGATAGGCACCCAGCGCATTTTTTGGTGTCGATTAGCAGGTAGCCTTCTGATGCTGGGACAGCAATGATGCCGTCGCTGAGCTGAAAGAGCCTGGGTAGCGAGCCGCCAAAACCGACACCAGCTGCGATGCCGCCGGCGAATTTGAGGAACTGACGACGAGACAATTCGCGGTTTTCCGAGTTTTGTGTTTTGTCAGACACTTCAAACCGATCTCCTTTCTCTAATTGGTTGGGTTGAAACGATCAATCTTCGGCATATATCACCCCCTGTCGCGGTCATCTAGATCTCTTTATCATAGTTACCGGGAGGTAACTATTGACCGCAAAATTACAGAATATTCTGAAATATTGCCATATGAAATGCCTTAGGTGGTGGGCTCGATGCATTATATTCTAGTCCGCCGCGAACATTCCTGCCCGGACTATATAATTTTTACTTATATTCCCAGAAATTCACATTTTATAGCCAGAAAAAAGGGCCGAAAGCAGTGGATATTATCTATCACAATGCTTTCGACCTAGTGGAGTGGATCAAGCCAGTGAGTCGTTGGCTTCAACAACCTCTTTACACTGGGCCAAACGCTGACCCATTAAATCGCGTGTTTTGATGGTTCGCTCCTGATTATTGGAGCTTTCAGCTAATACAGCGGCTACCTTGTCGGCTAGTTCTACGTCGCCAAAAGTGTCTCGAAACCATTGCTCCAAGCGGGTAAAGTCTATTGCCGGAAACTCATCGTCGAGAAAATTGTGGACTTCTTCAAAACTGTACATAGTAGTCGAGAGAGGACCCGCATGTTCTCTGAGCCTAGAACCTTTAATTCTGTCGGTGAAATCAACTTCGGTAAGTATTTTGTTCGCGAGTTCTAGAGATGGTTTGTTTAGGTCCGCCATCGATTACCCTCCCAACTTACCGTGCTTTTTCAAGGTGTCGGCGACTTCACTCAGGCCGAGAGATTCAAGGGTTTGACGAGTCGGCCAACCGGTCTTGGGATCCCAACCTTCAAATTTGTAGAAACGGGTCTTCCAATCTTCGAATTTTTCCCGATCTAATTTTCGACCGGCGACATTGACATACTTCCATTCGCCATCTTCCCGGCCAGGCAGGAAATAGGCCGGGGCAACTCCGCCGTCAAACGGTTGTTCATAAATATAGTCGGAGAATACTACCATATCGCGATGGCGTCCTTGCAGGGTCCAGATGGCATTATCTAGGTTCCAGATCTTCTGGCCTATTTTTAGTCCTTCAACAAAGCTAATGTGCTCACCAGTAATGGCGGCCAAGAAGACCGGCTCACCGTCTTCTCCGGTCATACCTCGATTATCAGGGCGGTTGGCATTAAAGAAGTCTGCCCAGCGAAAGTCACAATAGAGGACAGCTGACTTCCAAAACGTGCTGTAATGCCTATGCCAGGAGACAAGCTTAACTATATGGTCAGAGTACATATTCTCATTGCCGTAGTCCACCATTAGCGGGTTACCTGCGTAGGGCATGAGTTTTTCCGAGACGATGGTAGCGACTTCTTCTGCTGAAAGATAGGGTTTTTTTCCGGCCCACAAATCTCTGCTTGGGGTCCAGTACAGGCCGTTAAAGTCGTGCATATTGATGTCACGGTCACCCAGAATAGTACCGTAACCCCACTCGAGTTCAGCTCGTGGATCATATGAGTGTTCCGGTAGCCCCCAATAGGGATACTCTAAGATGCCGGTTTTGAGATCTTCTTCCAGCCGGCCCCAGCGTTCAGCTGCCCGGTAGAAACCCTCGGCGAAATCATCACCGATACCCTCACGGTAGGCAATCATCCTAAGAAACTCGTCGGCAAACTCAGCAGTGCCAAGTTTATCGAAGTCTAAAGGACAGTCTAGTTCTTTGCCTGGGCCGAGAACCCCCATCTTGTTTAGAGCTCGTATATACTCCAGTCCACGGTAGGCCTCATAGGCATTGATGCCGTATTTTTGCAAATAGTCTGCGGCTAGGTACGCATTGAACGTGGACTTGCCTCCATGCCTGGCTTTGTCAAAGCCACCGTAGAAGGATGTCTCGACACAAGACGATTCATTACCAAAACCATTTTTCTGCCTGCTGCGGCAACCGGCGATACACCCAAGACAGGACTGAGGACGGCCATTTTCTAAACGGTCATAGAAGGTAGTAGGGGTGGAGGTAGTGCCTAGTCTACTTCCTGTCCAGCCGGAAGTAGGGTTTTCAATGTCCATTGCATAGTTTTCTTTAGCGTAAATCCTGGCGTTGAGTAAAGCTGATGGATCGGCAATTTCGAAACTACCGGTACCTAATACGCTGACGGCTTTGAGATTCTTAGCGCCCCAGACAGCGCCAAAGCCTCCTTGGCCTGCTCCATTTCCAGCATCGTGGATTAGAGCGGCAGTTCGACTCAGGTTTTCACCGGCAGGTCCAATGGTTAAAACGGCAGGACGTTGGGTGGTTCGGCCAGCATCTCTTGCGGTTCCGGATTGAAACCACTCAGTATAATTAGCGTTGACTTCATTCCAGATCTCCTCTTGAGTTGCAAAGGTATCAAGCCCCCACAGAGACCTTGCATCTTTAATTCGCACATCGCTGTCGCGAATATCCAGCCAGACGGGTTTGTCAGCTTTGCCTTCAATAACGATCCCGTCCCAGCCAGCATATTTTAACATCGGGGCAAAGCGACCGCCGAAGTTACTCCGAGTAAACCAGCCAATCGGATAAGATTGAACACCGATACCCTGAACCTCGCAGCGACCGGAGCCCGAAGGGGTTAGCGTTCCGGAAATCGGAGAAGTCATGATGGTTATGACATTTCGGGGATCAAACCCATCAACTGTCTTGTCCTCACAGAGATCCCAAAAGAGAGCGGATCCAATGCCATGACCACCTACCCACTCCTTATAGTTCTTAGTATCTATACTGGAGATTTTTCTTGTGGTTAAATTAACCCTTAATATTTTGCCAGCATATCCTTTCATAACCCTCATTACCTCCTTCTTAGTCAGTCGGATAACCTAATTTGCCCCAGGCATCATGTTGGCGCAGGTTAACATGATAGCCCAGATCTCCTACCTGTGTCGGAATCTTCTGGGTAAACGTAATGGCACTGACGGGGCAGACCGAAATACAAGCCTGTTTACCGTTGGGGCCACCCTTTTCATTCCAGAAAGGAGTGTTGGCACACAAGTCACATTTTTGCGAGCGTTTTTCTTCGTGGTTCCACAAAACTCGGGCTGGCTGCTGGGGACAGGCTTCGATACACTGCATACAGCCAATGCATTTTCGGGAATCGACTAGGCGGACATTACCGTTTTGGGGATCAGCTTTTAAAGCATTGGTGGGACAGGCCTCTGCGCAAGCAGGAAATGTACACTGCTTACACTGCTCGATTGTCAGGTCGTTTGGCCAAGGTTTAAAAGGGTGTTGCATGACTTGAATTCTAGCTAGGGAGAGACTTTCCCGTCCCTCATGAGCCAGAGAACAAGCTAACATACAGGTAACGCAACCTTGGCACTTTTTGGTGTCGACGAGAATATAGCCTTCGGAGGCCGCAATTGCGATCATTCCATCGCCTAACGTAAGTAGTTTCGGCAGAGCACCGCCAAACCCGACTCCGATAGCGACTCCGCTAACCATTTTCAGGAATGAACGGCGGGAATACTCTTTACTTTTGACTTTTTTATCAGCCATTTTTAGTGTACTCTCCTTTCCGATGCGGTGATTGTCGAGCCTTTCAGTTTTTTCTTTGGCTCTGGGTCTGGAAGGGTTTCACCGGTAATCTCTTCATACCACAGGGCATGGTTGTGCTTGACATACTCTAGTGGTACGTAACCGATGAGCATGGATTTAATTAGCGGCCAGGACCACGGTACGATAGAGGAGAGGACAATATGGGCAACCAGGTTTATCAGAACCAGAATGGCCGCTACATCATGTAGGAAAGTGGTTACTCCCATCAAAGTTTCGGGAAGGTTCCAGTAGTGAGCGGCTACTTTGATGATTCCGGTAAGGATAATTAACCCAACCGATAATACCCATAATGGATAAGAGAGACGCTCGCTAGCTAAATATTTGCCCTCCTTTTTTGGCGTAGCCAAGCCCAACTTTGCCGCGTAGTGCGCAATAGCATCGCCCAAATCATGGGCGGCCGGCATGTGATCTTTGAGTTTGCCGCTGACTAAGACATCGGTGACGTGCATGGTGACACTGAACATAAACACGAGCACACCGATGAAGTGGAGATTGAGCATAAAGCCAACCATTTGTGGAGTGTTAACTAGCCTTGGAATAAAGAGAAAACCAAGATACACTCCGGTTATCAACAGCACCAGACAGGATAGGGCATGCCCCCAGTGAATGAGAAATGCAGTCTCATCATGCCGGAGGACCCTGCCATCCAAAACTTCCACTGGCTTGCGTGTAGCCGCGCTGCCAGCAAACACCCCAAGAAAGACGGCAATCGGAATTAGCCACCCGTACTCGGTGAATAGTAGATTGTATTTGTAGGAACCAGCAAAGGATGCACGGTACAAGTACAGCTGAGAGGCTTCATAGGCAAGGCAAATGCCTAACGCGAAGACCGCCAACAGCACAATTGTTGATGTCGAACGTTTCACCAATATTACCCTCCTTTACATCTTCATCTTTCCTCGGCATCTGTCAGTAGTTTAGCTGCCACCCCCTTCCCTTGTTAGCCAAATACTTCCATTTTTCTTCGAAAATATCGTTACTTGCATTTTGTTAACCAGGTTAACAATCGGGCAAAAATTTTTTAGTCTTCCGGCCAGTCCAGCATCGAATCCATGGTTAAAATGAAGTCATTAAAGCCACGTAGAAAACGGATAATCGTCGCTTTCTCCTCTTGGCTATACCCGTCTAATTTGTTATGGATATGGTTAAAAGCATTACGGTATGTTTTGGTAAACCGCTCATGGACTAGCTCGCCCCGGTCAGTTAGTTTAACAAGTACATCTTTTTTGTTTTCCGGTGCTTTATAGCGTTCGACTAAGCCCATGGACTTTAATTTGGAGGTCATTTTAGATACTGCGCTTTTAGAAATACCTAGTATTTGAGCAAGATCGGTTACATTGATATCAGGATTATGGTGAATAGTGTCGATGAAACGGAGCTGCGATGAGTGCAAGGGAAAGCCGACACCTAAGTCACGCCGCTTGTACTCGTGATGAATGGCGTTAGTCAAGATCATGTTAGTTAGTTCGACGATTTGTTCATTTCGGTACATGGTCCGGAGCCCCTCCCCGGAATTTTGTTAATGTGGTTTACAATAAAATATCACTGAGTGAATTTGTTGTCAACGTCAGATAATGAAAAAACGGCGGCTCAAGCCGCCGTGTGTATGTTAGTCTTCAACTCCACCGAAACCGTAGAGCAGAGTTTGTAGGACGAAGAGGATAATAACTAGGTCAATGATACTAGATAATCCGCCATCCCAATGAAAGTTTCCACCCTTTTTTCGATCGGACATGTTGTAAACCTCCTTATGATTATTCAAAATTGAAGATACTGTTAATGCCACCGACTAAAAAATCGATGACAAATAGAGCGATAATCAAATCTAAGAGGCTGCTGAAGTTGCGTCTTTTTCCGTCAATGAATCCGCCACACATGTTAACACCTCCTGCAGTGCTATCCTATGCATACTCGTCCCCATTGTGTACAAGCATGTGGTTAATTGTGCTAAAAGATGGGTACAATAATCCCCTAGATTTTGGGAATTGAGGGAAAAGGGAGAGTCTATCGTGTGGGTGAAAAAATGTGCGAAGTCAATTCTGGTTTTAGCGTTGGTAGCGGTGGTGAGTGCGCCCGTCTTGGCGGGCGGGTTTTTGTCGCTATTTCGTCAAGATCAGAGAAATGCCTGGGCGATTGATCCCAGTGATTTTGTGACCATGCTGGAGGCTCTAGAGGGACACAGTTCGGTCGTCCGCATTGCTAACTTTGGGGTTATGGAGATAATTAATCCGGCGGAAGTGAAAAAACTACCGGCATCCCAGGACAATTTTACTCTCGCCAATCAGCAGATTAGGGTGCCGAAATTACTAGCTGGGTATGGAGCGGTCCAGCCGGTAATGATATCTGCAGCGAAAATCGAGTTCACCTTATTTACCGCGCCGATCAACCGCTTCTTGAATTCCTTATCCATCAGGGCTACTGTTCCCAGTGAGATCAATAATAAGCCGTTCGTGCTTAACACCGCCCCGCTGTTAGCTTTCACCTATAGTGATACCGACCACAAAAAGCCCGATCTGGTGATTGCGGTAACTAAGCCGAGTACGTTGGAGATCCCGCCTTCTGTTAGCCAGGATAGCCTGCAGAAAGCCATCTTAGCCATACCGGGGCTGCCGAAAGGGCTGCAGTCGCAGTTTGCTAATGTGGCTTACAATGGCCAGATCTTGATGAAGCCGGAGGTAATTGGGGAACCGATAACGATCAAACCCGGGGTTCATGGGGCCTTTACCACCGGATCGGAAGAATTTTTTAAACATTTGGTTCCCGGCGGAGCGCGCGGTGGTCAAATGCACCAAGAGTTAATAAGATCCCTAAACCAAACAACCTTGATCAATAGCCTTTGGGGTATGCGTTTTTCAGCTGATTGCCTAATCTGGTTCGAAGACGGGCTGATTTATATGGTTATGGGTGAGCTGACACCGAGTGAAGCCTTAAAGATAGCGAGGATGATTAATTAGCATGGGAATAGTGATCGAAACCAAGGGATTAACAAAGCGTTATAAGAGTGGAGCCGGCTGTTTCAATATTGACTTACAGGTTCCGCAGGGCTGCGTTTTCGGGTTATTGGGGTCCAACGGGGCAGGTAAAAGCACTTTGGTTAAGACCCTGGTTGGTTTGTTAAGGGCGACAAGCGGCCAGGCTACCGTATTGGGTAAGCCGCTGGGAACGGTAGCGGTCAGAAAAAGGATAGGTTATCTCCCGGAGAGTTTCCGCTATCAGCCCTGGATGACCGGTATAGAGCTACTGGATTTTCATGCTCGCTTGCGTCATGTGCCGGCAGAGGTTGCTCGAAGGCGAATCCCTGAGTTGCTTGAAATGGTCAATTTGCGGGGGAAAGGCGACCATCCGATAAAGTCATATAGTAAAGGGATGCAACAAAGATTGGGTTTAGCTGCGGCGCTGATCGCCGATCCAGAACTGGTTTTTCTGGATGAACCAACCTCAGCGCTCGATCCGGTGGGTCGGCGGCAAGCGCGCGAATTGATCATCCGCTTGCGGGAACAGGGCAAGACGATCTTCCTTAACAGCCATTTGCTTGGTGAGGTTGAATCGGTTTGCGACCAGATTGCGGTGCTAAACAGCGGGCAGCTAGTAGCAATGGGATCATTAAGCGAACTGAGAGGTATCCAGGTTGTCTTGGACCTAAGGGTAACCGGGATTTCAGATACTGTGAAATCAGAATTGTCCAAGCTAGCAATGGGGATTACTCAGGTTGGCGACCGGATGACGATGGTGGTTCGTGAACCCGGGGTTATTCCTTTGGTAGCGCAGTTGATCACCAACTCAGGCGCTCGGCTATACGAGCTGGTTCCACGCAGTCGGGATCTGGAAGAACTCTTCTTTGACTTAGTGCAGAATGGGGGTTGCTAATGGGAGTTTTTACTACGATTACACTCAAAGAAATCTTGCACAAGAAGTTATTTTTAATAACCGTTTTCGTCACCATAATTTATCTGTGCCTGTATTGCATTACTTTGCAGTATGCGCAAAATGCGCTAGTTACTATGGAAAATCCCGTGGTTAAAGCGGTACTAATTCCACAAATTTTGACCGCGGGCCTGTATTTTGGCAGCCTATTGACGGCTGTCTTTGCCATTTTCGCCACTGTTTCTGTGCTTAGCGGGGAGATCGAAAGCGGGGTAATGCATACTGTAGTTTCTGGATCAGTTACCCGCGCTCAGATTGTGCTCGGCAAGTTTTTGGGCTTATCTTTGATTGGAATTATCTATGCTGCTCTGCTATTTTGCGGGGTTACTTTAGCCGTACAATCGATAACGGGCAATACTGTCGAATCCTATTTTACCGCCCTGTGCACCTTTTCCTTGCTGCCGGTATTTCTGGTAAGCATCACGATGGCTGGTTCGGCGCTGTTACCGACAACAGCAAACGGGATCATCATCTTTACACTATATGCACTTAGTCTAATCGGCGGGGTAGTTGAACAGATCGCTACCATTACCGAGAATGAGGTCTTGCTTAATATGGGGATCTTGTCGAGTCTGATGATGCCGGCCGATTCTATTTACCGCAAGGTAACTAGTCTGGTAGTGGATTCAGCCAACAACCCACTGGCCGGTTTGGTCATGTTAGGGCCTTTTGGCTCGCAGACAGAACCAAGCGCGTTAATGATGTCATATACGGTCGTATATCTTTTCGCTGCTTTGTTCTTGGCTGTCCTGATTTTTCAGCGCAGAGATATCTGATATGAGCTGGTAAATAAAGTGGAGCAGGTTAGTCCCGTGATCCCTACAGGGGTTGAGAGGATGTTTTTCAACCCAGATAAGTCAGGATGGGGAGTAACCTGCTATTGTTATTATATCCGCATTTTTGGCCCATATTCACCCTTTTGTGCAAAATCTCATATCATGTAGCAGTCTAGTCTACAAGGAGGCCTACAGTATGGACAAACGTGCCCAAAGTACAACTGTCGAGTCCGCTATGATGCAGCTAGGCCGGGCTTATGTTCCGTTTCAAGTCCTCGGAGAAATGTTTACACCCGAGCAGGCGCTCATGAAAGGCACCCTTTTTCCTGAACTGTATCAACCATATAAGCCCAGAAAATGGCGCTATTAGGTTGGACAAGGAGGCTGTGAAAGATGCATGATATGGTAGCGATGCTCAGGCAGATTCAGGCAATCCAGTTTGCCGCTATTGAGCTGCACCTCTACTTAAATACTCACCCCCGGGATCAGCGGGCTTTAGAAGAGTACAATGAGCTGGTCTGTAAGCTTGAGCAATTAGAGGCCGAGTATACCGAGCGGTATGGAATGCTGTATATGTTACAACAGTCCGGATTCCCATGGGAGTGGAACCGCGAACCCTGGCCATGGGATATCAACTATAGTGCTTGAGAGGAGGGAGACAGAGTATGTGGGTTTATAAAAAGATGTTAGAATATCCGGCGGATGTAACCAAGCCTGATCCGGTCTTTGCGAAGAGCCTTTTTTCTCAGTTTGGCGGTCCTGATAGCGAACTTTCCGCGGCCTTGCGTTACTTTAGTCAAGCGTGGACCATGCCTATTCCAGAAGGAAAATCCACCTTGATCAGTATTGGTACCGAAGAAATGGCCCACTGGGAGATTGTGGGCACCTTAATTTATAAGTTAATCAAAGGTGTACCGGTTGAAGAACTTGTAGCGGCTGGCCTAGGTGCTCATTATAGCCAGCATGATCGGGCCCTATATCCACATGATGCCGCCGGTGTACCTTGGATGGCAGCATATATTCAGTCCCTTGGTGATCCAATCGCCGATATCCATGAGGATTTGGCTGCTGAGGAAAAAGCTAGAGCTACTTATGAGCATTTAATCGACCAGTCCCGGGATCCAAAGGTGATAGACACTCTGAGCTTCCTTCGCCAGCGGGAGATTGTCCACTTCCAGCGTTTCGGTGAGGTCCTGGATCTGCTCTATGATTATCTTGATAAGGATCGGCGGGATGACAAGGATCACAGGAAAAAGCCTAGGAAATAGCTGATAACCCAGGCTAGTTGGAGGGACATGGACCGATTGTTCATGTCCCTTGTTCTGGTCTTAGTTTACTACAGATCAACAGGAGGATCAGCGTGATTGATATCGTTATTCCGATGTATAATGCGGTAGAGTATAGTAAACGCTGTGTCGCAAGTATTCGCAAGACTTTAGTGGGAATTCCTTACCGGATGCATCTCTTGGACAACGGTTCGACCGATGACACTAGGCTGTGGCTGGAAAATTTGACCGGCGCGGATGTGGAAATTCAAACCGTTCCTCTTAATTTAGGAGCCCCCAAAGGCAAAAACATTATTCTTGGGCAGGTCCAACCCCGAGATTATGTGTTGTTCATCGATAATGATATTGAGTTTTTGCCGGGTTGGCTCAAACCGTTTTTGGACTTGTTTGCTGCTCATGAGGATGCCGGAATTGTGGGGATCGAAGGCTATAACATGACCATTCATGCCGAGCATCGCAGCTTGGAGCGGGTCTTGGCGAGCTTTCCTTGTCCATGTCATATTCTACGGGGCTGTCTAATGATGGCCAGGGGTGAGCTCGTGAGCAAGCTGGGCGGCTTCGATGAGAAATGCGGGATGTACTGGCATGACGATGATGATTTCTGTATCCGGGCCATCGGTGCAGGCTACCAAAATTACGTCATCTCTACTGACAAGGTGATTCACCATGAGAGCCGGTCATCTTGCACACTTGCTCATGTGCGAAATCTAGCTGATTCCGCTAGGGTGCAAAAATACCTGGTGGAAAAATGGCGGCATCTGGGCTTGGTGGATCCGAAGACTTATCAACCCCGCTCGCGGGTTTTAAAGTAGTTGATGGTTGCGGTTAGTCCCTTTTTGAGGCTGACCTGCGGTTCCCAGCCCAATAGTTCGTTGGCTAGGCTAATCTCCGGGCACCGTCGTTCCGGATCGTCTTGGGGTAACGGCAAGTAGACCCGTTTAGCTGTGGAATGGCATAATGAGGCGATCAGGTCCGTCAGCTCCCGGATACTGCGTTCATCGGGGTTGCCGAGGTTGACGATTGTGCCGGCTAGGTCCGGCCAGGTCGCTAAGCGGAACAACCCTTCAATCAAATCTGCGATATAGCAAAAGCTTCGAGTCTGGCTGCCATTACCATAGATGGTCAGATCGCGGTTAGCTAGGGCGGCAGTGATCAGGTTGGGGATAACCCGTCCATCGTCTGCTTGCATCCCAGGTCCATAAGTATTGAAAATTCGGGCGATACGGGTGTCTAGCCTGAGCTTACGGTGATAGAGCATCGTCAGGGTTTCGGCAAAGCGCTTACCCTCATCGTAATGGCTACGCGGACCGGTGCTGTTTACATTGCCCCAATATTTTTCTGTTTGGGGGTGTACCAGTGGGTTCCCGTAAATCTCCGAGGTGGAGGCGAGGATGAATCGGCACCGGTTATGGTTGGCAAGCTCCAGCATGTTCCGGGTTCCCAGGCTGTTAACCAAGGCGGTTTCTAGGTCCAGCCGGTGGTACTGTTTGGGACTCGCCGGACTAGCCAGGTGAATGATAATCTCAGGCTGGCCCAGAAAATCACGCTCGGTATTGGTAAAAGGTTCGATCACATCTCGTTGTAACAAGGCGAAACTTGGATTAGCCAACAAATCCGCAACATTTTGCGGTCGGCTAGTGCAAAAATTGTCGATACAAATCACTTCATGCCCCTCCTGGAGAAAGCGTCGGCACAAATGAGTGCCGATAAATCCTGCGCCGCCTGTAATTATGACCTTCATGGCCGGCCCACACTCCAGTACCGCCAACCATTCGCGCGGACCATCTTCGGGTCGTAGAGGTTGCGTGTATCTATTAGGATCTTCTCCTTGACTAGGTCGGAGAGCTCTGTCAGGTCAAAGTGAGCGAACTCGGGCCATTCTGTTAGGAGCAGGATGGCTTCCGCAGCGGCGCACGCGGTCTTTACATCCGGACAGAGTTTAATGTATGGCGCGGCGGCAGCTACATGAACCATGGCCTGGGGGTCATAGCCGGTCAGCTTGGCCCCTTCTGCTGCGAGCAACTGAGCCAGGCGCAATGCCGCAGACTCTCGGATATCATCGGTATTTGGTTTAAAGGCAAGGCCTAGTAGAGCCAAGTGCTTTCCCTTAAGGTTTGTCCCGACCATTTCTTTAATTGCGGCTAGGATGTAATTGGCTTGGCTGACATTGATCTCTTGCACCGCTTTGAGGAGGTCAAAACTGTAACCTACATCTTCGGCCCACTGAATCAAGCCGGAGAGATCTTTGGGAAAACAGGATCCGCCGTACCCCAGGCCGGCGCGGAGAAAAGCCACTCCAATCCGCTGATCTAACCCCATTCCCAAACTGACTTCTCCCACATCGGCACCAATCTGGTCGCACAGGCGGGCCAGGGCATTGATAAAGGAAATCTTAGTGGCCAAAAAGGCGTTGGATGCGTACTTAATTAGCTCTGCGGATTCCGGGTCGGTTTTGACGATTGTAGTATCCAGGTGCTCATATAAACCCGCTACAGTATTTACAGCCTGTACATCTCGACCGCCGACGACGACCCGGTCAGGGTGCATGATATCCTCAAGGGCTGAACCTTCGCGTAAAAACTCCGGGTTGACCACTACAGGGCAGGGATGGTGGCTCTGATCAAGGATTTCCTGGATGTGGCGAGAGGTTCCCGGCGGGGCGGTGCTTTTGTTAACGATGATTGCTGGACGAGTAATAGTTGCGGCGACTTCTGCAGCCGCTTGGAGTAGAAAGGACAGGTCAGCTTGGCCAGACTCATCCGTCGGAGTTTGCACAGCCAAAAAAACCAGTTCGGCATCTTGCAAAGCTATTGCTAGCTGGTAGTGGAAGGATAATCTGTTGGCTTTGACATTTTCCGAGACAAGCTGCGGCAAGCCTGGCTCAAAGAGGGTCACTTGACCTGCTTTGAGCTGGGAGATTTTCTTATGGTCATGATTGACGCAAGCTACCTGGTGTCCCCAGCTAGCTAGGGCGGCGGCAGTGGTCAGCCCAACGTAGCCAACTCCAACCAGCGTAATTTTCATCCGCAAACACCTCTTTCGTGATCCCCCCTGTTATACTACTGGGAATGTCTGGACAAGGGTGCTAGGCGAAAGGAATCTTTCTGGCCCCGGAGAAATTCCGGATTAGTCGGAAAACATTCTAATGGCGCTGCTAGGACATACAATATGTATTGGTACAAAACTGCCTGAGGAGGGATATCCTTGTTTAGTGGTCCATTATTAGTCGTCCTGTTGGTCTTGGCTATTGTGTTTATCGTGTACATGACAGGCAAAAAGCAGATGAACGCGTTCTTGGTCTTATTGTTAGCGGCGCTTGGTGTAGGACTCTTGGCCAAAAACCCACCTCCCGTTCCTGTTGGTGGTCAAACTGGGTTAATCGATGTCATTGCCGGTGGCTTTGGCGGCACGATGACTAGCATCGGAATTGTCATAGTTGCCGGTACGATTATCGGTACGATCCTGGAGAAAACCGGGGCGGCTTTGGTCTTAGCACAGACGATGCTAAAATTATTTGGCAAGAAAAATTCGCCTTTAGCCATGGCGGCTTCAGGCTATGTGGTTTCAATCCCGGTTTTTTGCGATAGTGGATTTGTCATCCTTTCTTCATTAAATCGGGCTCTGGCTCAGTCCAGCGGAATCTCTTTGGGGGTCATGGGTACGGCTTTATCGATGGGCCTTTATGCCACCCATACAATGGTACCGCCAACGCCAGGGCCGATCGCGGCAGCAGGCACCTTAGGGGCAGACCTGGGCATGGTTATTTTGATGGGTTTCATCGCCTCAATACCAGCAACCTTGGCCGGCTGGCTCTATGCCATCAAGGTTGGGCCGAAATACCCGATCACTCCGAAGTCAGAGGTCAGCTATGAGGATTTAATTAAAAAGTTCGGAAAACTGCCTAGCGTAAAAGATTCCTTCCTGCCGTTAGTGGTTCCGATTGTCTTGATTGCCCTGCGTTCAGTTGCGATGTTTAAGAGCAATCCATTTGGAGTGGGACTCTTCCGCGATCTGTTAGTCTTTATCGGGCATCCCATCTTTGCCCTGCTGTTAGCGGTATTCTTGGCGATGCGCTTAGCTCCGAAGATTAACAAAGAAGTCTATGGCGATTGGGTAGGTGAAGCCATCAAAAATGCTTCGACAATTCTGGTGATTACCGGTGCTGGGGGAGCCTTTGGTGCTGTGCTCAAAGCAACTGGGATTGGCGATTATTTGGGGCAGGTACTGGCCTCGTACAATCTCGGTATCTTCCTGCCGTTTATTATCGCGGCGGCGATTAAGACAGCTCAGGGTTCGTCAACAGTAGCCCTCATCACCACGGCAGCTATTGTTGCACCTTTGCTCAACGGTCTCGGTCTAGGCAATGAGATGGGTAGAGTCTTAGTTACCCTGGCTATTGGTGCCGGTTCAATGGTGGCTTCGCACGCGAACGACTCTTATTTCTGGGTGGTTTCGCAGTTTAGTGATATGGATGTTAAAACAGCTTATAAGCTGCAGACCGGTGCTAGTATCGTGACCGGACTCGTAGCGATCTGTATGATTGCCATCATGGCAGCGATTCTGTTGTAACGGGGGGTAAGATCGTGAAAATCGTTGTGGCTCCAGACAAATACAAAGGTAGCATGAGCGCTCTCCAGGTGGCTCAGGCCCTGGAAACCGGCCTACTTCGGGTGCTTCCCAAGGCGGAGATTACTAAAGTACCCATGGCAGACGGCGGGGAAGGGACGGTGCAGTCTCTGGTTGATGCGACTGGCGGCCACATACGAGAAGTTGAAGTAACGGGCCCTCTCGGCGAGAGGCGCAGAGCTCAATTCGGGATCTTGGGTGATGGACTCACGGCGGTTATTGAGATGGCAGCGGCGAGCGGCCTGGCTTTGGTGCCGAAATCAGAGCGAAATCCCCTGACTACCACGACTAGAGGAACGGGTGACTTAATTAAGGCTGCTTTGGATGCAGGTTGTCGACGCCTGATAATCGGCATCGGAGGTAGTGCCACGAATGATGGCGGGGCCGGGATGGCTCAAGCCTTGGGGGTTAGCCTGCTGGACCGGGCGGGGAATGAACTCCGCCCGGGCGGTGAGGCACTACTTGAACTAGCTGCTATCGATATCTCCGGGCTTGATCCGCGCATCCAGGAAACTGAGATTGTGGTCGCCTGTGATGTCAATAATCCACTAATCGGTCCGAATGGTGCAGCGGCCATCTATGGTCCGCAAAAGGGGGCCACCCCCGAGATGGTGGCCCGCCTTGATCAGGCTTTAGCCAACTTCGCGCAGGTTATAGAAAAGGATCTGGGCGTATCCACGCAAAACATGCCCGGGGCAGGGGCCGCGGGTGGGCTTGGTGCAGGTCTAGTTGCCTTCTTAGGAGCTACGCTCCGGGCAGGGGTGGAGATTGTTCTTGATGTAACCGATTTTCGCTCCAAACTACAGGGGGCCGACTTGGTTATTACCGGCGAAGGAGCGATGGATAGTCAGACCGCCTTTGGTAAGACCCCGGCCGGGGTGGCTAAGGCGGCCAAAGAAAAAGGCCTACCAGTAGTAGCTGTGGTAGGCACGATCGGTTCTGGGATCGAAGCCGTCTACGAGGTCGGGATCGACGCGGTTTTTTCGATTGTACCTGGGCCCTATACCTTGGAGCAAGCAATCGAGCGTGGCCCTGAACTGGTTGCAGCGACGGCGGAGAATATTGCCAGGTTGCTGGTGGCCGGCTCAGCAATCAGCTATTTATCTAAGTGAGCCAAGGCTGTTTCGAATAATTTTAAGTGTACCCGTTCATCCTCATTGATGCGTTCAAGGACTCGCCTGACCCCGGGATCATCAATCTCAATGATCAGGCGCTCATAGGCTTCAATGGCACAAATTTCGCCCTCGATATCCAGGCGTAGGAGTTCAGCCGGGGTCATTTTCACGCCGTAGGCGACATTGCCGCCATCCCAATAGGCCTTGTTAGAGCGCCAATAGCGCGGATCTCCACCGAGCTGTTCGATAAGTTCGCCCAGGAGCTCTAGATGTTCCATTTCCACCAGGGCGATGCAGAACTGTAGCCGGGCTACCTCCTTATCCGGGTTAGTGAGGTAATGGTTAAAGTACTGCGTGATGGCGGTTAGTTCAGCAGCTGCCCCATTGGCAAATGCATCCAGCAGCATTGTGGCATACTGTGGATGTGGGCGTTTTACTTTTACCGGTGGATACGGGCCCGGCGCCCGGCAGGGCAGGGATTGAATAAACTGGTCTACGCGCTCTTCGAGATCACTCAAATCAGGTAGATGCAAGATCATCGCCTCCGCATAACATTTGCTACCACTATATGCTAAAGGCGGACTTTTGGCAGTTTGGCCGCTTTTAAAGCGCGGGTGGCATTGAGCACGGCGAGCAACGTTACCCCGACGTCAGCGAAGACGGCCATCCACATGTTGGCGATTCCGACTGTGCCCAGCATGATAAAGGCTATTTTAATCCCCAAAGCTAAAACGACGTTTTGGATGACAATTTTTTTGGTTCGCTGGGCGGTTGCGATTGCGTTGAGTACTTTTGATGGTCGGGCTTCCATTAACACTACATCCGCGGCTTCGATTGCTGCATCCGAGCCAAGACCACCCATGGCAATGCCTACATCGGCTCGCGTAATTGAAGGGGCGTCATTGATTCCATCTCCGACAAAGGCCACTTTGGCTTTGCCGTCCGCAGAATCAACTGCTATTATTTGCTCAAGTTTGGTCAGCTTGTCTTCAGGGAGCAGGTTGGCATGGACTTCACTAATGCCCAGGTTCGCTGCTACTTCTGTGGCCACCGATTGATCGTCTCCGGTCAGCATGACCGTCTTCTGGATACCTAATTGCCGGAGGCCGCTGACCAAATCGGCGGCATCATCTCTGAGCTCGTCGGCGATGCGCAGGTATCCAGCGTAGCGCTTGTCGATCGCTAGATGCACAATTGTTCCTGCTCCGGACGGAGTCGTGAATTCAACACCTTCATTAGCTAGCAATGTAGTGTTACCAGCTAGAATTGTTCGCTTGTTGATGATCGCGCGGACACCCTGACCGGCAATTTCCTGGTAATCAGAGATCTCATCAATCTCGACACTGGCTCCAAAGGCTTCGCGAATGGACGTCGCAATCGGGTGGGCAGAATGGGCCTCCGCTTCCGCGGCTAAGCGAAGCAACTCTTCTTCGGAAAAGTCTGGTGTCGGCTGGATTTCGACAACTCGAAAAACTCCTTGACTCAAAGTTCCGGTTTTGTCAAAAACAACAGTATTAACAGCGGTTAGGGCTTCAAGATACTGAGCTCCTTTGACCAAGACCCCCTGCCTAGAAGCGCTGCCAATTCCAGCAAAATAAGTCAGCGGAACAGAGACAACTAGCGCGCAGGGGCAGGAGATCACTAAGAGGGTCAAGGCCCGGTACAACCAGGAACTCCAACTCGCCCCTGAAAGCACCAGTGGTGGGATGATGGCTATGGCGGCGGCCAGGGCCACTACGATTGGGGTGTAGTAACGCGCAAATTTGGTAATGAACTTCTCGGTCTGAGCTTTGCGGCTCGTTGCATTCTCGACTAGAGTCAATATGCGCGAAACAGCTGACTCCGTATACGGTCGGGTGACTTCGATGGTCAAGACTCCAGAGGCGTTAACCATACCGGCTAATGCTTGGTCACCGGCTTCCACGCGGCGGGGGACAGACTCACCGGTTAAGGCGGAGGTATCTAGGAAAGATGCTCCACTTTGGATCACCCCATCTAACGGTACGCGCTCTCCGGGTTTGACCAAGATTAGGGACCCCGGACTGACTGTAGATGGTGAGACAATCTGGGTCTGACCATTTACTAGTAGGTTAGCTGTCTCCGGTCTGATATTAAGCAATGCTTGAATAGAGCGCCGCGATCTATTGACGGCAAGTGACTGAAAAAGTTCCCCCACGTTAAAAAAGAGCATGACCCCGACGGCCTCTGGTAGTTCGCCGATGGCAAAAGCGCCTAGGGTTGCGATACTCATCAAGAAGTTCTCGTCCATGGCATTGCCTTGACGTAGGTTCCTGAAAGCAGCGCGTAAGACCTCATGGCCGACTAAAAGGTAGGCGGTGATAAATACGGTGTATTTGGCTAAGCCGTCGGGTAGCAACAGCCCGCCGATAAATAAGAGTGAGGCGACGGCTAAGATGATTAATTGAGAGCGATGTTCGGCCAGAGCATAGGTCTGGCGAACGCCTGCATTTTCCCGCATAATCCGCGTGCCGGGTTCGATTGAGTTCATGATCGCTTCGGCCTGTTCAAGGTAGCGGGGGTCGAGGGTGATGGTACTAGTAGCGAAGTTTAGTATGGCGTTTTCCAGGCCAGGTTCCAGACTTAGTTTTTGCTGTATTTTGGCAGCGCAGTCGGCGCAGTTAAGGTTGGCAATCTGATAGGTTTGGAGCTTGATAGCTGCTTCGGTTGTTGGCACGATTTATCTTCCT
>CAZAAT010000004.1:0-47540 GCA_964483175.1 uncultured Bacilli bacterium
TTAGTATAGATAGCTGCGAGGTTTTCTTTTGACCTACTAAACCTTTACAGGTACTAGAGTCGGTGAGAATCTTGACTAGATGCCAAGTAGGGTGTATATTAGATTACGCACAATCAGATTAATGCCGATGTAGCTCAGTAGGTAGAGCAGCTCACTCGTAATGAGCAGGTCAGCGGTTCGAATCCGCTCATCGGCTCCACGAAAAAATTAACCCCGAAGACCTTGTGGTTCTCGGGGTTTATTTTTGTCGTTGCTACTCCTTCCACCAACCTTTGCGATGCGTGACCCGATCGCCGGTTATCATGTAGATGGTGCGTTCGGCAATATTAGTAGCATGGTCGGCAATGCGTTCCAGATAGCGGGCGACAAATAACAAGCGGATCGCTTGCGTCGTGCCGGAGAAGGGGGCCTGCTCAATAATCATCTCCACTAATTCATCAAACAGCGCTGAGTATTTTTCATCGACCTGATCGTCTGCTTTAACCACCTCAATGGCCAGGTCTTGGTCTTGATTGACAAAAGCATCAAGGCAACCCTTAACCATTTTGGCGGCAGCTTCAGCCATAGCGGGGATGTCTTCGAGTGGTTTGATCAGTGGCTCGTTACCGTTCATAATTGTCACTTCGGCAATGTTTACGGCTTCATCGGCCATTCGCTCCAAATCGGTGACGATCTTGAGGATAGTTGTGATTTTCCGCAAGTCACTTGCCAGCGGATTCTGTAGGGCGAGAAGGCTCAGGCAGCGCGCTTCGATGGCATTTTCCAGGGAGTCAATCTCTTGATCGCTGGAGATAACCTCCCTGGCCAAATCCAGATCCTGATGGGCCAGTGATTTCACCGCCTTATAAATCGATTCCTCCATGAGACTGCCCATTTTGAGAATATTTAACTTTAATTCTTGTATCTGTTCATCAAGGGTTAGGCGCATACTAGCATTCACCTCTCTAACCGAATCTACCAGTGATATAGTCTTCTGTCTCTTGCTTTTTCGGCTGCTCAAACAGTTCTCCGGTTTTTCCGAATTCAACGAGATTTCCGGTTAAGAAGAATGCTGTATTGTCGGAGATGCGACCAGCTTGCTGCATGTTATGGGTTACGATAACGATGGTGTATTTATTCTTAAGCTGAAGGATTAATTCCTCGATTTTAGCGGTGGAAATCGGGTCAAGGGCTGAGGCTGGCTCATCCATTAATAAGATCTCTGAATCAACGGCCAAAACCCGAGCAATGCAAAGTCGCTGTTGTTGCCCGCCGGAGAGGCCTAAAGCCGGGCTTTTCAAGCGGTCCTTAACCTCGTCCCAGAGGGCAGCCTGTCGGAGGCTGCGTTCAACGATTTCATCTAATACATGTCGATCTTTTTGCCCGTGAATCCGGGGTCCATAAGCGATATTATCATAGATACTCATCGGAAAGGGATTTGGCCTTTGGAAAACCATCCCCACTTTTGCGCGCAGTTGTACGACATCAATATTAGGCTGGTAAATATCCTCTCCGTCGATTTTGACCGTTCCGGTAATTTTTACCCCGTCAATAAGATCATTCATTCGATTTAAGGTGCGTAAAAAAGTGGACTTTCCGCACCCTGAAGGCCCGATGAATGCGGTGACTTGTCGTACCGGAATGTTCATATTGATATTATATAAGGCTTGTGCCTGTCCATACCACAGGTTTAATCCAGTTACTTCAATTGCGCCTGGCAATTTGGTTCACCCCAGTCTAATGTTTTGGCGCTAGGCGTCTAATCAGCCTAGTTGCGGTCATGTTTATCGCTAAAATAATTAAGATTAATACTACTGCAGTGGCAAAGGCCTTCTCGGTAGAGATACCTTCGACTGCTAAGATGTACAAATGAACTGAGAGGCTGCGGGCCGGATCAAGCAGACTGATCGGGGTCATGAGCGAACTACCAGCTGTTAGCAATAGAGCTGCGGTTTCGCCGACGGCTCGTCCCACCCCTAAGATGATACCGGTCAGAATTCCCGGGAGGGCTGAGGGAAGTACGACGCGACTGATCGTCTGCGATTTTGTAGCTCCCAAGGCGAGGCTACCTTCGCGATAACTTTCCGGGACTGCTTTAATAGCTTCTTCAGCTGTACGCACTATAGTCGGTAAAACCATTAAGGCCAGAGTGAGCCCGCCCGAAAGTACGGACCACCCCATCTTCATAGTGATAACAAAGAAGATAAAGCCAAAAAGCCCAAAGATAATCGAGGGAATCCCGGCGAGAATCTCCGTGAAAAAGCGGATCATATTGGTCAGAAAACCTTGTTTGGTGTATTCGGTTAGGTAAATCGCAGCACCTACGCCAATTGGTGTAGCAACGAGGATCCCTACCCCGGTCAAGTACAAGGTGCTGATAGCAAAGGGAAGTATACCACCTTCACGGCCCATTCGGCGGGCGGATTCACTGAGAAAATCCCAATTAACAAAGGGCAATCCCTTAACAAAGATATAACCTAAAATAATTGCTAAGGCTCCAATGGTTAGACCGGCGAGCATCCACAAGACTGCAAGTGCTATTTTTTGCTGCGTTTTGACTGTAATTATCAATGTTTTGCCCCCTTCCACCGAACTAGGTTGGCTAGGCCGGTCAGGACAAAGATTAGCATGAACAAGATAATCCCGGTGGCGAAGAGAGCTTGTTGGTGCAGGCCGGCCGCATAGCCCATCTCAATCGCGATATTACCGGTCAAAGTTCTTATTGGAGCAAGGATGGAGTCAGGGACTATCGGGACATTTCCGGTGATCATGATGACGGCCATAGTTTCTCCGATCGCCCGTCCCATCCCAAGGACGACCGCGGCAATAATGCCGGACTTGGCAGCCGGTAAAATCACTTTATAGACAGTCTGCCAGTGGGTGGCTCCGAGAGCTAGAGAGGCCATTTTGTAGCTTTTTGGCACTGCTCGGATCGCATCTTCGGAGACGGTCATCACTGTTGGTAGGATCATGATTCCGAGAATCAATGAGCCTGCCAGGAGGCTAAATCCGGTTCCGCCGAAAAGCTCGCGCAACAAGGGGACCAAAATCATCAATCCGAAGAAGCCGTAGATAACCGAGGGAATTCCGGCCAGTAATTCGACCGCTGGCCGTATGATGCGCACGAGCTTCTGAGGAGCAAACTCGGCAAGCAAAATCGCACAGCCTACTCCAAATGGAACCCCGATCAGAATTGCTCCGAGGGTGAGATAGACCGAGCCTACTAACATAGGCCAGATCCCGAATTGGCCCTGCATCGGCTGCCAGATCCCGCCAAAAACAAACGAGAGTAAGCCGACTTCTCTGAGAGCCGGCAGACCTTCGCAGAAGACGAAGACTATGATTAATAGCACTGCTGCGATGGAGAAAAATGCGGTAGTTTGAAGCATAGTTTTTGCGAGAACTTCATGTCTTTGCCTATTCACCGAAAGCCCTCCTATTTAACGGGAACTAATCCTTCTTCGATCAGTATTTGCGTAGCTTCATCACTTTCCAGCCAGGCTAAAAATTCGGCTACAGCTCCGGTGGGTTTGGCCTTGGCCATGAGGATAAATGGGCGAGCGATTGGGTAGGTTTTGTTGCTGATGTTGTCGTTGGTGGCAGCGACTTGGTCAATTAAGAGGGTTTTAACCAGATCATCTAGTGATGCCAGGGAGACATATCCGATAGCATTAGGGTCCATGGCGACAGAGGTTTTGACCGAACCGGTTGAACCCTGGATAATTGCATCTTCGACAAAGTTTTTCCCATTGAGTACAATCTCCTCGAATGCACTCCGGGTGCCGGAACCTGCCTCTCTGTTAATTACGTTGATTGCAGCATCAGGGCCACCAACTTGTGACCAGTTAGAAATTTCACCGCTAAAGATTTTTTCGATTTGCTCAAGGCTTAAATCGGAAACTGTATTGGTTGGGTGGACCACCACAGCGATGCCATCATAAGCGAGGATGAATTCCCAGAGACCTTTCTCACTCTCTTTCAATTCTCGGGAGGCCATGCCGAGTTCGGCTGTACCGGTCTGAGCAGCTTTGACACCGCTACTGGAGCCACCGCCTTGTACGTTAATCCGGATATTACGATGGGCAGCCATGTACTCTTGGGCTAGCATCTCCACGATTGGTTGAACTGAAGTCGAGCCTGCAGCTGTGAAGGCGATAAATTGGGCTTTCTTTGCGGAGTTGCTCCCTGGCGCGAAAATTGCTACCGCGCCCCATACTAACAGCAGTAGAGATAGGAATATGAGTGGCTTGTATTTTGGGGCAATTAGCATTTAACATCCTCCAAATCTAACAGGATGCTTTTAGCATACAAGCCACCTGTTGCGTCAGTATTACAGGGATGTTAAATAATTGTTAACTCTGGCTCGGTTGGGTAATGGGCAGGGTAATCAGAAACGTAGTGCCTTGTTGCAATCGGCTATCTACGCTGATTTGGCCGTGGTGGCGTTCGATGATGTGCTTGACGATAGCCAAACCAAGGCCGGTGCCGCCGGCTTGGCGTGATCGTGCCTTCTCAACCCGATAAAAACGTTCAAATATGCGGGGTAGATCCTTGGCTGGGATACCGGGGCCGGTATCAGAGACCGTAATTATGACCTTGGTTGCCTCAAACCGGCCGGCTATGCTGACCCCGCCCATAGCAGGGGTGTATTTAACCGCGTTTTCCAACAGATTCAAGAAAACCTGGGCCATCATATCTGAGTCGGCCTCTATTAAGGGAAAGTCAGGTCCGAAATCTAGGTTTACCTTTATTCCCTTTGCTTCAATCAAGTGGTTTAAAATTTGCATAACCCCTGAAACAGTTTGCTTGAGGTCAACTTGTTGTAAATGAAGGCGCGTTGCAGGCGATTCGAGCCGGGAAAGGTTAAGGATATCGTTGATTAACCGGGAAAGACGGTCGGCTTCTGACAAAATGATGCCCAAGAAGCGTTGCTGTGTTTCTAGGTCAAGTTCCTCTTCCAGCAGGGTCTCGGTAAATCCTCTAATTGAAGTAAGCGGGGTTTTTAATTCATGGGAGACGTTGCTGACAAATTCTGTGCGCAGTTGCTCGAGTTTGCGCAAAGTAGTGATGTCATGGATGGTAGCAACAGCTCCCTGAACAACCCCGGCACCATCGTATACCGGTGTGACTTGGACGGATACTATTAGCTCGCGTGGGGTAAACAGGCGCAACTCCTGATGGCTGGGCTCTGCCTCAGAGAGAGCCCGATGAAAAGCATTAGCAAGGTCATAATTTCGGATAACTTCTAAAAAGCTTCGGTTGAGCGCAGCCTCCTGGCTGACTTGGAAGGTCTCCTCGGCAGCGGGATTAATTAAGGTAACCTTGCCTTCGTGATCGCAGAAGATTACACCATCGATCATGCTGACTACAATGGCTTCGATGCGTTGCCGTTCTGAGCTGAGTTTGGTCATGAGCTTACTTAGGTCAACAGCCATCTTGTTAAAGGACTTGGTCAGTTCTTGAAGCTCTTCGGCACCAGTGACTTTTAATGGCTGGCCAAACTCACCGGCAGCAACTTTCTTGGCTGCTGAGCTGATTGCCTGTACGGGTTGGATTATGGAGCGCAGATACCAAAAAAGAATCGCTCCGGTTATAACGGCTACAACCAAGGTGATCAATAGGTTTTGTCGGGTGATCTCATTCTTTAGTTTGCCGACGGTTTGGAGCGGATAGGAGACGCGAATAAAACCTTCGGTAGACCCGAACTCGATGATTTTGGCGATGTATTTAGTATTCAGTCCGGTAGTTGTGCTATACCGACTGCTTTGACCGACACCTTCGCTGGCTGCTTGGCGAATTTCCGGCCTGTTTAGATGACTAGCCATTGTGGCCGGGTCTTCGTCGGTGTCGGCTAAGACTTCACCATTAGCGCCAATAATGGTAAATCTTGCTCCCGTAGCGTTTTTAAACTTGGCAACAGTTATTTGCAAGGGTTTGTCCGATTGAGAGATGGCCAACTCCAGTAGTTTAGCATGGGCCAACATTTCAGTTGAGATCTCTCTTTCTAGGTAATCGGCGGATGAGTTAAGGTTGTTGACGGTTATTACAGTGACCGCTAAGATAAGTAGCGCAAAATAGACGGAAAATAGTTTTTGGTGGAGGGTGCGAAAAAAAGGCACTTATGGATCCTCCCGAAAACGGTATCCGACACCATGAACGGTTTCGATTAGGTTGGGGTTTTTCAATTTAGCCCGTAGGCGACGGATGTGTACATCAACCGTTCTGGTATCCCCGAAGTAATCATATCCCCACACCGTTTCAACAAGGGATTCACGATCAAAGACATGACCAGGATTACTAGCCAATACATGTAATAGTGCGAATTCTTTACGCGTCAACTCTAGCTCTACACCATCTTGGTAGGCTTTGAACTTGCCTACGTTAATTCGCAAGGAGCCGGTTGTCAATTCTTCTCCGCTATTACCGGCAAGATCTGCAGTTGATGGGCTGGAGCGGCGCAAGACCGCTTTAATCCGGGCAACTAGTTCTCTAGTGCCAAAGGGCTTAGTGATGTAGTCATCGGCGCCAATTTCCAGACCGAGAACCTTATCGATCTCCTCCTGTTTTGCGGTGAGTATTATTATCGGTAGGTCTGGGCTGTCTGCACGAAGGCGTCGGCAAATTTCAAAACCATCGAGACCGGGCAACATTAGATCTAGTAAGACCAGATCGGGCTGGCGAGTATTGACAAGATCGAGAGCGGTTGGCCCATCACCGGCGCTAATTACAGCATACCCTTGTTTTTCGAGGTGAAACCGGATCAGCTCTACAATTGAGGGCTCATCATCGACAATCAGAATTAGTGGTTTTGAACCTGGCACCAATAGGGTTCACACTTCCTAAATTCTTAATCCCATTTTGCCTAATTCGACATGGACCTGGGTTCCCCTACCCGGCTCCGATTCGAGCCAAACCTTGCCGCCGTGGATTTCGGAGACAATTTGCTTGGTAATGGTCAAGCCAAGGTCGGTGCCTCTGTCGCCTTTGGTAGTGTAAAATGGTTTAAACATATTTTCCATTTGTTGCGCATTCATGCCGGGGCCGGTGTCGGCGATAATAAGTTTTTGAATGGTATCGTATGGGCTGTCTAAAATGGTAATAGTAAGAGTTCCGCCTTGATCCATTACCTCTAGAGCGTTGTTTACAATATTAAGGAGCGCTTGTTCGAGTAATTTGGCGTTGCCTTTAATGGGTGATAGCTTATCTTGCGCATAGTTTTTGATGATAGTGATGCCGAACCGGAGAATGTTGGCTTTTTCAAGATCCAAGACTTTATCTACGATTTTGGCTAAGTTTTCCGCTTGAAAAGCTGTCTGGCTAGGTTTGGCGAGGAAGAGAATGTTGGAGACAAAATCATTTATTTTATCGATTTCGCTAATGATTTGCGTTAAGATCGCATCTTTATCTGACTCATTAAGGTGCAGAGCTAATTGTGCCGAGGCACGGATCGCCGCCAGTGGATTGCGAAGTTCATGGATGGTCTGAGCGGCTAGTTCTCCCACGGTGGATGAGCGCTCAGAGCCGACCGGTAGTTGATTTTTGGTAATGTCTTTTCTGATGCCAACAACCCCGACAAGGTTGGTACCCCGATCTTTAAGCAACCGGATATCTATCTGGAGGGTACGGGTGCCATCCTGGGTTTGATAGATTCGGGTAATGGCATCTTGCTTACTTTCGAGGGCTTGGATTAACAACGAGTTGTGCTCCCCTCCCGGCTGATATTTCTGACCATTAAAGACAACATCAAGATAATGTCGGCCTAACTCTTCGGGTGGAAAACGATTGCCGAAGACTATCCGGCCGGCTTGATCCAAAATCACAACATCTTCAGCCAAATGAGCCAAGGCCTGGCGGGATGTCATCCCTTGCCGCTGGGTAAAAGTTGGATCATCGAAAAAGATCATTACTCCAATAGGCGTATTATTAATGGTATCAATAAGCGGTTGGCAGAAGATAGTGATGGGGGCGTGAATCTCTGAGACAGACGGAGAAATCTCAGTGCAACAGGTGGTGCGGGTTGTCAGGCATTCATCGATCTGTGCTAATAATAATTTTTCTAGTTCGGAACGGTTAGCATCGAGAAATTCTCCTTTTGCGCAGGAAATAAGAGCTTGCACAGGGGTACTTAGCTCGATCACTCGTCCATGAACCCCAATAATAGCGATTCCTAATTGGGAGGTCTGGTTTTCACTGTTAGCCGCGACCAAGCGCATATTTTCCTCTAAGAGCATGCTCTTGGCCATGGTTCGCGCAGTTTGGTCCGTATCGATATATTTATTAATCTCGGTGATCTGGGTGTCAATCCAGTCAAGGAGGTTGTGGTCATAGGTGTCAGATTTCCCGGCAAGCATGATTGCTCCTACTAAACCAAGGTCAGCACGAATAACCGGATAGCCAATGGTAAAACATTCTTTAAGTTGAGGATGGGTATGCTCATTGCCCTTCACTACAACGGGCTTTTTGGCGATAATTGAGTTTCCCAGGCCATTAGGACCAATTATCCTGTTTGACCAAGTACTTTCTTTAGCTAGTAGTGAGGCAATCGGGCAGCATTCGGGGTGAAATAAAACGGATGTAATCCGTCCGACTTCATCGGCTAAGGCAATAGTTAGATCTTGTCGGCCGATCGGATACTGTTTGCGCAAGACTGTTCGGGCAGCAATTCGAAATTGCAGTTCATAATTTGCGTCGATTAAAGGGAAGGGGAAACCATTCTGGGGGTATTCCCCGGAAACGGGCGTAAAGTTTTCTCTTTTCATATCTACCTCCGCCAAGCTGTCTTATCTGATAAATTTGGCATGAGATGGGCTGTTACCTTTAAATATGGAAAAGATTGGAGTAAAAATAGCTTCGTATAGTCCAAATACATTGTAACAAGAAGGAAAGACACGTATTGCCATGGAGTTAGCTGCGAGCTTGCCACCGCTTACCCCTGCCTTAGTTGACAGCACTTGCGGCTAATCGCTATAATAATTAAGTATATTTTTGTACTAATATACCAGCGTAGATTGTAGGTGAAACATTCATGGCAGGATTGGCGATTAAGTTGCAGGATAATAGTCGTCGGGATGACCAGCCAAAAAAAGCTTCCGTTTCAGGCGAGTCTGAGGATGTTAAGATCATTTGGAAGGGCAAAAAGATTGCTAAAGTAGTTTTCGCTTCCGGTAAAGAGGTAACGTTTGAAGAGTAGAGAAATAACGGAATAGCAGGAAATAGCTAGATATTAAAACATAATACCCCAAAACAAAGAGTAATATCCATTCTTAAGGATAGTTGACCGTAATTGGCTGATTTTCTGAAGTTGAATCTGACCAAAGCGTGAGCGTATTAAAGACCCTCGACAGAGGGTCTTTATGCTTTTTGAATTCATTTTTTCCTCCCTCTATAATTAGTGCTAGTCGAGACAGTTGTTTGTACCAGGTGCAGGTTTTCCCAGTTCAAATAGTAAAAGGGAGGAAAAATAGTGAACGAAAAGACTAAAAAAATTATTAGGACAAGCTTATTGACCATGGCCGTATTGGCATTGCTGTTGACCCCGGTAATGGCTGCGACATACTACTTCTCCGGGGGCAATTCTTATTCGAGCAACAGTTATTCAACCAAATACGGCTCAAGCAGCAAAACTTATTATAGCAGCCCATCAAATTCGTATAGCAGCAGCCCATCCTACACTTATAACAGTGGGTCCAGCTATTACTCAACCAAAACCGGCTCCAGTGGTTCGAGCTACTATCCATGGAAAAAGTATGTTCCAAGCACGCCGACCACCCCTACTCAGCCTACTCCACAACCTACACCTACACCTACACCTACTCCAACCCCCACTCCGAATCCAACGCCGGTTAACGGCCTGACCGCGGAGGAACAACAAATGCTCGACCTGGTTAACCAGGCCCGGAGGAATGCCGGCCTCCATCCCTTGCAGGCTGACTTGCGGTTAACCCAATTGGCTCGCCAGAAGAGTCAGGATATGGCCGTGAAGAACTACTTCAGCCATATTTCGCCCACCTATGGTTCTCCATTCGATATGCTGCGTAATGCGGGTATCAGCTACACCTTGGCCGGGGAGAATATCGCTGGTGCCGGTAGTGTTACTAGTGCCCACAATGCCTTGATGAACAGTTCCGGCCACCGGGCTAATATCTTACACCCTTCTTATCAGCGGGTAGGTATCGGCATCTATCGCGGCGGGGCTTATGGGATGATGTTTACCCAGCTCTTTGTTAAATAGGAAAACGAGAAAGCAACTTCACAAGAAGGCACCGGGGGACATACTATGTACTAGCTCCGGTGTCATTCTTTTAATCCGGAGGCCGGGGTTTATGCAGCAGCAAAGGAGTGAGGGTGGGGTGCAAAACCTGACACCTAAAAACGCCAATCCTTTGCTTGACCTTAGTCCTCGGGAGAAAGAGGTGCTTGGCCTGGTAGCATTAGGTATGGGCAATGAGGAGATCGGCAAAAGGCTCTTTATCAGCCCCAAAACCGTCAAAAACTACGTTACCAGGATCAGGCGCAAACTTGGCCTAGAAAATCGGACTCAGGTGGCCTTATACGCACTACGAAAAGGATTGGTTGAAATCGACGAAACGAATTTTTGATCAGCGTAAACTTAAATTACAGCCCGAGCAGTGCTCGGGCTTCTATATTTTGGCTTTGCTTACTAATGGCAGGAATTATCCCCGATATTGTCCAAAGTATTGAAAGCATTATCGTGGAGGGGGCAGCTAAGTGTACCGTGATTTGCAGGAGTTCGTCGATCTATTAGAGTCCAAAGGGGAGCTGATCCGAGTTCAGGCCGAGGTCGATCCCGAGCTTGAGATTACAGAGATCGCTGACCGGGTAATGAAAGCGGGAGGGCCAGCCCTGCTTTTTGAAAATGTCAAAGGTTCGGAGATGCCGGTTTTAATCAACGCCTTTGGTAGTGAAAAACGGATGGCGCTAGCCTTAGGTGTATCGGACTTAGATGAGATCGGCGAGGAGATTCGTGAGCTGATTAAGTTAGCGATGGAGGGGGAGAATGACTCCTTATTGGGCAAACTCAAAATTCTGCCCAAATTAAACGACTTGGCCAAGTTATTTCCGAAGACCGTCTCCAAGGCCCCCTGCCAAGAGGTCATTTCTTTAGAACCTGATCTGACCAAGCTGCCGGTGCTGAAATGTTGGCCCCAAGATGGTGGTAGATATATCACCTTGCCCTTGGTTTTCACCAAAAATCCTAAGACCGGAAAGCAGAATTGTGGGATGTATCGACTGCAGATATACGACAAAACTACTACCGGGATGCACTGGCATATTCATAAAGACGGCGCGGCGAACTATCGTCAAGCTGAGGCTGGTGGTGAGCGTTTTCCGGTAGCGGTAGCGATTGGTGGCGATCCGGCCCTGACCTATGCGGCGACAGCGCCATTGCCCGGGGGAGTAGACGAGATGCTCTTGGCCGGGTTCTTACGTAAGAAGCCGGTTGAGATGGTTCAATGTAAAACCGTAGACTTAAAAGTTCCGGCTGATGCCGACATTATTCTAGAAGGGTACGTTGACCCCGGGGAGCGCCGTATCGAAGGCCCATTCGGTGATCATACCGGATTCTATTCACTAGCAGATGAGTACCCGGTTTTTCATGTAACCTGTATTACTCATCGCAAATCACCAATCTACCTCACGACCATCGTGGGAATTCCGCCGATGGAAGATGCCTATTTAGCACTGGCCAGTGAACGGATTTTCTTGCCACTGTTTCAACTGCAGCTGCCTGAGGTAGTGGATATGCACCTGCCGATCGCAGGTGTCCAACACAATTTGATGATCCTCTCGATTAATAAGAGCTTTCCGGGCCATGCCCAAAAGGTAATGCATGCTGTTTGGGGCATGGGTCAAGCCATGTATACCAAGGCCGTTGTCGTTGTTGATGCGGATGTCAATGTGCACAATTATTCCGAGGTGATTTGGAAGGTCTTAAATAACGTCGATCCTGGGCGAGACATCACCATTGTTAAAGGTCCGGTCGAGACTCTGGACCATGCTTCGCCGTTGGCCAAATTCGGCACCAAGATGGGAATAGATGCTACTCGTAAATGGCCAAGCGAAGGCTTTACCCGTGAATGGCCAGAAGAGATCAGGATGAGTCCGGAGATTAAGGCTATGGTTGATGCTAGATGGAAGGAGTATGGCATTAAGTGAGTAGCAAGGTAAAGTTGTTTTTCAAGATGATTGATTTTCATGAGAGTATTTTTGCCTTGCCATTTGCTTTTATCAGTGCGATGCTGGCAACTAATGGTCAGCTTAGTTGGGGAGAGGTCTTTTGGTTGCTGGTAGCGATGGTGAGCGGACGGAGTTTGGCCATGGCGTTTAACCGGATGATCGATGTAGAGTTTGATGCGCGCAATCCTCGCACTGCCAACAATATCATGCCTTCGGGGCGCCTGACCAAGCGAGAAGTTACTGCAGCCATTGTTTTTTGCGGGGTACTATTTGTGATTGCCGCGGCTCAGTTTAACTGGTTAACGCTGGTTCTTTCGCCGATAGCCATCTTTATCATGACCTTTTATTCTTATACCAAGCGTTTTACCTGGACTACGCATCTGGTGCTTGGAGTTGCTATGGCCCAGGTTCCAATAGCGGCTTGGTTGGCTCTGACCGGTAGTATACCGGCCCCTGCTTGGCTACTAGGAGCGGCAGTTGGTTGCTGGATAGCAGGTTTCGATATCATCTTTGCCCTTCAGGATATGGAGGCGGATCGAGCGGAGGGGCTTCACTCGATCCCGGTCCGTTTTGGGCTGGCAAATTCATTGTGGTGGTCGCGCGGATTACATCTATTGGCCCTGATCTTTTTCGCCTGGGTCGGATACCTAATGCAGGCTAACTATTTTTACTGGATCGGCTTTGGTTTGGTCACCCTGCTACTTATTATTGAACAAGCAGCAATGGCCACTCTGGATATGAGCAGGCTCAATTTTGCGTACTTTAAGGTCAATGGTGTCGTTTCCGTTGCCTTCTTCGTTTTCACCTGGCTCTCGATCAGATTCTGAGGTGATCAAGTGTATACGGTAGCAATAACCGGTGCCAGTGGCATGCGGTATGCAGATCGGCTTTTGCGTTTCTTAGTGGAAGCTGGCCATGAGGTTAATTTGCTTATTTCTAATCCGGGCTGGACTGTTCTTGGGGAGGAACTCGGCTGGCCGGTGAGTAATTGGGATAATCGTGGTGAACTAATCCGCCAGCGATATGGCCCATTAGTAAAGTTTTACGACAATCACGATTGGTTTTCACCTGTTGCGAGTGGTTCTGCGCCGTCAAGTGGCATGGTGATTATTCCGTGCTCAATGGGTACTATCGGTCGAGTGGCGGCAGGGATTTCTTCGACGTTAATAGAGCGAAGTGCCGATGTATGTCTGAAAGAGCGGAGAAAGCTGATCCTAGTTTTTCGAGAGACACCGCTCAGCCTGATCCACTTAGAAAACCTTACTAAACTGGCTCAAGCGGGAGCGACCATACTCCCGGCAGCGCCAAGCTTTTATCACCAACCCAAGACTATCGAAGAGATGGTGGATTTTGTGGTCGCGCGAGTGCTCGACCAGATGGGCATTCCACACTCAATAGTGGTCCCTTGGGGCGGTGCTAAACCTGGGAATGGGGGAATATAATTGAAAATTTTGCGAAAGATCCGGAATTTATGGGTTATTGGGCTGTTAAGTGCCCTAGTGGTATCGACTGGAGTGTTGGCAGCCGATACCACTAACACTCTTAAAATCGGTTTTCTTACTGCTGAAGATGAACTTCCGCTGTACGTTGGTGTCGATCGGGGGGATTTTGCGCGTGGCGGCGTCGACCTGCAACTGGTTACTTTTGTCAGTGCAGTTGAGCGAGATACTGCCTTGCGGGCCGGTCAGGTCGACGGGATTGTCTGTGACTTGATTGCTTTAGGCCTTTTTGCTAAAGGGAGAATGGATGTCAAAGCCACCTCGATCTCCTTGGGTGCTACCCCAGCGGAAGGGAGATTTGCCTTGCTGGCCGGTCCGAACTCCGGCGTGGAAAAGATCACTGACTTAAAAAACGTGCCGGTAGGCATTTCGAACAACTCGATTATCGAGTTTGTCAATTATCATTTATTAAAGGATAACGGCTTTGCGGATTCTGAGATTAAAACCGTCGAGATCCCCAAGGTTCCTGTGCGCGTGGAGTTGCTACTAAAGGGACAGATTAAAGCGGCGACCCTGCCAGATCCGTTCGCCTCTTTGGCTGAGGCACAAGGGGCTAAGCTGCTGGCCAGCGATGCCGATTCCGAGACGAACTTGTCGCCGATCGTCTACATTTTTTCTTCTAAGACCATTAAGGAGAAAAAGGCGGTTCTTGAGCGGTTCTATGAAATCTATTCCGATATTGTCACTGAGATTAATGCCAATCCGGAAGCCTACCGTAGCTATATGGTGGAGTACTGTAAGGTTCCTAAGGCGATTGAGGAGGTCTATCCGGTGCCCACATTCTCGTTGCCGACGCTTCCGACCAAGGACGAGTGGGAACTGGTCATGGACTGGATGATTGCTAAGGGTATGTTAAAGACGGCGTTTGGGTACGATCAATTTTTTGATGCTTCTTTTGCCAAGCAGTGAGTCGGGGGTTTGATTTGTGCTTGAGGTAAGCAATTTAGCATACCGCTATAACCAGCGCCACCGCTCCGTACAAGCTTTGGCTTCCGTAGATTTTACCGCTCGGCCGGGTGAGAGCTGGGCGGTAATCGGCCCCTCGGGTTGCGGAAAAAGTACACTTTTGTACTTATTGGCGGGGCTGATTTATCCATCAAAAGGGTCAATTTTATTCAAAGAACGCCCTTTGCCCGAGTCTAAACACGAAATTGCGTTGATTCTGCAAAGTTATGGGTTGTTCCCCTGGAAAACGGTTTTAGACAATATCACCTTGGGGCTTCGCATCCGTAAATTCACCAAGAAAGAGGCAACGGCCAAAGCTGCCCGCATGATGGAGATGTTGGACATTGCCGATTTAAAGGAGGCCTATCCGACTCAACTTTCCGGCGGACAGAAGCAACGGGTGGCCATCGCCCGATCCTTGGTATTAGAACCAAAATTACTGCTTATGGATGAGCCTTTCTCGGCTTTGGATGCGCAGACGCGAGAAAGAATGCAGGATTTGATGTTAGAAATTTTCGCAGCTCACTCCATGATTACGATATTGGTAACCCATAGCATCGAAGAGGCCGTCATATTAGGACGCAAGATTATGATCTTTTCAGAGCTGCCAGGACGATTATTGGAAATCGTCGATAACCCGGGCATGGGTAGCTCCGGCTTGCGTTCCACTACTGAGTATCTTGAGCTAACTACTTATCTACGGCGCAGGTTGAAGGAGATCAAGACCAATGGCGTGTAAGCGTAAGCTGAAAACCCCCGGGTCCGGTTGGCTGCAGAAGATTTGCGCAGCGCTAATAACGGCCGGGCTATGGCAATTGTATATTTGGTTAGCTGGGGACAGCTACCTTACCGGTCCTTGGGATATTGTCCAACTTATGGTTCAGAAGGACAATCAACTGTGGTACCATGGGCTAATTAGCGCTAGACGGATTTTTCTTAGCTTAGTAATTGCCCTATTGTTGGGTATACCCATCGGCCTGTTTCTCGGTCGAAATCTCCGTGTTGATCAGGTCGTAGCTCCATTTATTTACTTATTTTACCCGATCCCTAAGATCGTCTTTTTACCCTTGGTCTTCGTTTTGTTTGGGTTGGGAGATGCTTCGCGGGTGTTATTGATCACCTTGACCGTCTTTTTCCAGATCCTAGTCAGCACTAGGGATGCAGCTAGGTCTTTGCCCTTGGAGGCGACTTACAGTATTCGTTCACTGGGTGGGGGCAGATTGGCGCTTTACCGCCATGTGCTATTACCATATTGCTTACCTAAGGTCTTTACCGCGCTAAGAATCAGTATCGGTACTGCCAGTGCGGTTTTGTTTTTTGCCGAGTCATTTGCGACTTCAACAGGCTTAGGTTACTTAATTATGGACTCCTGGGGGCAATTCGACTATGAGATGATGATTGCGGCTATTGTCGGGATGAGTTTATTGGGCTTGGTGTTGTATTCCCTTGTCGAGTTGTTAGAGTCAAGGATCTGTTCTTGGGCACGATTGGCCGATAATAGCTGATCGCCAAGTCTTTCCGGGAACTTATGCTAAGTTTGACACGTTTTAATCAAGGAGTAACTAGAGGCAAAATTAATTTGGAGGGAGTTAATCGGATGGCAATGTCCAGAAAGGGAAGAGTTGTTCTGGGTATCGGGGTTATAGTGGCAGCTGTGGCAGCGCTCGTGTACTTTGGCTACTCTGGCTCAAACAGCAGTTATTACCGTACCGTCTCTGAAATTTTAGCTGATCCCGCCAGCTTTCAGAATCAATCCCTGAGGATTAGCGGCTATTTGGTTGGCGATAGCATTGATTGGGACTCGCAGAATGTCTTGCTCAGATTTGCCTTGGCACCCGACCAAAGTGATTCATCGAGCCCCTATCTAAATGTAGTTTACAAGGGAATAAAACCGAATAATTTTGAACATGGCAACGAGGTCATCATCGAGGGAACAATGGGTCAAAATGCAGTTGTTACCGCAGAAAAACTGATGGTCAAATGCCCGTCCAAATATGAAGAACAATAATACCGGCACTGTTAGGGGGACTCGCTGATGTTAGCAGACTTAGGCAATCTGGCAATAATGACAGGGTTTTGGGTTACGGTCTTTGTCTTAGCTACCTATGTTGTAGCTTTAGTCGGTAGAAATGAGCGGCTCATCAAGACGGCCCATACTGGAGTAGCCATTATGGCGGTCTTGGCATCGCTGGCTACGGCGATACTCGTTTATCTTTTGGTTACAGGTGATTTTTCCGTACGGTATGTGGTCGAACATACCAACAGAGCATTACCGGTACTATACAAGATCTCCGCTCTCTGGGCTGGACAAGAGGGTTCACTCTTGTTGTGGTTATGGCTACACACCATTTTTGGCGCCTTAGTCGCATTTTCAGAGGACAAGCGGAACCAGGAGCTTCGTCCGATGGCCTCGGCCGTCATGACCTTTATTGCTATCTTTTTCTATGGGGTTATCGCATTTTTGATGAATCCTTTCGATCGGATGCCGACAACATACCCTGATGGCGCCGGCCTTAATCCACTGCTACAAAACTTTGGTATGATTATTCACCCTGTCACCTTGTACGTCGGTTATGTGGCCTTCGCTGTTCCCTTCGCTTTTGCAGTGGCTAATATTTTCAATAAAAAACCTGATCCGGATTGGATCAAGTACACTAGAACTTGGACTTTGGTGTCCTGGGGTTTTTTAAGTGTCGGAATATTATATGGTGCACAATGGGCCTATGTTGAGCTGGGCTGGGGCGGCTATTGGGCCTGGGATCCGGTGGAGAATGCCTCGTTATTTCCTTGGTTAGTGGGAACCGCTCTGATCCACTCCGCCCTGATCCACGAACGGCGTAAGGCGCTAAACGCTACTGCTTTGATTTTAGCAATTTTCTCCTATGGATTATGTGTCTTTGGCACCTATCTAACCCGCAGCGGCGTGGTCCAGTCTGTACACGGATTTCCGGGTATCCCATTACTTAACGCGCTCTTTGTGGTATTCATGGCGATTTTAGTTATCGTACCATTGGTCTGGCTATACCTACGCCGTGACGCTTTAGCAGATGCAGGTCAAATCAACGATTTCAACTCCAAAGAAGGAACCTTTGTTTTAACCAACTATATTTTCGTCGGTTCGACCTTGGCGGTTTTGGTCGGCAGCTTGTTCCCATTAATCTCGAGAACTTTCATGGGCACCGAGATTACGCTTAACATAGGTTATTTCAATGTGGTCAATGTGCCGTTAGGTATCGCTTTGGCCTTTTTATTGGGAGCTTGCATCAGAATCGCCTGGAAACGCCAGCCGGGTGAACCGTTATTCCCAACTGATTTTTACTACAGCCTTGCGGCTACAGGCGTTTTGGTCGTCGTCCTCTTTGTGATGGGCGTCCGGCACATCGGCTCGGCTCTAGCCATTGGTAGTGCTTTCTTTATAATTCTCAACCTAATTCTTGAGATCAGCGATAATGCCCGCATCCGCCAAGAAAATACCGGGGAGGGCGGTATCTCCAACGTGATCCGCTCGCTGACCGGTAATCGCCGTCGCTTCGGAGCTATTATTGTTCACTTTGCGGTAGCATTAACGATGATCGGCTTTGCCGGCGCACCTTTTGATGTGGAGACCTCTCAGTCGGTCCGGCGTGGTGAGTCCTGGCGGGTGGGAGATTACGAATTAACCTATCAAGGTCTGCGCGAAGAGTTTATCCATGGTTACTCCACAGTCTATGCTACCTTAGACGTTAGTAGGAAGGGTAAACCGATCGGGGAGATGAAACCGGAGATGCAATTCCACCGGAATTATCTTAATCCATCAGCCCCTGAGCAGCAAATGAGCGAGGTTTCGGTTCGCGGAAACCTAGCCGAAGATTTATACATTATCCTAGCCGGTTGGGAACGTGGCGGTGAAACAGCTACCTTTAAAGTTATGGTTAACTACTTAGTGAATTGGATCTGGATTGGGATGTACTTGATAGCTATTGGAACTATTGTAGCCCTCTGGCCGAACAAAGCGCGGGCCCAGAGTTAAGGACCAACGGTTGCGCACAAGAGGGGTTGATAACCATCATTGAGGCTAAGCAGTTAACAAAACGAGTTGGGGCCAAGCAGATTCTGCATGGAATCGATTTGTCTTTGCAGAGTGGGCGGTTTCTGACCATCTTTGGCCCTAACGGCGCGGGCAAAACAACTTTGCTTAAGATACTCTCGTTGTTGACGTCACCGACCTCGGGTAGCCTGATGATTGCCGGCCAGGAGGTGGCTGATAATGCAGCTGATTTGCGCAAACAAATTGGAGTCATCTCCCATCACTCCTATTTGTACGGTAATCTCACAGCCCGCGAAAATCTACTCTTTTATGGCCGGATGTATCAGGTCCCGGACCTAGAGCAACGGATCGAAGAAGTACTTTCTGAGGTAGGGCTGGGGATGTTCTTTAACGATCCGGTGCGGATCTTTTCGCGCGGAATGCTGCAGCGCTTGTCGATAGCTCGGGCAATCCTGCATAACCCGAGAATTCTCTTTTTGGATGAGCCGTACACTGGATTGGATTTACAGGCAATTGAGATCCTTAATTCGGTCTTGGCCGGACTGAAGGATCAGCAGCGTACGGTGGTGATGATCACCCATACCTTTGATGTCGGCCTGGCACTCAGTGATGAGGTGCTGATTATCAATAAGGGACGGGTTGCTTTTCATGGTGCGCGGTCTGAGGTGGGCAGCCTCGAAGAATTCCAGGATTTGTACCGCGAAAAGGTGGGTGGCAGGAATTGAGTCATTTTTGGTCCAGTGTCCGTGCAATCGTCTGGAAGGATCTAAAGGCAGAGTTTCGGACTAAAGAAATGCTTAGTTCGATGCTTATTTTTGCGTTTTTAGTCATCGTGATCTTCAGTTTTGCCTTTGATCCGGGTGCACAGAGCGTCAAACAGATCCTGCCCGGGGTAATTTGGGTCGGTTTTTTGTTCTCCGGTATACTCGGCCTGAACAGGTCATTTCTTTCCGAACAGATCAACGATGCCATCAGCGGTCTGATGTTAGCTCCGGTTGACCGGGCAGCGATCTATTTTGGCAAGGTATTTGGCAACCTGATCCAGACAACTCTAGTCGAAGCCATTGCGCTTCCGGTTTTTATTATTTTATTTGATTTCAACTATGCAGGCTCGTGGTTGTGGTTGATTCTCGTAATCCTAGCTTCTACTTTTGGTTTTGTAGCGGTTGGCACTTTTTTAGCCGCTTTAGCGAGTAATACGCGTTCTAGTGAGGTTTTACTGCCGATTATTCTGTTTCCGGTGATTGTTCCGGTGGTGATTGGAGCGGTGGAACTGACCAAAGCCTTATTTGCGGGTGCAGATATTTCCACGGTGATGATTTGGTTACAGGTCATCTGTGTTTATGATGTCGTGTTTACAGTAGTGCCCTTCTTATTATTTGACTATTTGCTCGAAGCGTAGGAGGTGGTGTTAGGTTTGAATAAACTTAGAATGGTTCTCGGTGCGGCGACATTTTTTCTAATTTTGGCAGCAATCTACATGGTCTTTCTATATGCTCCGGTTCCCAGCAATGTTACCGATATGCCTGAGGTGCAAAAAATTCTCTACTTTCATGTTTCGGCGGCCTGGATTGGCTTTTTAGCTTTCTTTGTCGTCTTTGTCTGTAGCATTCTGTATCTCAAGACCAGATCGCGTAAATGGGATTTGGTGGCGGCCAGTTCAGCTGAGGTCGGAGTAGTATACACCAGTATTGTCTTGTTGACTGGGCCTGTCTGGGGTAAGGCCGCCTGGAATGTCTGGTGGACCTGGGACCCCCGCTTGACCACAACTTTGGTGCTCTGGTTTATCTACGTTGCTTATATCATCATCCGCAATTCTGCGGAAGAGGATGAGAAGCGAGCCCGTTTTGCGGCTGTTTTCGGGATTATTGGGTTTATTGATGTGCCCATAGTTTTCATGGCAATTCGCTGGTGGCGCACGATTCACCCACTTATTTTCGAATCAAACAGTGTTGGTTTGACCCCGAAGATGCTCACAACTCTGTTTGTAAGTCTCGGAGCCTTTACCTTGTTATACATCTACTATATGGTTTTAAGGCTGGATATTTCGAAAGCAAGGCTGCAGTTAGCTGAGATTAAAGAACGATTGCGCTCGGATTATTAAGAGGGGGTGCCTAGGTGAGCTATTTGTTTGCAGCATACACCGTCATCTGGATTGTGATTTTCCTGTACACTGTTTACTTGTGGCGAAAGAATCAGCAGGTTGCAACCGAATTAGAGATGCTCAAAAAAGCCGTCGAAAAGAATTAGGAGGAACAAACTATGAAATTTTCAATGCGCACTGTTATTGTCGCCACGGTGGTAATCGTCATGGCCGTTTTTGTTACCATTGGGGTGATGCAGACCCAAAAACAGGCTGCTAGTCCACCTCCCATGGCCTATGATCCCATGGCTCCCACTGCTGGACGGGATAATCAGCATCCGACGGATCTTTCGCAGCAACCAATTATAGTTGCGGTTGACACTGAGTACGAAAGCGAAATAGCGCCCGTATCTCTCGAGAGTTTACCACAGGAAATTGTCAGTATTCCGCTGACCGAGACGGTTACCGGCTCAGATGCTTTAAAAGCAGTTAACATGCTACATGGCACGGATATCGATGTGCTTGATGGGCTTGTCGTTCGTTATCGCTTAGGTCAGCAGGGTGTAGACCTGTGGTTTACCACCTCGGCGTCGGTCGAAGAAGCAACCGAGCTCCTAACTCTGATGCTGGAAAAGATGCAGAATCATGAGGTTTACACACCGCCGATTCCGATGCCGATCCGGAAACGGATTTATTACCAAACCGTCAGTGCTAATGATATGAACTTCTTCTTCCAGCGGGGTAGGCAGGTGGTTTGGGTGACCTTAAACGTTGCTGATGAACAGATGATGCCGGCGATGCAAGCTGTAGTCGGGATCTAAAAAGATAGGATTAACTAGGGGAGAGAGGCCCGGTACAGGGCTTCTCTTCTTTTGTGAGCAATTATGCCAATAGCCGATATACTATAGGGAGGTGGTATGGTGATGAGCGCCTGCTCAGTAGTTGTGGCTGTTGGCTCCGGCCTGGCAGAAAACCGATTCTTTTTTAATCGCTTGTTCCGCAATACTTCTAGTCCTTTCGAGCTGATCGTAGTAGATAATGGAACCGCAGATGGCACGGCAGCTTACCTTAATGAACTGCCCAACCGTAAGCTAATTCGGTTTCCCATTGACATGGGTCTGGCCAGAGCATGGAATTCTGCTCTGCGGATAGCAACCGGTAAGCAAATTGCTTTTGTTCGCACCTCTGCAGTTTTACCTCCCGAATGGTTACAGACGTTGCTGGCAGAGGCTGCTCAGACGCGGCGGCCGACCGTTGTGCAACCCATCAATCTATTGACTCTAGTTAAGCATCCGAGTATTTTTCATCGCTTGCTTGATCAGGCTGAGGACATTGGAGAGTCGAGTTTTACCAGCGAAGAAGAATTGCTAGCCGTGTACCGAGGGGGTTATGATCAATTTGCCCGGGCGCTTGCTAGGAGATTTGGCTCTGTTAAAATCGGCTCATCTACAGCAGGTTGTCTGCTGGTTCAGCGCGACATCTTCCAAGCCGGTTATTTGTTTACGGAGGGTTTTATCTCCACGCCGAGCGAAGTAATCGGCCAATTTATTTCGACCGTAACCGCTGTAGGCCGGTACAAGGTGATTGTTACGCCCAAGCTTTATATCCACAGCTAGAAACACCCTCTCGCTAACTCCTTCATACAATGTTGACAGGACAAGTTTAAATGGAGGTAGCGAGATTAATGAAAGCACTAGTCACTGGTATTACCGGCTTTGTGGGCAGCCATATGGCCGAATATCTGCTCAACCATACCGATTGTGAAGTCTACGGCACCGTTCGGTGGCGCAGTAAGCGTCAGAACATTGAAGACCTCCAGGACAAGGTCGAGTTAATCGAGTGTGAGCTCAAGGATGCCAATTCGGTCGAAAAGATGATCGCCCAGGTGAAACCGGATTATATTTTTCACCTGGCGGCTCAGAGCTTTGTACCGACCTCGTGGCATTCCCCTACCGATACATTTGTCAATAATATCACCGGCCAGTTGAATCTGCTGGAATCGGTCCGCAAATATGCTCCGAACGCAGTTGTTCAAATTGCCTGTTCCAGCGAGGAGTATGGCCTGGTTCATCCGGAAGAGGTTCCCATCACCGAGGAAAGTCCACTACGCCCCTTAAGCCCATATGCCGTAAGCAAGATCGCCCAGGATTTCATGGCCTATCAGTACTTCCGAAGCTATGGGCTGAAAACTATTCGCACTAGAGCCTTTAACCATACCGGCCCGCGTAGGGGGGAGGTATTTGTCTCCTCGAACTTTGCGAAACAGATTGCCGAAATTGAAGCAGGATTGAGGGAGCCGGTTGTCTATGTTGGAAACCTCGAGGCCCAGCGCGATTTTACCGATGTTCGGGATATTGTGCGCGGGTATTGGCTAGCGGTTACCAAAGGCGAACCGGGTGAGTTATATCAGCTCTGCTCCGGGCGAGCGTGGTCGATCCGCAAGATGCTCAACTTCCTAATCAAACTCTCCGGCGTAGAAGTAAAGGTAGAGCAAGACCCATCCCGGCTGCGGCCGTCTGATGTCCCGTTACTACTAGGAAGTTACGAGAAATTCCAACGTGAGACAGGCTGGGAACCGGAGATCCCACTTGAGCAAACCCTTGCAGACTTACTTGTCTACTGGAGACGTCAAATAACTAACTAGAAAAGAAACAGGCTATAAGCACATCAACCCCCTTTTGCATACTATGGTACTGAACGTGGACAAAAGGGGGTTTTTTCATGGCGACGAACAGGCCGGGGACAACGGGCCCGGTAGGTGATACAGGTAAAACTGGCAGGAGCAGTGTCCAAGTGCAAAGTTCTCGGAGCAAAACGATCAAAGCACATATTGCCGAAAACAAAGATGCCTTGACCAAGGCGCTAGCAAAGTTCCACGGGCAGCAGACCATCTCCAGGGGGAAAGAGGATCTAAATGCCCGGGCGGTAGCTGTTTCACAGGCGCCGGAGGGGGCAGCAGCAGAGTCTCCCGTAATGGTTGCACCGATGCAGGATATTGTCGTGGCACCGATGCAGGATATTGTCGTGGCACCGATGCAAGATATCGGAGTTGCGCCGATCACCCTGCAACCAGGCCAGGTATTGTTGGACTTTACTGCTCGCAAGGTTCGGGAGATCCGGGGCGAAGTGCGTGATGTTGTAGCGACCGTCATCGAAAACAAGGTTATTATCCAGGGTGTGATCCACAAACAAATTTTCTATGTTGACTTAGAGGGGATAGTCAGGCATCAGGCCGAGGATCTACGCTTTAGCACATTTTTAGATGTTCCTGGGGCGATGCCGGGGATGAATGTGCTGGTCAACCCGGTAATCGAAGACATTATCTTCAGGTTAATTAATCCACCAAGCAGGATCCTGTTGCAAAAGGTAGTTCTGCAAATTTTCGTCAAGGTCACTGAGACAGTTCAGGTACAACTGGCGGTTGGCGAAGGCCCGCTCTTTAAGACGGAATCGGTTGTTGGCGAGGGTAGCACCCAGGTTCTTTCCGAGACGGTTGTCACCTTAGATAATCCAGCTGAAAAGGTCGCAGAAATCGTTGCCCGGATTCAGGATATTACTTCGGAGATAATTGATGACAAAGTAATCGTCCAAGGTATCATACACAAGCAGATTTTCTACGTGGATACAGCCGGAGTTAGCAGGCACCAGGCCGAGGATGTACCGTTTAGCACCTTCCTGGACATCCCAGGAGCGGGGCCCGGTCAGAATATCCAGGTCCACCCGAATGTTGAGTTTGTCGGGTTTATCCTCGAAGACCCAACTACCCTGCGACAAAAAGTTGTCCTGGAGATCTTCGTTAAGGTCACTGAAACAATTCAGGTACCTGTGACACCTGGAACCGGTCCGTTAATTGCTATTGGTGAGGTTATCGGAGAGGGTACAACGCAACTCTTGAGTGATACCGTCGTGACCCTTAATCAACCGGCAATTAAGGTACGGGAGATCGTTGCAGAGATCAGAAATATTACGACTCATGTCTTGGCGGACAAGGTTGTTATTCAAGGAACACTGCACAAACAGATCTTCTTTATTAACGAGAATAATATCGAGATTCATCAGCCGGAGGATATTCCGTTTGCGACCTTTATCGATATCCCGGGGGCATTGCCAGGTCTAGATGTACAGGTTCATGCGTTCATTGAATTTGTCGGCTTTCACTTTACCGAGCCAGATCAGCTAAACCAGAAAGTGGTCATGCAATTCTTTGTCAAAGTAACTGAGCCGGTCCAAATTCAGGTAGCCTTAGGTGATGGCCCGTTGGTCAAAGTCGAAGAGGTCATCGGAGAAAACAACAGACAAATCCTCGTAGAATCACGGCCACCGGAGATCGTGGTCAGCCCGATCAACATTGAGCGGATTCTCCTCTTGGTCGGCCAGGCGGTCGGAGAAGTTGTTGAACGCCAAATTATCGTGGAAAACACAGTTGAGCTCCCGATTAAAGCGATCAAAGTAGCTGGGATAACCGCCACTATTGAGGATCTTACTGCTCAGGTCGTTCCGAACGGGATAATCGTTGAGGGGAATGTGATTAAACAACTTCGGTTCGTCGGAAAGGACGGGATAGTCAGGGATATCACCGAGACAGTACCGTTTAGCCTGCTGCTTAATGTGCCAGGAATTGATCCAGGAGCTGAAATCGAAGTCGAGGTAGCAATTGAAAATATCTCTGTCACCTTATCGGAGGATGGAATGAGCGTTGATCAGTTAATCGTCCTCGAAGCAGTAGCCTCGATCACCAATGTCAATGGAGAACGGGTAGTTTCGGTGGTTACCAACGTCACCGGCCCCGGGATCTCGGTAACCAGGATTGCGGTTAATGCACTGGTTGTTGTCAATGGTACGGTTCAACAACAAGTTGTTCAGGTCGTGACCGATGTCAGCGGTCCGGGCATTACCGAGGTAATCCGGGAGACACTGCTGCTAGATGTAGTCAACGATGGAAATCCGAATCCGGTACCGGTCAGCGTAGTTACCGATGTTCGTTTCATTGCTTAGCCGACAACTAACTGGGGGAGGGCCAACCTCTCCCCCGGTAGCCAAAAAGCTTTTAACACATAGGGCCGATGGCACATATAATAGATTAGTCCAACCCCAGCTATATGCGGGTCGGCTTTCGGGGGAATATGAGCTGACTGAGGTGATATTAGGTTAAAAAGTTATTCTTTGATGGGGGAGAAGCGATTAAGTTAGGACCTTGAAGGAGGAACAAATATGAGTGTCGTAACGAATCCATTGGTCAAAATCGACGTGGTCATTGGGGAAAACACCAGGCAAATCCTGTCGGAAACAACCTTAACCCTACCGGTGCCCGCGATTAAGATTAGGGACATTGTGGTTAGGGTTCAGGATTTGGACACCCAGGTCATCGAGAACAAGGTTATCGTCCAGGGGGTACTGCACAAACAAATTTTCTTCGTCGGAACCGATAACGTAGTCAGACACATAGCTGAGGATGTGCCGTTTAGCACCTTCCTAGATGTTCCTGGAGCTCTTCCGGGTATGGATGTGCAGGTTCATCCGACAATCGAAGCGGTTATTCCGATTTTGCTCAATCCAACTACGTTACTACAAAAGATCGTCCTCGAAATCTTTATCAAGGTTACCGAGAAGCGCCAGATCAATATCGCCCTGGGTGACGGGCCCTTGGTAAGGGTGAATGAAGTTGTCGGAGAGGGCACCGTTCAGACTCTAGAGGAGACTGTGGTAACCCTTGATTGTCCAGCAATTAAAGTTGATGCCATCGACGCCACGGTTCGGGATATCACCTTTGAGTTAATTGATGACAAGGTAATCATTCAAGGTATTATCCACAAGCAAATCTTCTTTATTTGCGAGGATAATATCGAGCACCATCAGGCTGAGGATGTGCCGTTCAGCGTCTTCGTGGATATTCCAGGCGCAACAGCAGGGATGGATGTTCAGGTACATCCAACCGTCGAGTTCGTCGCTTTCACCTTGGAAACTCCGACCACCCTCAGACAAAAAGTTGTCCTGGAGATCTTTGTGAAAGTAACTGAGCGAGTCCAACTACAGGTTGCTCTTGGCACCGGACCATTGGTTAAGATCGAGGCTGTACGGGGTGAGAATACGCAACAGTTCTTAAGTGAAACAATTGTGACTCTGCCGGTTCCGGCGATCAAAGTGCGCGAAATTGATGCCAGAATTGAAAATATCACCACCGAGATCTTGGAGGATAAAGTAATCATCCAGGGCACAATCCATAAACAGATTTACTTCATCGATACCAACAACGTCGAGCGAGAATTCACCGAGTTGGTACCCTTCAGCACCTTCATTGATGTGCCAGGCGCTGAGGAAGGCTTTAATGTTGAAGTTGTTGCTCGGATCGAGTTCGTCGGCTTTAACCTACTCAATGAGGTTGAACTAGAACAGAAGGTTGTCGTAGAACTCTTTGTCAAGGTTACCGAGACAGTTCAGATCTTGGTTGAAGAGGTCCAAGTGGGGCCGTATGTACCACCGTATATCCCACCATATGTTCCGAACAATACGAGCATCTTCTAAAGGCCAGCACAATCGAATAGGGCCGACACGAACAGGCATTCCCAGGAATGCCTGTATTTTTTTTATATCAATTTTTTCGGCGCATATACATTCTTTGAGGGAGTATAGGACGAGGGGAGGGGTAGTCTCCGTTGTTAGCAGTACAGATATTGCTTGAACGGCTAGTTGCGGAGCACCACTCCGCCGAAATATTGACTGCTCAATTTCCTCTTCCGGACAAGGGTTGTGCGATCGTTAAGACGATGGCAGAGCTTATTCAGTGCCAGGCTCATGCTGTTGACGATGGGGTAATAGTCCAAATAGCGGCGTGCGTGAAGCAGATTATTGCCACTCGTGACAGTTGTTACAGCTGTCACGAGGCAGTGGCCGCCGAAGGTTTTTATTATTCACTTGATGCTCCCAAGGGGGGCCATTACGAGCTGGAGTGTGATTTGGGCGAACCGGAAGTTTTTGTCCAAGAAGAGAAAACTGTGGTCGTAGTCCCCTGTAAGATTAATCTCTGGTATATCGTACCTGAGTTGTGCCCCTTGAACACCACTGGTAAAGCAGGTTCGGACGAGCCGGTCCTGGTGGATCTGGTTTTTGCCGCAGGGCAGGAGCGAGGGCTGCAACACTTCCCCTTATCATTGGCGGCTGCATCAGGTTTTCTCCGTGCTGATTTAGAGGTTAGCACTACAGATATCGAGGTATTAGAAGGCCAGGCTCTAATCAGTGGGGTGTTACAGGGCGGCCTTTATTATGCTGCTCCCAATCAAACAGAACGGTGGATCCCCCTGGCCAAGGAGTTCACTTTTTTGATCGTCAGCCCCGGGATCCTCCCCTCCATGCAGGCGCTCGTTTCCTACCAATTAGAATCGAGGCTTAGCGGAGAGATGTTGAAGGTTTTTATCACTCTGGACTGGCTCATTATTCGTAAAGAAGCCATATGTTTACCTAAGAAGGGGCTTTACGGGCCCCCGATCCGGGTTAACCGAGTAGTCGCCGAAAAACAGGTGCCGATTCAGTTCAAGGAACGCTTCTGTTTAGGTGAAGAGATCCGCAAGATCCGGGATTACCACATGGCTTGGCGGCAGGTGAAGGCGAATCGGCAAAACGAGTTTGTACTAGTGCAAGCAAACTTGACCCTGCAGGTAGCGGGGGTAACCCCGGTACAGGAACTAAAGGAATTCTCCTTTGTGAAGGCTTTGGAAACTATTGTGCCGTTTAGTCCACTGCCCCCGGAGGTCAAATTAACCGCGATCCCGGAGACGCAATATCTTCGGGTGGAGCTACTACCGCGCAATAACATTGGTTTGCTTGGTCAGGCCACCTTTCTGATCACTGCTACCCGTCGTGAAACCGTAGAGCTACCACCGTATTACTGGGAAAGCGAATACAGCGAGAGTGAAGCGGAGACTGAGGTGTTTTATGACTTAAAGTTGGCGTTGCCAAGGGGCAGTTGTGAAGTGGAGGAGGTTATGGTCGAACCAGCCAAAATCGCCACGGGGTTATCCGGCAAGTCTGCTGAGGTCCATGGCATTCTGCAAATCAAGGCAGTAGTGCGAACCGCGAATGGTCAGACTGTGCAGATATCTGAATCGTTGCCGTTTTGGCATTTTGGCGAAGAAAAGTCAGATCAGGTAATTCTCGGCCAGCCACCAAAGGTCAGCATCGCTTCACAACAGCTGATTAAGAAATCTGGATGGAAAGGGTTGGTCAATAAGTGGTTTCTGCTAGTAACTATCAGAGTGGTCTTCATCACCAGAACGATTCACCGGAAAAAGTCGGGGCAGACATCGTAATTGTTAGTTATAATTCCTTGCGTCATTTACAGCGCTGTTTGGGGGCTGTTTATCGCTATACTCCCCGGCCATTCAAGATCTATATCATTGATAATGCCAGTACTGACGGGACTGTGAGTTATTTACAAGGCCGGGCTGATGTAGATTGTATTTTCAACTCGGTCAATAAGGGGTTTGCAGCCGCGTGCAACCAGGGTATCCGTCGTGGACACCATGATTATATTGTTTTGCTGAACCCGGATGTAGAGGTTACCAAGGGCTGGTTAGAACCGTTGATTGCAGCGGCTAAGAACCCAAAAGTAGCTGTGGTCGGGCCGAAGATGGTTAATCCGGCTGGATTGATCGTGGGGGCAGGCGTTCATGACTGGGATGAGATTACGCGACTGCGTGGTTGGCTCCAACCCGACCGGCCGGGCCTATACGATCGACAAGAGGAATGCATTTCGGTAGGCGGAGCCTGTTATTTGTTGAAACGAGCGCTTCTACCAGAGTTAGGTTTGCTCGATGAGCGATATTTCTTGTATTTCGAGGAGACAGATTACTCGATTACTGCGCTGAAAGCGGGTTATAAGGTGATTTACAACCCAGAAAGCAAAGTGGTCCATCATGTAGCAGGTAGCGGAGAGGGCGAGGATATCAGCCGGAGGATGGTACATTTTCAGGAAAGTCAACGCCAGTTTGTGCGGAAATGGCGGGGTAAGATCCCATGTCTGCCCTAAAAGTATTATTCTTAAGCAGGTCAAACCTGACTACCGTCCCAGCCGGTGACACGGTACAGATCTTAAGTACCAAGCGAGCTCTAGAGGCGCAGGGGGTCCAGGTTGATCTGGCATTGCGCACGGAGCCAAAAGTAAAAGGGTATGATTTAATCCATTTGTTTAACACCATCCCGATCCACGAGATTATCCCAGCTTACAATTGGGCCAAACAGACCGGGTTACCAATTGTGCTTTCGCCCATCTACTGGGATGCAGCCGGTTGGGTTACCGAAACCGAAGCCGATGAAGTCGAGCATAGGCGGTTAATCTGGTGGCAACAAACGCAAGTCTTGCGTAAACAGGTTATTTTAGGAGTGGATTTATTGCTGCCCAATGCCGATGCCGAAGCGGAGAAGATAAAAGCTGACTTCGGGTTAACGTCATTGCCGTATAAGGTAGTCCCGAATGCGGCCGATAAAATTTTTGCCTACGGTAACCCGCAGGCCTTTCGGAAGCGGTTCAAGATCAGGGGGGATTTCATTTTTTGTTCGGCTAGAATTGATGCTCGTAAAAACCAAATCGCTCTAATAGATGCTTTAGCCGATACCGACTTTCAGATTATCTTTGCAGGCAGCGGGAGCGAGGCTAGATATTTTCGCCGGTTTCAGGTCAAGTTGGGCCCGAAAATGTACTATCTCGGGATGCTTCATCCTAGGGACCTTGCCAATGCCTATGCTGCGGCTAGAGTGCACGCTTTGGTCAGTTGGTATGATACCCCAGGTTTGGCGAGCTTAGAAGCTGCTCTGGCCGGCTGTCAGATTGTTACCACCGATCGCGGGTCGGCCCGAGAGTACTTCGGCTCAGGGGCATTTTACTGCCAGCCGGATGACCCCGGTAGCATCCGTCGGGCCATAGTTTCAGCTTACCAAGCACCGAAAACATCTTTCTTGCGCCAGTTGGTAGCCCAAAAATACTGTTGGGCCGAGGTCGGACGCTTGACCAAACAAGCCTATCTTGAGCATTTAAGATAGTCAAAGAGGCAGGCCGGTCAGCCTGCCTCGAGATTGGGAGGAGCATTAGGATTAACCAAATATAAGTGCGTTTTTCTCCTAGTTTTGCCTTTAAACGTGCGCTCTTAGGGTACCTGTCGGGGGATGGTGGCGACACGGGTACAGGCTATTTTTTGGGGGTTTGGGACTACAATTTTTTAGCTTTGGATGGCCCCCTTTCATCTTGTCTAGTAATAGTTTATGATTGTCCCGGCTAAAAGTGCTTCTGGTTCTTACTTTTTTAATTCCAGTTTAGCCCAGGCAAGTTTGGACCCTTTGAGGTTGTAAGCTTCAAAGATAATAGTAGGTTTGTAGAAAAAATTTTTAGTTATAGTATAGATCCCCAGATGATCCGGGATTTCTTCGGCGACTATCGTCGTGGTGTTGGCCCGATACATTATTTCTAAGATCTTTAAATTTAGGGTGATGATCCCGATTTCGCCAGGACCTAACGGGGTGAGCTGACCTTTGGCCTGTTTGGGAACTCCATCCGAAATTTCGGCCCATCCCCGGTCTGACTCGCGGATAATCAGGTCAGATTTCCCATAGTTGAGGTTCGGCCAGGCCGGGCCATCAAAAAGGATCTGTGGGGTTAAGGGAATATATTCTACAGTTGGGTGCCGATGGATTTGGGGTATTTTATACCGCATGAAATTCCCTCCTATCTCTGACACCATATTATATGGGCAAATATCCCAAAATGTGCGTTAGGTGCGGCGCTTGAAAATTAAAGGGCGAGCATATAGTATTGAAGAAAAGGGTTCAAATTGGTAAGGGGGAAAAGTCTTGTCTAAAATAATGGAGCTGGCAGAACAGTTAGCCCAAGCGATTCAGGAAGGTCCGGAGTTTGCCAGATTGAAGAAGGCCCAAGCTAAATTAGCTGAAAACACGGCTGCGCAAATCATGTATGGGAACTTTCAAAAGCTAACTTTGGAGTTGGATAAGCTGCGCCTGGCGGGGGAGGAGATCCCTCAGGACAAGTTAGAAGAGGTTCGGAAGAAGTATGAGTTATTGATGTTTAATGAAGATATCAAAGAGGTTATTATGGCTGAGGCCGAGATTAGCCAGATGCTGATGGAGGTCTACCAAATTTTAGCCAAAGCCGTAGGGGTATTAGCTCCGCAAGATCTTGGTACAGATAAGAATTAGCTTTCAAGGAGGTGGCCGGTGGTGAGCAGTACTTTAGACAAAAAGATTGTAACAGGTTGTAGTATAGTTGTACTCTTGCTCGTGGCTTTGGTGGCTGCTACGCTTGCCCAACAGTGGCCTACGCCCTCCGGATGGGTTAACGATTACGTCGGGTTATTTTCCAGCGGTGAAAAGGCTGATTTGGAGAGAAGAATTACCGCGATCGAAGCCGAACGCGGCATCGAAATCAGTGTAGTAGCTGTGGCCAGTACGGGCGAGTATTCCCCGAAAGAGTACGCTGTAGAGCTATTTGAGCGGTGGGGCATTGGTAAAAAAGGGGCCGATAATGGCCTGCTAATTTTAATTGCGGTAGATGATCGGCGCATTGAGGTAGAGGTAGGTTATGGCCTTGAAGGCATACTTCCCGACGGCAAAGTAGGCGAGCTGCTCGATCGCTTTTTTATCCCGGAAGCCAGAGCCGGACGGCTGGGTGCCGGAGTTATTTCATTGGTCTATCAGCTGCAAACGATTTTGACCACCGATGAGATGCCATTAAGGGCCCAGACATCGACAGGATCCTTGGACGCACTGATCTTCGGGGTAATCCTCTTGGTGATGGTAGTCATCTTCGGTTCACTCGTCGGTATTGCCAGCTTATCGCGGGGCGGTGGCGCTAAATGCCCTCAGTGTGGGCGACGTCTGCGGATCAAACGCACTGTCTTGCGTGAACCGACTGAGACCGAGGATGGCTTGCAGAGTGTGGAGTATACTTGTCCGACTTGCTCGTACCATCGGACGACCGAGATGATTCTGCCGGCTGTAATAGCTGCGACAGCTGCCCATGGTGTCCCCCCGATTATTTTTGGTCCCGGTAGAGGCCCGCGGCGAGGGGGCGGCGGAGGTGGCGGTTTTGGAGGGTTCGGCGGTTTTGGTGGCGGTCGTTCCGGTGGCGGTGGTGCCGGTCGGAGTTGGTAAATTTTTGGGGGGTGGAAATGATGAATTATTTAAAGAAGTATTGGTGGGCATTGGTCCTAGTTGTAGTAGTCTTAATCTCGTTTAATGGTTATAACACCCTGGTTACGCTGGATGAGCAGGTTAACGGGGCCTGGGCGCAGGTTGAAAACCAGCTGCAGCGGCGGTTTGATTTAATTCCCAATCTTGTGGAGACGGTCAAAGGTTATGCCGCCCATGAAAGCGAAGTTTTAGGCGCGTTGGCTGATGCCCGGGCTAGATATAGCGGAGCAGCCTCGGTGCAGGAAAAAGCCGCGGCGAGTACCCAGTTAGAAGGTGCGCTCTCCCGTTTACTGGTCATCGTCGAAAATTACCCGCAGTTAAAGGCGGATTCGCAGTTCAGCCGGCTCCAAGATGAACTGGCTGGGACGGAAAATCGGATTGCCGTTGAAAGAATGCGGTATAATCAGCAAGTTCAGGCGTTTAATGCTCGAATCCGCCGCTTGCCACATGCCATATATGCTTCGATCTTTGGTTTTTCAGCGCGGGAATATTTCCAGCCTAGTGAAGGAGCTGTAAACGCGCCAAAGGTTGAGTTTTAGGAGGGTTTTCACAATTCGCAAAATCAGTGCTGACAAAGTGACTGCGGTTGTTCGCGAGCTCTGTAAGGAGGCCAATTATGAGTTGGCTGCCGGTATGGGCGCGGCCATCACCAGGAGCATCGAGGATGAGGAATCCCCGGTTGGTCGCGAAGTTTTGGCCGAGCTGATCGCCAATGCTGATCTGGCTCAGAGCGAGTCCGTTCCGATTTGTCAAGATACTGGGATGGCGGTGGTCTTTCTTGAGCTGGGCCAGGATGTCCACATCGTTGGGGGAGACCTTTATCTAGCTATTGATGAAGGGGTTCGTCAGGGTTACAACGAGGGGTATCTGCGCAATTCGGTGGTTGCAGATCCCTTGATTCGCCAGAATACCGGTGATAATACTCCGGCCTTTATTAGGGTGCAGATCGTTCCAGGAGACAAATTGCGAGTTCATCTCTTGCCCAAAGGTGGGGGGAGCGAGAATGTTAGCCGTTTGGCCATGCTTAAACCAGCGCAAGGAGTGGCTGGGGTCAAAGATTTTGTTTTGTCCACTGTGGATCTGGCGGGCGGCAATGCCTGCCCGCCTTATGTTGTCGGAGTGGGCATCGGCGGCACCTTTGACGAATGCGCATTCTTAGCGAAGCTGGCCTTAATGCGCCCTGTGGGCAGCCCTAGTTCTCGGCCTCACTTGGCCCAACTTGAACAAGAGCTTTTAGCAGCCATCAATGATTTGGGGATCGGGCCGCAGGGGTATGGTGGGCGAGTTACCGCTTTAGCGGTGCATATCGAAGCGACTCCGACTCATATCGCTTGTCTGCCGGTGGCGGTAAACCTGAGCTGTCATGCTTTACGCCATAAAATGAGGGAGATTTAAGCTGATGCATGAGATTACCACGCCGTTAACAGATGAAGTGGTGACGACACTGCGCGCGGGCGACCGAGTCTACTTGAGCGGGGTAATTTATACCGCGCGAGATGCAGCCCATGCCCGGATGGCACAGGCGTTACTTGCCGGGGAACAGTTGCCTTTCCCGGTTGCAGGCAATGTCATTTATTATGTTGGACCGGCGCCGGCCAAACCAGGTTGGGCTGTTGGCTCGGCCGGCCCGACAACGAGCGGGCGGATGGATGTTTATACACCAGAGTTGCTAAGACTAGGGCTCAAAGGGATGATCGGCAAAGGTTCACGCTCTGAGGAGGTCAAAGTCGCTCTCAGGGAGCATAAGGCGGTATATTTTGCTGCGACCGGTGGTGCGGCTGCGCTTTTGGCCAAGCGAGTTGTCCGGGCGAAAGTCATCGCTTATCCGGATTTGGGACCGGAGGCCATTCACGAGTTTGTTGTGGATAAGTTGCCGTTGACGGTGATCAACGATATTTATGGTGGCGATTTATATTCAGCTGGACGCCAAAGGTATGCTCGGCGGTAGTCAGAATCGTAGTAGAAGCCGGAGGTTTGTACCGGAGATAAGGTTGCCCTCGCTGGTGCGGTGTTCTTTTTGCAGACGGAAAGTATCGATCAGATAACCTGAGCGTGAACCTAGGGTGCTTGTTCCCCGCCCAGCCAGCCTGGGTGCTGGCAACCAGTCTGATTGGACCCATAATGACCAGTCGGTATTGGCGGCAATGATATAGCGGATATGTTCAGTTTCAATAATTCTCCGGCCTGGTTCAGCCAGGCCTTTTTGATAGGCCTGTAACTGTTGGGGCCAGGCGCGACAAGCCGCCCAACTAGGAACGGTTAATGACAGGTGGAGCGGAAAACTATGGATAACCACCCCATCGGTTGAAAGATGGACTTGGACTGTTGCGGTGTAGATCCCTGGCTCTGCCAGCACCGGGATGAGGGCGCTAAACTGTAGGCCTGGCGCCGGGCCATGTTCTTCTCGCCCCTCCCAGACCCAAGTGGAGGCAGACCAGGCCAGCGAGGCTCCGACCAATTCCTTCCCGGTGTGATCCCGCCAATTGGAGATGATCGTCACGTTGAGTTCAGGTTGTTGTTGCAGGCCGATTGGTCGAAGAATAACAGGATAAGTTGCATATCCTATTTTTTGGGTGGGTAAAGAAAAGAGATTATCCGCGGCCAGCTGGGCAAAGCGATCTGCTCCGACGCTTTCAAACGCAATGGTTAGGTTGTCATGGCAATAGCCGGTCGGTTTTGGGCAGAAGGTTAACAGGAGGCAAAGCCAGATAAAAGGGAATCTTTTCGGCGGTGCGGAGCCTGTTTGCCGGGACTTACTTTGGTTGGGACTTGCGCCAAGGGTTCGCAGCTTGATCAGCAATTTGCAAATCAAGGTCATGTAAATACCCTCCCACGTGCTAACTGATAGTAGGATATGCCTGGCTTGTCCCTAGTATGCACAGGGAAGATGGGATCGGCTGTGGAAATATAGAGGACATAACGGATGTTGACTGCTAAGGAGGATCGCTGATGCAGGCAGTGCCATTTCCCCAGCTTATCGTCGATGGGGCCAAAAACGTACTGGAGATCAAAGAGCAACCAATGCGCTTAATCTCGCTCTCTCCTGGGGTGACTGAACTGCTTTTTGCCATCGGTGCGGGCGAACGGGTAGTTGCCGTTACCACCTGGTGTAATTATCCCCTTGAAGCGAGCAAACTGGAGAAAGTCGGCGATATGAACATCAACTTTGAGGTAGTCGCCAAGCTAGCCCCAGACTTGGTGGTTGCTGATAATACTTTGCAGCAAACTACCGCGGAGCGTCTGACCAATTTAGGTTTAACGGTTTTGCAGGTTAAACCAGCCAATATTGCGGGGATTTTGGATTCGATAGAACTGCTAGGGCGAGTTACCGGCTGTTTGGATCAAGCCCAGGACCTTGTCGGTGAGCTGACGATGCTACTAAGCGCGAATAGACGAAAGGTTGAAAACAGCTCGTTAGCGAAAAACCCGGTTTCTGTAGTAGTTTTGTTTGATCCTGAAGAGTTTTATAGCGCGGGCAGCGGAACTTATATTGATGAAGTAATTACCCGGGCAGGCGGCGCAAATTTAGCGGCTAGCGTGCCGGGAGCTTGGCCCAAGTTGAGTGTAGAATATGTGCTGGCCAAGGATCCGGAGATCATTCTATTGACTTACGGGGATCGAACAGACTTAACGAAAAACCCATACCTACGGCAGTTATCTGCGGTCAAAGCGGGTAGGGTGTATACCCTTGATCCCGATATCTACAACCGTCCGACCGACCGTTTAATCAAGGGTATACCGCCGCTGACAGAACTTTTTTTACAGGCAAGGGAGGCAAGGTAAGTGCAGCCCCCCAAAAAAAACGGGGTTTTGGTGCTTGGCCTGATCCTCTTGGCGCTGGTTATGCTTCTGGCGGTTGGGGTTGGCTCGGTAAATATGGCGCCCGCAGAAATTATCTCCATTATCCGCTCGGTAGTACAAGGGGCTGATCCGGAGCACTTGGGCGGTCAGGCTATGGTGCTTCTGGGGCTCAGGCTGCCCAGGGTAATCCTTGCTGCATTGGTAGGGGCCGCTCTAGCCGGTTCAGGGGTGGCTTTTCAGGCTTTATTTCAAAACCCACTGGCAGATCCATATATTGTCGGGGTAAGCGCTGGTGCCGGCTTGGGAGCGACCGTGGTTATCGGTTTTGGTTTGGCCATTTTGGGCTCTCAGGTATTGGCGGTGAATTTATCGGCCTTTGTCGGGGCTTTGGCGATCAGTTATCTAGTATACCGCATCGCATATCAGCGGCGGGGGGTTTCAAATCTGCTCCTGCTCTTGGCTGGGATGGCGGTGAGTGCTTTCCTTTCCGCGGTTATTTCCTTGGTGATGGTTTTGGGCAGCCGCAACCTCGCGGAAACCGTGTATTGGTTGATGGGTGGTTTTACCGGCCGGGGCTGGTCGGAGTTATGGTTAGCCGTGCCTTGTGTAACGGTAGGTTTAGCAGGTTTATGGTTGTTACGTCGTGAACTCAATATGTTATTGCTGCCAGAGGATGATGCTAGGAGTTTGGGTGTGGATGTTGGCCGGGTTAAAGTGATGGTATTGGGGTATGCGAGTCTGATGGCTGCGGCCGGGGTATCCGTTAGCGGGCTGATCGGATTTGTCGGCTTGGTGGTTCCACATGGAGCTCGTATGGTTGTTGGCCCTGATCACCGCTACCTCATCCCGACCTCGGTTATTTATGGGGCAGTGGTTATGGTTCTGGCCGACTTGTTGGCAAGGACGGCGGTGGCTCCGCTAGAATTACCGGTAGGGGCAATAACCGCCCTCTTTGGCGCTCCGTTCTTTTTGTATTTATTGATCAAAGCTAAGTCTGGGAGAATGTAAGCCATGCGTATTCAGTCTACCGGACTCTCAGTAAAGTTTGCTTCTGCTCCGATCTTATCCGATCTCACTTTTCAGATCGCCGAGGGTGATTTTGTTGGGATTATCGGGCCAAACGGATCGGGTAAGACCACCTTGTTACGGGCTATTGCCGGTTTACTAGAGCCGAGCGGCGGAGTGATACAGGTCGACGGTAAACCGTTGGCGAGCTATAAACCGCACGAGTTGGCCGCACTAATCGGGGTTGTACCGCAAAAGAGCGGGTCTGATTTTGCCTTTACCGTGACCGAACTGGTGGCCATGGGCTGCTATGCCGCTTATAAGACCAACCCGCTGCGGATGAAGGATCAGCCGCTGACCGAGCGGATCGAATGGGCGATGGCCGAAATGAACCTGTTGGCACTGGCAGATCGTGAAGTTACCTCTTTAAGCGGTGGGGAATGGCAACGAGTATTGATCGCCCGGGCTTTAGCCCAAAACCCTCGGGCACTGTTTTTGGACGAAGTAACCACCCACCTGGATATCCGGTATAAGCTGGGGATCCTTGATAAGATCCGCTCTTTGAACCAGCAAAAAGGCATTACTATCATCGCGGTTCTACATGAGTTAGAACTAGCGGCAGAGTATTGCTCTCGACTGTTGTTGTTGCATGATGGGGCGATAGTTGCCTATGGGAGCCCGGCTGAGGTCTTGAGCCAACAAAACCTGGCCGAGGTCTTTGGGATTACGGCCATCGGCCGTGCTGGGCTGGGAGCACATAAATACCAGTTGGCAACCGGTTCGGCCAAGCTTCGCCGAACTCGCATTCATGTAGTTGGTGGTGGTGGCAGCGCGGCGGGGTTGTTGCAGAATTTGGCCCAGGAAGGCTACTGGCTTTCTTTGGGGGCAGTCAATCAAGAAGATGCCGATTGGGAAGTAGGTGTGTGGTTGGGCATACCGGTAGCGCAGGAGATCCCTTTTGCGGCACTTTCTGACCAAGTGCGGAGCCAGAACCGACGATTGATGCAACAAGCCGATAAAATTGTTGTAGCCGATCTGCCCTTTGGCCCGGGTAACCTGGGAAATCTCGAGGATGTTCTGGAGATGGCGGAGCAAGGCAAAGCGGTTTTTTTAGTTGATGATCCGCCGATAGCAGAACGGGATTTTACCGATGGACAGGCTATTCGGTTGTGGCAAGCGATCAAGAATGCGGGTGCGGCTGTGGTAGGCTCAGAGAGTGAGCTTTTCCACCGGATCAACGAAGGAGAGTAAGTTTTGGAATATTCGGCTATAGCTAGCGGGAGTTCAGGAAATTGTATTTTTGTTCGGGGTAATGGCACAGGCTTGCTCATCGATGCGGGTATAACCGGTAAGCGGATTTGCGCAAACCTTTGTGAGCTGGGGTGTAATCCTCAGACGGATGTGCATGGGCTATTGGTTACCCATGAGCATCAGGATCATGTTTGCGGGGTGGGGGTAGTCGCCCGCAAATTAGGTGTACCGGTTTATGCGAATGAAGCCACGTGGCATGGCATGAAACCTTTTATAGGGAAAATTCCAGATGACAAACGGCAGTTTTTTCGTTCAGGGGAAACCTTTATCATCGGTGATTTGCAGATAACAAGCTTCTGCACCTCCCATGATGCCCGAGAATCAGTTGGCTATATCATTGATGATGGACGGGTGAAATTGGGTATTGTTACCGATACTGGGCTGCTCACCCCGGAGATGCTCAGGGTGCTGAAAAGTGTCGATGAGCTGATTTTAGAAGCAAACCATGATTTAGACATGTTGCAGAAAGGACGCTATCCGTGGCCGCTGAAAAAGCGGATTATGGGCGATTTCGGCCATCTTTCCAATCGAGCGGCAGCAGCGGCAGTGGAGTTCCTGGTGAGAAATGGCCGGATTAGCGAAGGTCGAGTACTGCTTGGACATCTTAGCGAGGAGAATAACCGTCCGGAATTGGTGCTAAAAGAAGTACTGGCCAGGTTCGATCAGGCGAAGATTATGCCCGGACGGGATATCGAGATCGAGTTAGCCTCGCGCGACCAGCGGACTCCGTTGTATAAAGTGGGCTAGAAAAGGCAACCGTGAGTATTAGGGAGAGGTTGCGCTGGAGGGGATGATTTTGCCATCCAATTTTACGCGGACGAAAACGTGGGTTTATATTGTGATTTCCCTGGCAGTACTACTGTTTGGAGCTTTCTTCTACCGCTTTTTCATGCAAACAGGACTAAATCGGGGGCCCGATCTAAACTTTAACACGGCACAGATCGGTCTGGAAGCTGAGCCGGCGGCGGTAGGTGGGACTTTTGACGCTACCAAGGTTGTGGAAAAGGTCGGGCCATCGGTAGCGCAGATTAATACCCAGACTGAACAGGTCATTTACGATTATTTCCGGCGCCCATACCTTTCGGAGAGTCAGGGTTTAGGATCTGGAGTGGTTATCGCCGCCAATGGTTATATTCTAACGAACAACCATGTGATTGCCAATGCAAGCAGAATCGAGGTGGTCCTGCCAGGTCGCGAACCGGCCCGCGCCAGATTGATCGGTGCAGATCCTCAGACAGACCTAGCGGTTATCCAGATCGAAGCTTCAGACTTGCCGGTGGCAGAGATCGGCGATTCGCGTCGGCTGAAAGTAGGTCAGCCGGTAGTGGCGATCGGCAATCCCTACGGATTCGACAATACCGTGACCACCGGAGTTATCAGTGCGTTGAACCGCAGTTTAGCGCTGAATCAAAATACTTGGCTCGAAGGTTTGTTACAGACGGATGCCTCGATTAACCCGGGTAATAGCGGAGGGCCGCTGCTTGATGCAGCCGGCCGCGTAATCGGCATCAATACGGCGATCATCGAACAGGCTCAGGGGATTGGTTTCTCCATCCCAATTCATTTGGCCATCCAAGTGGCCGATCATCTGATTAAATACGGTAAGGTCTTGCGATTAGGGGTCTATGTTGAGACTTTGACCCCCGAAATGGCAAGGCAGTTGCGGGAGATAACCAGACAAAATATTCCGGAGATTGCCGGTGCGCTGATTTTAGGGGTTCAACCGAATACGCCAGCAGCAGATGCCGGATTGAGACCAGGTGATGTAGTTATCGAGTTAAATGGCCGCAAAGTTACCAGTCGTGATGAATTGGTAACTCTGGCCGGCGAATTACAATTTCGAGATAAGATTACGCTTACCGTATATCGTGGAAATAGACAGATCAGGCTGCAAACGATAATGCAATAATCATCCAGTGAATGGGGTTTGTGGGAGAGTGAATATTACTATTATTGCGGTGGGCCGCCTTAAAGAGAAGTACCTGGTCGAAGCCTGCCAGGAGTACTTAAAACGGCTGCGACCACTGGCTAAGGTTAAGATCGTTGAATTGCGAGATGAGCCTCTGCTTTCCCCTGGTACCGCATTGGAGGATCAGGCTAAAGAGGTGGAGGCTTCGCGGATCTTGGCCGCGATCCCGCCAAATGTTGTGATCTTTGCACTTGACCCGCACGGCCTGGAGCTCTCCTCAGAGGAATTAGCGTCAAAGCTGGCAACCTACTCCGTCAAGGGGCAGAGCCATTTTTGTTTTATCATCGGGGGCGGGGCGGGTTTGGCGCAAACAGTATTAGATCATAGCACCGAAATCCTCTCATTTTCCCGGTTAACCTTTCCCCACCAACTCTTTCGGGTCATGCTGCTTGAGCAGATCTACCGGGCACTGAAAATTAATCGGAATGAGCCTTATCATCGATAACAAATAGCGGAGGAATAGTAATGCAGAGAAATGATATCCGTTATCAAGCGTTTTTACGGATTTTACGTGAAGAACTGGTGCCGGCTATGGGGTGTACCGAACCGATCGCCTTGGCCTATGCGGCAGCCAAAGCCAGGGAACTCTTAGGCGCTATCCCCGCTAAAGTGGTCGTCGAAGTGAGTTCGAATATCATCAAAAATGTCAAAAGCGTTATTGTCCCAAATACCGGTGGGTTGAAAGGGATAGAAACAGCGATCGCCTTTGGTATTATTGCCGGTCGAGCGGAGAACGAATTAGAGGTTATTTCCCAGGTAGATGAAGCTACCCGGCAAAGTGCTCTGGAGTATTTAGAGCGAGCTATTATTAGCGTTAAACTTGCTGATACGCCCAATAATTTTGATATCATTGTTACCGTTTTTAGTGGAGAGGCTTATGTGAAACTACGGATAACCGACTTTCACACCAATATTACTTTGATTGAACGCAACGGCGAGGTCTTGCTGGAAAAAGAAAGTATTCATTTCACACCGAGCGCAGCTGGTGATCGTGATTTACTCAATATCAAGGAGATCATCGAATTCGCCGACAATGTTCTGATCAAGGATGTACAAGATATCCTGTCGAGGCAGGTCCGCTATAATTCAGCTATTGCTTGGGAAGGTATCAAACACAGTTATGGTGCCAACATCGGTAGTGTCTTACTAAAATCTTATCCGAATGATGTGCTAACCAGGGCTAAAGCGCTGGCGGCAGCCGCCTCGGATGCGAGAATGAGCGGGTGCGAATTACCGGTCATTATCAACTCTGGAAGCGGTAACCAGGGAATTGCTGCCTCGATACCTGTAATTGTCTATGCCAAAGAATTGCAGGTTGACGAGGATAAACTCTATCGAGCCCTGGTGGTCTCCAACTTAGCAACGATTCACCAAAAAAATCGGATCGGGAGCTTGTCGGCATTTTGTGGGGCGGTCTGTGCCGGGTGTGGCAGTGGGGCGGGGATAGCCTATTTGCATGGATGTGGTTATCCGGAAATTGCTCAAACTTTGATCAATGCCATCGCCATGGTCTCCGGTATCATTTGTGATGGTGCTAAACCATCTTGCGCCGCTAAGATCGCGGCCTCTGTCGATGCAGGCATCTTAGGCTTTCACATGACCCAAGAAGGGCAACAATTCAGGCGCGGAGATGGTATTGTCGCCGACGGGGTGGAAAAGACGATAGCCAATATGGGGCAGGTTGGACGCATTGGGATGCGGGAAACCGATAAAGAGATAATTAACATTATGTTGACTCAGTGCTAGTGGTTTTCCCTCCAGCCTTTAAGATTTCCTTAGCTTAAGTTGATACTGAGCCTTGACTCTGGCTATCAGTTCAACAGCCTCGAAGAACTTATCAACCGAAGTTCCTTTGCAGCTCAGAAAGATAATTGGTTTTGTTACCAGAGGGAACCTCTCCACGTGGGGGCTGCTTATATTCCTACTGAACGTCCAGAGTAACATAACCACCTTGTTGCCTATCCCAGTTCCTCAAATCTAAGACACCGTTGATAGCTACGGGTTTATCGGAAACAGCTGATATATATTTTCACCTAACTATGGTAGCGATTGAATATTTTTCGGTATTTACCGTATTGTGATAATTTGCTCATGGAAACCCAATTTACCTCTAAGCATTTAGCCGCGTAATTACCAGCAGAGCCAGAAGATACTTGGCGATTGCTTGTAGCTGGGATGTTACACTTTAAGGGGTTAAGCTTGGGGGGATATTATGGTTCAGCTAATTCGGCAGTACCATTTGCTGGTTATCGCAGTATTCGTTATTGTTATGGTGATGATGGGGCTTTCATCAGCCAGGCCTGCGGAGGCGGAAACTGATATCGCAGCTGCACCTGATCTTATGCCGGAGCCAGAACCGGAGCCTGCACCTGTACTAGTTAACAAAGCCCAATCTTTGCCGGCTGATTATGTTCCGCTAGATTTGCGTGCGGTGGATATTCCATTCTCATTTGAGGGGGATTCGTCAAAACGGCTGATGTCCTCTGACGCAGCTGAGGCGCTAGAGGAGTTATTTGCGCAGGCTAGGGCCGAGGGGATTGAATTGGTCGGTGTTTCCGGCTATCGATCCTATGAGCGGCAGGCAGCGATTTTTGCTGCTAATGTCCGCCGCTATGGTTCTGAGGAGATGGCTAACCGAGTCAGTGCTCGTCCTGGTGAAAGCGAGCATCAAACCGGATTGGCGATGGATATTTCGAGCCCGAGTGTGCAAAACCAACTGGTAGAGGAGCTTGGAGAGACAGCTGCGGGGCGATGGTTAGCTACGAATGCTGCGGATTTTGGTTTTATCATCCGCTATCCTGAGGGCAAAGAGGGAATAACCGGATATCAATATGAACCGTGGCACCTTCGTTTTGTCGGAAAAACGCATGCTTTGCGGATAGTTGGCCAAAATCTTACTCTAGAGGAGTACTTGGCGGGTTAAGTAGGATTTCAAGCGGTCTTGTCAAATAAAAAAAGTAAGTACTACCGGCTATTATGGGAAAGGAGAGTATCCAATGGCAACATGGAAGTGCTCGCAATGTGGTAAAGAGGTTGATGGAAGGTGCAGGCCAAAAGCATGTCCGGAGTGCGGAGCAGCTAAAGAGTCTTTTGAAAAGAAAGAGTAAAACTAATGAGGCGGTGAGATCTTCACCGCCTCTTTCTACCGGTGCTACTCGATTTTAAACCGACTCACTAGTTCTTTCAGGCGAACAGCCATCTCGGAAAGGGCTTGATTGGATTCGGCGATTTCTTGAATTATCACTGACTGCTCCTGGATGGAGCTATTTATCTCTTCTGTACTGGCCGAGGTTTCTTCGGCTACTGCTGAGACTTCTTCAAGAGCACCGAGCGCCTTCTGTGAGCCGAGTACGGTTGAGTTGGACGCTTCGGCAATGAAATTGAGTTTCTCCTGCAGCTGGCTGATAAAATTCGACAGAGCGTCGAAGGCCTCGGTAGCATGGTTAACCAAAGCTACTCCGTCATTTATTTCGGTTGCTTGCGTTGAAGCTTGTTCGACAATTGCTGCGGCGTCCTGCTGGATTTGTTTGATCAGTGTTTCAATCTCGCTAGCGGCAGAACGCGATTGTTCAGCTAACTTACGCACCTCTTCGGCTACTACGGCAAATCCACGACCCTGTTCGCCGGCCCGCGCAGCTTCGATGGCGGCATTTAACGCCAGTAAGTTTGTTTGTTCCGCTATCCCGGTAATTAAATCAACAATTTGACTAATTTCCTGAGAACGGGTACCAAGATCTGAAACAGCTTTGGAAAATTCGCCCATTGTTGCGCCGATGCGATTCATTTGATTAATGGCATTTAAGTTGACTTCATTTCCTTTAGCTGAGGTCTGGGCTGCTTCAAGGCCTATAGCTGCGGCCTCTTCGACCTGCTGGTAAACAGCTTGAGTTTGGCGGGACATCTGTTCCGCGGTGCCGGCGGCTTCCGTAATCGACCTGGCTTGATCATTGATGCCGATAGCAACGGTGTGGATGCTAGCCGCAATTTGTTGGTTGGCAGCCGTGAAACTGGCAGAGCGGCGCGCTAGTTGATCTGCAGATGCTGCTAACTCTCCGGCTGTACCGGTTACTTGCCCGACAATTTGCGAGATATTCTGCAACATTTGATTAAATGCTCGGCTAACTTCGGCAATCTCATCGTTTCCTCTAGCAGAGGCGGTAACAGAAAGATTACCGGTATTGGCTTCTTGCATAGCCTCTTTGAGGTTTAACAGTGGTCGGATAATTCGTTGGGCGAAAAACCAAGCAACTAATGAAGAAATGATTATTCCGATCAGAGTAAACAGGCTCATTTGAATGAGAAAATCACTGGTAGCTAAATCAAGCAGTCCTTTTGAAACCCCCACATACCACATGCCGACGATCTCGCCGGCTGCGTTGTAAATTGGCTTGTATGCTGTTTGATACGTCTCTCCAACGACTACCGCTTCTCCGAGGAATTCTTCTCCCCGCGCTAAGACCGTGTCGATGACATTATCAGCAGCTTGGGTGCCGATTGCGCGTTGCCCATCGCGCATTACGTTGGTTGTAACACGGGTATCACCTTGAAAGATGGTTACAGTACCACCGGTCATGGCTCCGATCTTATCAACGATGGAATAATTGCCGTTGATCAGAGTTTGGCCTTTGAATAGTTGGCCGTTTGAGATGTGCCAAGCACCAGGAATTTCAGCCTCTATCAAGGCTTCCCCAAGTGCTAGATCGGACTTGGCTTTTTCTAAAATCGCTTCTTCGAAGATGTTAATAGAGATCCTGTAGGCTCCGAGGGCACAAAAAATATTACTGAGGATAAGCAATATTATTACCAGAGCGTTAATTTTCAAATGGAGAATACTAAACTTACGCAGCACAGCAATCACCCGCTTTTCGAATTAATGAATGTATAAATATACCATTAATTATAGCTTTATTCTATCATGCCTTTTGCGAAAAAGGGAACTATTCTTATTATTCTGAACTTTTTCCGTCCGCAGTGAGGCTAGGGTGGGAGATAAAGATGAAAAGACCGAGAATAACTAGGAGCCCACCAGCTAATTCACTGAGAGTTGGGATCTCTGAAAACAATAGCCACGCCCAGATGGTGGCTCCGACAGGCTCACCTAAAATCGCAGTTGAAACCAGGGAAGGTGAGACGTAGCCCAAAGCCCAATTTAGAGAAGTATGGCCACCAACATGGCAGATGATTCCAAGTGCGGCAAAGGCTAACCAGTCAATTGGCGCGTAAGGCCTGAACGAAAAGGGGCCAAGTCCAACGACAAGTCCTAAAATAAGAGTGCAGAATAAATACGTCCAAAAAGTATAGGAGTTAACCTCCATCGTTGTTCTTGCTTGTGATCCGACGAGAAAGTAAGCGGCTGCAAACATAGCAGCCAGTACTGCCAGAAGGTTTCCGGCTAACTGACCAAGACCTGTCCAGGCCGAGACGGCTATCAGCAGCGTGCCAACCAAGGCGATAATTAGACCTTGTATTGCTCTAGCAGGCAGACGCTCACCCCAGATGATCCGAGTGGCTAAGATGACAAAGAGCGGTTGGGTGGCAACAAGCACAGTGGAGCTAGCTACAGTTGTTAGCTTGAGCGATTCGAACCAGGTCCAGAAGTGCAGGGCTAGAAAAATACCGGCAAACCCGGTCTGGATTACCTCTTTCCGGTGTGGCAAGCGAAGTGGTTGACGGCTCTTAAGCGCTAAGATGGCGGTAAAAGCGGTCGCGATTAGCAATCGCCAAAAGGCGATTGTTGGAGCCGGGGCCGAACTGAGGCGGACAAAGACAGCCGAGAACGAGACCGCAATAACACCTATAACTACTATGGTTTTTGGCTTAATCATGGGGTTAAGATTTGGGCAAGGAGGGACAAAATCCTTTTCTGTGCATAAAATATTAGGCTAATGCCGCTGGGCGAAGGGATCGAAAACTATGGAGAGCGTGTGGCAAACCTATGGATTGGTAATAGTCGCCTTGGTGATTGGATTTTTCAAGGCCGGGTTTGGGGTCGGAACCGGATTGTTTACCAGCTCGATTGCTTCTTTGTTCTTGTCGCCCAGAATTGCCATCCCTTTTACCGCCCCGTTAATGTTATTTTCCGATCTGATTACCTTACAACTTTATCGCGGACATCTGCGGATCAATTTGGCATTCAAATTGATTATCCCGGCTCTGATAGGAACCATCGTTGGCAGTCAGTTATTGCTTACACTCAGCGAATCACTTATCCGCCAGTTGATCGGGTTCGGTGCCATTGTTTTTGTCTTATATCAAATCTCTAACCCCTCGGTCTCGGAACCGCCACCATTTATTGATAAGCTCTTTACCAAACTTATTTTTGGCTTTTTTGCCGGTTTATTCAGCGGTTTTGCGCATACTGGCGGCACGTTCCTTATTATGTACCTCGTTTTTCTGAGTTTGCCGAAAGAGGAGTTCATCGCGACAGTCTCTCAGTTATTGCTTGGACTGAATACCGTAAAGTTGGCAACGTACTTATCAATAGGGCTATTGCCAGTTTCAACTCTTGTCTGTGGGATTTTGCTCATTCCC